>NZ_JBHRXE010000033.1:44595-139408 GCF_042648325.1 Paracoccus simplex | reverse complement strand
TTTCTGCGTCGGACATCGTCATGCTCCAGAAAGGGGGCGCGCGGCCGCCCGCACCGCGCCCGGGGGTCATGCCCCTCCATAACCCGCAGAAACACCGGCGCGCTGTCCCCGTTGCGACACATCAGGACGCACATGGAAAGGTCAAAAAACAGCGGCCTTCACGAAGGGCTGGATGCGATCGGGGCGACGGGCTATGTCGGCCGGTGAAGCGGCGCGCGACCGCCGGCAGAATCAGCATGGCCGTTCGGGGCCGCTGCCGGGATCAGGGCATTTCTGCAGCGCCTTGCGCTTCAGGATGTCCAGGCCAAGGGGGGCGCTCATTGACCGAAACAGATTTCCCCCGGCGCGAGCGGATCACCCTGTCGGCGTGCTTTCTGGCCGGCGGCCTCGGCATCGGCGGCTGGGGCGCCAACCTGCCGGCGCTGGGGCGGCGGGCGGGGCTGGACGAAGGCGCGCTGGGGTTGGTTCTGCTGTCCTTTGCCGCCGGCGCCATCCTGGCGATGACCAACGCGCCGGCGGTGATCGCCCGCATCGGGGCCGAGCGGCTTTCGGTGATCGCGGCCGGGTTGTTCGGGCTGGGCATCGTCGGCATCGGCTGGGTGACGCAGATGGCCGCGGCGATGGTGCTGGCAAGCCTTGCCGGGCTGGTCTTCGGGGCGCTGGATGTGGCGATGAACAGCCAGGCATCCAGCCTTGAACGCCGCGCCAGGCGGCCGGTCATGTCCTCGTTTCACGCCATGTTCAGCGCCGGCACGCTGATCGGTGCGCTGGCCTATGCGGCGCTGGCGCAGGGCGGCGTCGGGAACGGCGCCATCCTGTCGCTGTCGGGCGGCGTGATCCTGGTGATCGCGGCGGCGATGTTTCCCCGCACCACCGCCGCCCCGGCCGGGCCGGCAGAAGCCGCCCCGAGCGCCAGAAGCCGGGCCAGGCCCGGCGCGGCGGCGCTGGCGCTTGGCGCGCTGGCCTTCGTGATCTTCCTGGCGGAGGGCGCGATCATGGACTGGGCGGCCGTCTATCTGGTGCGGGTGATCGGCACCTCGGAAAGCATCGGCGCGGCCGGATATGCGATCTTTGCGGGCATGATGCTGGTGGGCCGGCTGCTGGGGGACCGGGCCAACCGTGCCCTGGGGCCGCCGCGCTTGTTCCGGATCTCGGTGATCGCGGTGGCGGTTTCCATGGCGGCGTTCCTGCTGTCGGGCTCGGTCGATCTGGCCTTTGCGGCGCTTGCCTGCAGCGGGCTGGCGATGGCGAATGTCATCCCGCTGATCTTCTCGGCCGCCGGCGCGCTGGGGGCCCGGGACGGCGGGCGTTCGCTGTCCCGGGTGATCTCGATGGGCTATGCCGGGATCCTGCTGGGCCCGGCGCTGATCGGCTTCCTGGCCCAGGCGGTTTCCCTGACGGCGAGCCTTGCGCTGGTTCTGGCGGGTCTCGTGGCGGTGGCGCTCTTCGGCCGCGCGCTGGAGGGTTAGGGCCCCCCGGTCCCGGGCGGATCAATGCGCCGCATTCGCATGGCGGTAAAGCGGGTTCGAGCGGTCCAGATGCGCCTGCATCGCCGCCACCGCGCCGTCGGCATCGCGGGCGGCGATCAGGTCCACGATCTGGTCGTGTTCCTGCAGCGTGACCTTTTCCTTGCCCGACCAGTGCAGCAAGACGCCGTGATATTGCAGCAGCCAGCGCAGCATCGCCTGGCTGGTCGCGACCAGGATCGGATTCGCCGAGATCTGCGCGATCCGGCTGTGAAAGGCCATGTCGGCGGTCACGAAAGCCTCGGCATCGCCGATGCGGGCGCGCTGCTCGCCCACCAGTTCGCGCAGGTCGCGCACGTCCTGCGCGGTGGCGTTTTCCGCCGCCACCCGCACCAGCCCGCATTCGAACATGCGCCGCGCCTGCTTCAGATGCTCAAGCTGCTCGGGTTCCGAGGACAGCAGCATCCGCGCCACGTCGTCGACGCGCGCCAGCACGCTGCCGGCCGAAAGCTCGTTCACGCGGCTGCGTTCGCCATGACTGATGGTGATCAGGCCCATGGTGTGCATGTGCTGCAGCGCCTCGCGCACGGCGGGGCGGCCGACGCCGAAGCGCTCCATCAGGTCGCGTTCGGACGGCATGGGGGCGCCGGGGGGCAGTTCGCCGCCGGCGATCATCTCGCGCAGCCGGTCGAAGACCTGGTCGGACAGCTTGCGACGGGTGATCCGGTCGGGGCTGGCAAGCTGGTCGTGTTTCATGGTCCTGGCTCTTGGCTGCGGTCTTTCGTCAAGATTTAGGCGAAGGCGGGCGGCTTTGCCAGCCGAAGGGCTCGGGACCGTCCGGCGTCAGGCGGGCGGTCAGCGTGACGCCGTCGAAGGCCAGCTCGGCCCGGCCGTCCGCCAGCGTGGCGCCGCGCAGGGGCTGGCCCGCCTGCGCCGCCAGGGCCTGCACCACCGCCGCGACCGGGCGCAGCGCGCCATCCGCGCGCACCAGCCCGCGCGGGCCGTAAAGCGCGGCGGGCGTCCAGACCGTCACGCCCGCGGGCGCGATGCTGGCCGCCAGTCCCAGGGTCCAGGCGGCGGCGAAGGCGCCGTCCTGGCGGGGGTCGTCATCGGCCATGCAGACCCGGTCGCGGCCGGGATTCGGGATGGTGCGGCTGCCATAGGGGTTCTGCCGCATGGCAAGGGTGGACGGTCCCAGCCGATAGTCCCGGCCGCCGATGATGGCGCGGGCCGAGGCGAGGATATGCGGCACCGCCTCCAGCGTCTCGACCACCGACAGGTCGTCGGCGGCATGGACGATGGGGCAAAGGCCGTGGGTCACGAAATCCCAGGCATCGGCGGGCGGGCGCTTGCGGTTGAGCTCGGGGAAAAAGCTCGCCATGCCGCCGCCCAGGGTCGTGCCCGGAAAGGCGGCACGGGCGGCGGCATGGACGCTTTCCAGCGGCGGGCAGGGCGGCCAGTCCGATCCCGGCGGCGTCGATTGCCGGTCGACCGAGGGGCAGGTCATGATGGAGGCGGGGCGGAACCCGGAGGCTGCCAGATCGGCGGCATAGCCGGCAAATTCCGCCGCCAGGTCGCCATCGGGCGGGCAGGCGGCGATCAGTTCCAGGTCATAGGCCAGATCGGGCAGGGCGGCCTGCAGCGCCGCGAAGCCGCGCAGTTCGGACAACCCGTGGCCTGCGGCGATGTCCAGATGGCAGAGCAGGCGCTGGGGGCCGATGCGGCGCAGCGCCTCGGGGCGGGCCGCGGCGCGGCGCGCGTCGGCGGCGGTCAGGACAAGCGCGGTTTGCGGGAACCGCGCCCCCGTCACCTCGGCCCGGATCGGCGGCGCGGCATCGGCGGCGGCGGGGGTCCAGGAAATCCGTACCGCCTGCCGCAGCGTCGCGCCGTCGCGGATCGCATAGGGCCAGGGCAGGGCCAGCGGGCGGTTGTAGGTCTTGAAGGACGCATCGCCCCATTGGCGCTGGTCCTCCATCTCGAAGACGTCGCCCTCGAACCGGCAGTCGATGCGCAATCCGCCCGCCTGATGGGTCAGCGAGGCGATGTCCGTGAAGGGTTGCCAGGGCGCGATCAGCGCGGGAAAGCGCGTCTTCTCGGTGCTGCCGTCGGAATGGCCGACCCGGACCGGGGCGCCGGCCACGCCCTGGATGGGATGCAGCACGGTGAAGCCCGCGCGGTTGGTTTCCACGGTGCCGTGGGCCGTCGCCACCACCTCGGCGGTCAGGCTGTCCGGTGTCAGGCTCAGCGCGATCCGCGCAACGAGGCTGCCGCCGCCCATGTCATAGCGGGCGGCATAGCTGACACGCCCGCCGGCCATGGCCAGTTCGGTGATCGCAGGCGCGACCGTGCCCCAGTCGCGGTCGCGGACCAGGAAGGACAGGCCGCGAATGGCCTCGACCCCGCCGACGCGCAGGTGGCGCAACCGCCCGGCCTCCAGCGTCACCGCGGCGTCGCCCGCGCGCAGCACCTCGCCCCGGTGCGGCGGCTTGTCGGTGCCGTAGAGCAGGGTCAGGTCCATTGCGGCGCCCGCATGTCGATGCGCGAGCGGTCCGCCGCCGACCGATAGGCGGCTTCCACCAAGGCCAGCGTCTTCAGGTTGTCATGCCCCGAGGTTTCCGGCTGCACCCCCGCCCGCAGGCAATCGACGAAATGCTGCTGGATGATCTGCACGCTTTCCTGGATGTTGTGCCAGGGCCGTTCCGCCCAAGGCAGGACCGGGGGCGCCACATCGCGGACCTCCTCGGCCTTCGTCTGGATCAGCAGCCGATAGCCGGCATCCAGCCGCAGCGTGCCCGTGTCGCCGTCGATCTCCAGCAGCGTTTCCGGGAAGGTCTCGGGCATCCGCCGGGTGGCATAGGAGCAATCGACGACGCTGGTCGCGCCGCTCTCATGCTCCAGCAGCATGGTCGCCACGTCCTCGCCGCGGATGGCCGGGTTCATCCGCCGCGTGGTGGCCGAAAGCGTCGCCACGTCGCCGAACAGGGCGCGGGCCACGTCCAGGATATGGATGCCCAGATCCTGGATGATGAAGCGCGGATCGGTCGCCAGATAGGGCTGGCCCGAGAACACGTCATAGCCCGACCGGAAGCTGACGCGGCCGAAGAACGGCGTGCCGATGGCGCCGGCCCGCACGGCGCCGATGGCGGCGCGGACGGCCGATTGCCAGCGGAAATTCTCGTGCACCATCAGGATCTTTCCCGCCGCATCGACGGCGGCGACCATGGCGCGGGCATCCGTCATCGTCTCGGCGAAAGGCTTCTGGCAGATGACATGCAGCCCCGCCCGGGCGGCCAGGTCCACCAGGGGCCGGTGCGCGGCGACGGTGGTGGCGATATCCACGAAATCCAGCGCTTCCGCCGCCAGCATCGCGGCGGCATCGGCATAGGGGCGGGCGCCGAAGCGGGCCGTGGTCTGCTCGCGCCGGGCGGGGTCGCGGTCGCAGACGGCCACGATCCGGACGCCCTCGATCCCGGCCCAGCCATGCATCTGGTTCTGCGCGAAGAACCCGCAGCCGATCAAGGCACCCTTCATGTCACTTCCCCGCCTCGGCCTGCAGCGCCACCCGCGCCTGCAGCTTCTGTTGTGCCTGATCGACCACGACGGCGGCGATGATGACAAGCCCCTTGATGACCGTCTGCCAGAAGGACGACACCCCCATCATCACCAGCCCGTCCGACAGGACGCCGATCACGAAGGCGCCGACGATGGTGCCGCCGATCCGCCCGCGCCCGCCCGACATCGAGGTGCCGCCCAGCACCGCCGCGGCGATGGCGTTCAGCTCGAAGGCCTGGCCGGTGGCGGGATGCGAGGCGACCAGTTGCGACGAGATGATCAGGCCGACGATCGCTGCGCAAAGCCCGCTGAACATGTAGACGAAGAACTTGATGCGGTTGACCCTGACCCCCGACAGCGCCGCGCCGCGCTCGTTGCCGCCGACCGCATAGACATAGCGGCCCAAGGGCGTGCGCCGCGCGATATAGGCGGCGATCACCGCCACCGCGATCAGCATCCAGATCGAGACCGGCAGCCCCAGGACCGTCCCCGCGCCGATCAGCCGGAAGCTGTCCGAGCCGTATTCGGCATTGCCGTTCAGGTTCGGAAAGGTCCGCCCGTCGGAAAACAGCATCGCCGCGCCCCGGCAGACATAAAGCGTGCCCAGCGTGGCGATGAAGGGCGCCACGTTCAGCCTGGTGATCAGGAAGGCGTTCACCGCGCCGATCAGCACGCCGACCGCCATCACGATCAGGCAGATCTCGATGGTGTTGAACTGGATCGACCAGCCAAGGCCGGGGTCGATGCCGTAAAGCACCAGCCAGCCCGCGACCATGCCGCACAGCCCGACGATGGAGCCGACCGACAGGTCGATCCCGCCCGAGATGATGACGAAGGTCATGCCAATCGCCAGGAAGGCGTTCAGCGCGACATGCTTCGACATGATGACCATGTTCGCGGTGGACAGGAAGTTCGGCGCGGCAAAGGCGAAGAAGGCGAAGACCAGGATCAGGGCGATGAAGGTCCGGGCCTTCAGCAGCAGAAGCAGCAGGCTGGCGGACCCCGCTTGCGGCGCGGTGTCGGTGGCGGCATGGGTCATGCGGCATGCTCCTTGGATGGGGTGGGCGCGTGGCCCTTGGCCGAGGCGGCGATGACAAGGGTTTCGGTGGCGTCCTTGCGGTCGAATTCGCCGGTGACGCGGCCGTTCGACATGACCACGATGCGGTCGGACAGCGCCATCAGCTCCTCGATGTCCGAGGTGACGAAGACGATGCCCAGCCCCTCGGCCGCCAGCTTGCGCATGGTGCGGAAGACCTCGGCCTTGGCGCCGATGTCGATGCCGCGCGACGGCTCGTCCATCAGCAGCACCTTGGGTTTGGTCATCAGCGCCTTGCCGATCACCACCTTCTGCTGGTTGCCGCCCGACAGGCTGGAGACCGGGTTTTCCATCGAGGCGATCTTGACCGTCAGGCGACGCACGAAATCGCGCACCGTGCCGCGTTCGGCGGCCAGGTCCATGTGGAAGCCGGTGGTGAATTCGCCCAGCGACGACAGCGTCATGTTCTCGCGGATCGACAGGATCTGCACCAACCCGTCGTTCTTGCGATCCTCGGGGATCAGGGCGATGCCCGACCGGATGCGGCCGGCGACGGTTTTCGCCTTCAGCGGCTTGCCGTCCACGCAGATGCGCCCGCCGGCATGGGGGTGGCGGCCGATCACGCATTCCAGGAACTCGCTGCGGCCGGCGCCCATCAGGCCATAGACGCCCAGGATCTCGCCGGCGCGCAGGCTCATGCTGACATGGTCCACCGCCATGCCGCCGCCGGGGCGGGGCAGGGTCACCTCCTCGGCCCGGAAGATCTCGGGCCCATAGGGGTGGTCGATGTCCTTGGCGAAATCCCTGGACGCCTCGCCGATCATGGCGCGGACGATCCAGTCCACATCGACGCCCTGCATCGACCGCGCCCCGGTGATCGTGCCGTCGCGCAACACGGTGATGTAGTCGCCGATGCGGATCAGCTCCTCCAGCCGGTGCGAGATATAGACGATGCCGACGCCCTGCTTCTTCAGGTCGGCAATGACGCGGAACAGGATCTCGACCTCGGCGGCGGAAAGCGCCGAGGTCGGCTCGTCCAGGATCAGGATGCGGGCATCCTGGGCCAGGCTTTTCGCGATCTCGATGATCTGCTGCTGGCCGACGCGCAGGTCGCCGACCATCGCGTCGGGGTCGATGTCATGTTCCAGCCGCCGCATCAGGGCGCGCGTGGCCTGGCGCTGCGCGGCCCTGTCGATGTCGATGCGGCCGCGGGTGATCTCGCGGTTGATGAAGATGTTTTCCGCGACCGTCATGTTCGGGAACAGGTTCAGTTCCTGGAACACGATGCCGATGCCGTGGCGGCGGGCATCGTCGGTATCGCTGAAATGCACGGGCTTTCCGTCCATCAGGATCCGGCCCTCGGTCAATTGCTCGACCCCGGCGATGACCTTCATCATCGTGGACTTGCCGGCACCGTTTTCGCCCACCAGCACGTTGACGGCGCCCATGCGCAGGTCGAAATCGACGCCCTTCAGCGCCCGGGTGCCGGGATAGACCTTGGTGCCGCCGCGGATCTGCAGGCCGATGCCATGCGTCATGGCGCGGCTTCCAGGACGGTCGGCACCACCAGCAGGGGGTCCGAGGCGCTGCGCAGGGTGGTCGCGCCCTCGAAGCGGAAGCTCTGGCCGGTCAGGTCGCCCTCGGGCAGTTGGATCGCCTGATGGGCGCGGTCGTTCAACGCGCGGGCGAGCTTCGCGAATTCGATCTGGTCGCGGTAGTCGGTGAAGACGATGAAGTCCGCGGCATCGCGCAGCGCGGTGCCCTTGACGACCGGGCCAAGCTGGATGGTCACGTCGGCCTGCCCGTCGCCGGTCGTGTCCAGCGCCATGGTGGCGGCGCGGGACTGGCGATCGGCCCCGACCACGGTGCCCTGGCCCTTGACCAGGAAGTTCCAGGGACTGCCCTCGGCCTGCGGGCGGATGCCATGCGCCCGGCCCGCGGCGTCGAGCCCGCCTTGCAGGGCGGCAGTCAGCACGGGCAGGTCGATGGCCTTCCGGGCGACATGGGGGACCAGTTGCGCGGCATAGATCTCGCCTGCCTTGGCGGCCATGCGCGCGTCGTCGGTCTGGGCCGCGGCGCCTTGGCTGCCGGGTTCGGGATTGGGGACGATCTTGCAGGCGCCAAGCGCCGTCATGGCCAGAGACAGGCCAAGGATCGCGGTCATCGCGCGCATCATGCGGGACTCCGGGTCTATCGGGAATGCGGCCCGGCGGCCATGCGCCGGGCCGGTGGTGGATCACTCGGCCAGGGCGAAGGTTTCCAGCTTGTCGGCATTCTCGGCGCTGATCAGGATGCAGTCCATCAGCTGCTTTTCATCCACCCCGGTCGAGCCGGTTTTCAGATACTGGTCGGCCTGTTCCACCGCCAGCTGCGCCTGGCGATAGGCCGGCTGCAGCACGGTTGCCTTGATGCCCCCCGCCTTGATGGAATCGCGCACGTCGTTCGAGCCGTCGAACCCGACCACGATCACGTCGGTCCGCCCCGCCGCCTCCAGCGCCGCCCAGGCCCCCATGGCCATGGTATCGTTGCCCGAGATCACGCCCTTGATGTCGGGATTGGCCTGCAG
This sequence comes from Paracoccus simplex, assembly GCF_042648325.1. Classification (NCBI taxonomy): domain Bacteria; kingdom Pseudomonadati; phylum Pseudomonadota; class Alphaproteobacteria; order Rhodobacterales; family Paracoccaceae; genus Paracoccus; species Paracoccus simplex. The sequence continues at coordinate 130,788 of NZ_JBHRXE010000033.1, read as the reverse complement.
CATCGTCTCCATCACCGTATAGGCTTCGGTCTGCGACCAGTTGGCGGTCTGCTGGGCGACCATCGCCATGTCGGGATACTGGTCGATGATGTCGTGATAGCCCGAGGAGCGGATGCCTGCGTTGGTGTCCGCCTCGCGGCCCAGAAGCTCGGCATATTTGCCTGTCTCGCCCATCAGCCGGACGAATTCCTCGGCCCCCAGCTGCGCGCCCTGATAGTTGTTCGACACGATCTGGCTGACGGCGATGCCGGATTCCTTGATCTCGCGGTCGATCAGGAAGGACGGGATGCCCGCATCCTTGGCGGCCTGCACGGCGGCGACGGTGGCGTCGGCCCCGGCATTGTCCAGGATGATGGCTTTCGCGCCCTGGGCGATGGCGGTGTTGAACAGTTCCAGCTGCTTGTTCGGGTCGTCGTCATGGACCATCACCACCGTCTCGTAGCCAAGCGCCTTGGCCTTGGCTTCGGCGCCCACCGCCTCGGCCTTGAAGAAGGGGTTGTCGTGGCTGGGGGTGATGATCGCGATCAGCCCCTCGGCCGCGGCAAAGGACGGCACGGCCACGGTCATGGCAAGGCCAAAGGCCGAGATCATCAGCCGGCGGGTCAGTTTCATGTTTTCCTCCCTTGGGTCAGCCGGACGGATGCCGGTTCCTCTCTGACCGTTTCAAGCTGCTGGCGAATCATTATCTTGTCAACAGGTATGATAAGATAATGATCCCTTAGGTAATCCGCTCGATGCTGGCGGCGACCTCGTCCCATTCCAGCACCTTCTTCCAGTCGTCGCGCATCAGCATGGGCTTGCCGAATTCGATCGCCTTGTTGCAGGCGTCCGAGAACTGGCCCTGGCGTTCCTCGAAGACCACCGCGCCCAGGATGTTCATGTGGCCCAGCAGGAAGTCGCGGGCGCATTCCTTGCTGACGCCGCTGCGCGCCACGACCTCGTCCATCGCCTCGCGCATGACCATCAGCAGCGAGGCGCAGACGGTTTCCGACAGGCCCGGTTCCAGCATGGCCATCTGTTTGACGGTGACTTCATAGCTGCGGGCGACGGGGGCATAGATGGCGCGGGCGATGCGGTCGCCCAGCTCGTAATGCGCGCGCGGGCCCTGCATCAGCGCGTTGACCACGCCCTGCTTGGCGGCGACGCCGCCGAAATGGTCGGCCCGGCCTTCCGGCGTGTCCTCGTCATTGAAGATCGGTGGGTGGCAGGGATGGCTGACGAAATAGGTCACGTCGGCGCGTTCCGGCAGGTGGCCCGCGAAAGGCGCGGCGGCGTCCAGCACCACGATCATCGTGCCCGGCGCCACCTGCGGCACCACCGCCGCCGCGACCTTGCGGATCACCGTGTCGGGCACCGCCAGGATCACCACCTCGGCGCCCAAGAGCGCGGCGGCGGAATCCACGCAGTCAAGGCCCAGTTCCGCCTTCAGCCGGGCGCGGCCCTCTGCGCTGACCTCGACATGGGCCACGTCGAAATCGGTCCTGGCAAGGTTCGTGGACAGGCGCACGCCCATCTTTCCACCTGCCCCGAACAAGGCAACTTTCGTCATTCCGGTTTCCCCTCTTGCAGGAATCATCCTTGCCAAACTGGTATGATGAGATAATAACAAAGAAAGGCTGTCAAGGGGAGGATTCGATGACCGAGGCGCCGTGGGTGACATGGCTGGGCGACGACTTCACCGGATCGGCGGCGGTGATGGAGGTGCTGGAATTCGCCGGCCTGCCCGCGGTCCTGTTCACCGGCATCCCGTCGCCCGGCCTGGCCGCGCGCTTTGCGGATTGCCGGGGCGTGGGCATCGCCACCACCGCGCGCAGCCACGACCCGGCCTGGATGGCGCAGAGCCTGCCGGCGCCGCTTCGCTGGCTTGACGGGCTGAAGGCGCCGATCCTGCATTACAAGATCTGCTCGACCTTCGATTCCTCGGCCTTGTCGGGGTCGATCGGTGCGGCGATCGAGATCGGCTTGCGCATCCGCCCGGCCAGGGCGGTGCCGCTGCTGACCGCGGCCCCGCAGATGCGCCGCTATCAGGCCTTCGGGCATCTGTTCGCGGGCACGCTGGACGGCGTGTTCCGGCTGGACCGCCATCCGGTCATGTCCCGCCATCCGGTGACGCCGATGGCCGAATCCGACCTGCTGCGGCATCTGGCGGCGCAGACCGGGCTGCGCTCGGCGCTGATCGACCTGGAGGGCCTGGCCGATCCGCAGGCCGTGGAAACCGCCCTGGCCTCGGGCGCCCGCATCCTGTCCCTCGACAGCATGGGGCCGGTCAGCGAAACCGCCGCCGGGCGGCTGATCTGGGAAAACCGCGCCGCTCTGGGTTTCGTCGCCGGCAGCCAGGGCGTCGAATATGCGCTGGTCCGGCATTGGCAGGCCAGCGGCGCCATCCCGCGCGTGCGGGCCCCCGAAGCCCTGCCGCCTGCCGACCGGATCGTGGCGGTGTCGGGCTCGGTCTCGCCCATCACGGCGCGGCAACTGGGCTGGGCGGGGCGGAACGGATTCGCGCTGCTGCCCTTCGACGCCCGGGCCGTGACCGGCGGCGATGCCGACCGGACGGCCGAGGAAACGCGCCTGACCCAGGCCGCCATCGCCGCCGCGCAGGCCGGCCAAAGCCCGCTGGTCCATTCCGCATCCGGCGAAGGCCCGCAGGTCGACGCCTTTCGCGATGCGCTTTCGCGCAGCGGCATGGACCCGGCCGCCGCCAACCGCCGCATCGGCGAATCGCTGGGCCGCATCCTGGACGCGACGCTGCGCGCCACCGGCATCCGCCGCGCGGTGATCTCGGGCGGCGATACTTCGGGGCACGGGATGCGGCAGCTTGGCCTGTCGGCGCTTGTCGCCCGCGCGCCGACCATTCCCGGCGCGGCGCTGTGCCAGGCCTTCGGCGACGGCCCGCATGACGGGTTGGAGATCGCCCTGAAGGGCGGGCAGATGGGGTCCGAGGATTATTTCGGCTGGATCCGCGCCGGCGGCGGCGACAGGAGAGAGTGAGAGCCATGACCGACCCTATCCGCGTCACCTATCGCATCGAGACGCCGGGCAGCATCGAGGCGATGGCCGCCAGGATCGCCGCCGACCAGTCCACCGGCACCTTCACCGAGCTGCCGGGCGAGACCGAGGCGCTGAAAGCCCGCCATGCCGCCCGCGTCGAGCGGATCGTGCCGCTGCCCGACGCGGACCGCCCCGGCTTCCCGTCCGAGGCGCCCGGCCCGTTCCACCGCGCCGATGTGACGATCGCCTGGCCGCTGGACGCCGTCGGCACCGATATCGCCGCGCTGATGACCATCGCCGTGGGCGGGGTCTATGCCGCGCGCGGGCTGACCGGCGTGCGGGTGATGGATTTCGACCTGCCGCCCGCCTTTGCCTGCCATCCCGGCCCGCAATTCGGCATCGCCGGGTCGCGCCGGCTGATGGGCGTGGCCGAGGGGCCGATGATCGCCTCGATCATCAAGCCTTCGCTGGGCCTCTCGCCCGAGGATACCGCCCGGGTCGTCCGGACCCTGTGCGAGGCGGGCGTCGATTTCATCAAGGACGATGAAAAGCTGATGTCGCCCGGCTATTCGCCGCTGGCCGCCCGCGTCGAGGCGATCATGCCGGAGATCGAACGCCATGCCGACAGGACCGGCAAAAGGGTGATGTATGCCTTTGGCATCTCCTCGGCCGATCCGGACCAGATGATGCGCAACCACGACCATGTGGCGGCGTGGGGTGGCAATGCGGCGGTGGTCAATATCAACTCTGTCGGCCATGGTGGCATGGCCTTCCTGCGCAAGCGCTCGCAACTGTGCCTGCACGCGCATCGGAACGGCTGGGACATCCTGACCCGCCACCCGGCCCTGGGGATGGAATTCCGCGCCTATCAGAAGATCTGGCGCCTGCTGGGCGTCGATCAGTTCCAGATCAACGGGATAGGCGCCAAATACTGGGAACCGGACGACAGTTTCGTGCGGTCCTTCGGCGACGTGATGACGCCGATCTTCTCCGAGGCCGACCGGCCGCTGCCGGTGGTCTGTTCCGGGCAATGGGGCGGGCAGGCGGTCGAAACCTATCGGCGCACCGGGCGCACGCTGGACCTGATGTATCTGGGCGGCGGCGGCATCCACGGCCATCCGAACGGCCCGGCGGCCGGCGTGCGGGCGATCCGGCGCGCCTGGGCGGCGGCGGCGGCGGGCGAGTCGCTGCAGGACGCCGCCCGCGACCATCCCGACCTGGCGGCGTCGCTGGCGAAATGGTCCGGGCAAGAGCTGTAGGCCAGAAGGACGGCGGGCTTTCGTCGCCGCTGGCGCGTCGCTGCCCGGCTTGGAGCCGTTGCAGGCGCGGGAAGCCGCGCGGGATTTTCACCGCCGCCGCCGCCGCCGCCCGGCCCGCTTCGGCCGGGTTGGGCTGACGCGGGACCGCCGGCCAAAGGCCGGCCTGCCGGACCGCCAATGCCCGTCCGCAGCGGGCCGAGCCCGGGATTGCCGGTGCCGCGGCCCCGGGGCGTCACTCGGCCCCGGCGCGGATGGCGGCGATCATGCGCTCGACCGCCGCATGCGCCAGGACCATGGGCTTTTGCCGGGTGATCAGGTCCAGCCGGTCGATGGCCGCCAGCGCCACGATGCCATGCACCGAAAGCAGCAGTTGTTCGGCCAGCAGGCGCGGGTCGCCCTTGGGCCGCAGCGCCGCCACCGGCTGGGTGATGCGGCCGATCAGCCCGTCGATCTGCGCCAGATACCAGTCGGGAAAACTGTTCGACAGGCGCGGCCCCTCGAACAGCGCGCGCCAGACCGCGCGGCGATCCAGCATGAAGGTCACATAGACCTCGGCCAGCGCCAGCAGCCGCGCGCGCGGATCGGTCTCGTGCACCGCATCCACGGCAATGGCCAGATCGACCAGCGCCTGCCGGTTCACCTCCTGCAGCACGGCGCTCATGCTGTCGAACAGGTTGTAGATGGTGCCGGGGGTGGTCTTGACCGCGCTTGCCAGGGCGCGGGCGGTCAGCGCCGTCGGCCCGCCCTCCTCCAGAAGCAGCTTGGCCGCTTCGATCGTGCGGCTGCGCAGGGCGTCGTGATCGTATTGCCTGGGTCTGGCCATGATGTTCCTGAACTGTGTTCAAAAATAGACTTGACAGAAATCGGCGCGGTTGTCAACGTTAGTGAACATTGTTCATTAATGGTGCCCGAAGATGCCTCAGATCAACCTCACGATTACCGGGACCGGCAGTTACCTGCCCGCGACGGTCCTGCTTTCGACCGATATCGACGACCGCATGGGCTGGGAGCGGGGCGAATGCGAAGCCCGTTGCGGCATCGCCGCCCGCCATGTCGCCATGCCGGACGAGACGACTGCGTTCATGGGCGCCGAGGCGGCGCGGCGGGCGATGGAGATGGCGGGCTGCAAGCCGGCGGATCTGGACATGATCCTGGGCGCCTGCGGGGTGTCGGGCCAGCCGGGGCCCCCGGCCGCGGCGCTGGTGCAGGAACGGCTGGGGCTGGCCGGGTCCGGCATTCCGGCCTTCGACGTGAATGCCACCTGCCTGGGCTTCCTGCAGGCGCTGGACCTTGCGGCGACGCATGTCCAATGCGGCCGGGTGCGGCGGGTTCTGGTGTTTTCCTCGGACACGGCCTCGGTCGGGCTGGACTGGAACCGGCCCGAGGCGGCGGCGATCTACGGCGACGGCGCCGCGGCGGTGGTGGTCGAGGCGGGGGGACGGGGCGCGGTGCTGGCGCATGATTTCCAGACCTATGCCCATGGCCATGAAACCGGCATGCGGGCGGCCGGAGACGCGCGGAACGATCCGATCCGCGGCATCGCGCCGGGCGAGGGCCGTTTCCACATGGAAGGATGCAAGGCCTTCAAGCTCGCCTCGCGCTACCTGCCGCGCTTTCTGCAAAGGCTGCTAAAAAAGGCCGATGTCGGGCTGAACGGCATCGGCTGCGTCATTCCGCATCAGGCCAGCGCGCAGGCCCTGCAGCACGCGACCCGCAACCTGTGGCTGCCGCCCGAGCGGGTGGTGGACATCTTTTCTCGTGCCGGCAACCAGCTTGCCGCCTCGATCCCCACGGCGCTGGATCATGCGGTGCGCACCCGGCGGCTGGTGCGCGGGGACACCGCGCTGCTGATGGGGACTTCCGCCGGGATCTCGCTTGGCGGCACGCTGGTGCGGTTCTGATGCGGGGCTGCAGCGTCTTTCTGAAGCGAACCCGCTAGGAATACGAGGCCACGGCCGGGCCGATGCGGCTTTCGTCGGGGACGATGCCAAGGCCCGGGCCCTTGGGCAGGTCGATATGGCCGCCCGTGATGCGGATGCCGTTCTCCTCGTCGTAATTCTGCGCGATATAGGGCTGGGCCACCCAGACGCCCTCGTTCAGCCGCGGCTGGATGGTGGCGCCGATATGGGTGCAGGCGGCGGCGATGATGTCGCCGCCCCAGGCATCGTCGCAGGTATGGGGCAGGGCGCGCGCCTCGCAGATGTCGCGGAACGTCGCCATGGCCGGCAAGCCGCCGATGCGGGTCAGCTTCATGCCGAACCCCTCGCAAAGCCCCTGGCCGGCGGCGCGGATCACCGTGGACAGGTCCTCGCCGTTCTCGTCCAGATAGATGCCGTGTTGCACCCGGCCCCGGATGGCGGCGATCTCCTCCAGCGTGTTGCAGGGCTGTTCCAGCACGAAGGGGATCTCGGGACATTCGCGGCTGAGCCGCAGCACATCGCGGGTGGGCAGGCTGCGGTTGCCGTCCACCGCCAGCCGGGTGCCGGTGCCGCGGATGCGCTCCCAGACCTTGCGCACGGTTTCGATGTCGCGTTCGACCGGGCGGCCGCCGATCTTGATCTGCAGGCGCGGAAAGCCCTCGGCCACCTTCTCGGCGGCGATGCGGGCGATCTCGTCCGGCTCGCCGATGCCGGTGGCGTAATAGGAGGGCACGCGCTCGGCCGCGACGCCGCCCAGCAGCTCGGCGACGCGGATGCCGTAATGCTTGCCCATCAGGTCATGGGCGGCGATGTCGACGGCCGCCTTGGCGTAGTTGTGGCCGCAAAGCAGCCCGTCCATCCGGCGGCGCAGCAGCAGCGGTTGCAGCGGGTTCGCGCCGATCAGGCCCGGCGCCATCTCGGCCAGCGCGGCGCGGGCGCCGGCCGCGTGGCTGGGCGCATAGGTCGGGCCGACCGGGCAGGTCTCGCCCCAGCCGACCAGACCGTTATCGGCGACGATCTTGACCAGCGTGCTCGACAGCGACCAGACCGTCGAGCTGGCGATGGTATAGGGACCGTCTTTGACCGACAGGTCTTGGGCGTGGATGTGGATTTCGGCGATCTTCATGGGCTGTCCCTGTCTTGTGATTGGCGATCGGCGTGACCGTCAGCGCGGTCGGCCGCGACGGCGAGGACGAGATCGCAGAGGTGCGATGCGCCGTCCCGCCGGGCCGGGGCAGCTCCAGCGTCAGGATCTGCCCCGGCTCATGGCTGAACAGCGCGCCGGACCGGCTGCGGAAGCAGAAGGTCGTCACATCCGGCGCCTCCGGCAGGCACGAGGCGCATTCCAGCGCCTCGGCATCGGTCCGGAAGGCCAGCCGGGGCCTGGCAGGCGGGTTCGTCGTCACTCGGCCGCCATGCGGGCGGGGGCGGTGGCGCGCTCCATCCATGCGGCATACCAGTCGATGAACTGGATCACGCCGCTTTCCCAGTCCGGCGAATAGGGGCCGGGCACATAGGCGGGCGAGAAGATGCCTTCCTGGTTGGTCTCGACGATCTCGCGATCCTCGTCATTGGTGGCGATCCAGACCTCGGTCAGCCGCTTCAGGTCGTAATCCACGCCCTCGACCGCATCCTTGTGCACCAGCCAGGTGGTCGTCACCTCGGTCTCGGTCGGGCTGATCGGGGTGACGCGGAAGGTCAGCGCATGGTCGGGCAGGAAATGGTTCCAGGTCGAGGGATAATGGAACACCAGCAGCGAGCCGGCATCGGGCTTGGCGACGCGACCCAGGGGCCGCGCCACCGCCGCCTTGCCGTCCATCGTATAGCTGACCGCGGTTTCCTGCAGCGGCATCCGCGCCAGCCGGAACTGGCCATCGCCGCCCAGCCGGAACTGCGCCGGGGCGCCGGCCGCCGCGCAGGCGTCGAAATGCGCCTGCAGCCGGGCCGAGATCGAGCCGTCGGCCGACACGCCCGCCACCTCGGGGTCCAGCGGGAACGAGCGGCACAGCGCCGGGTGGTTGCCGCTGCAATGATAGCATTCGCGGTTGTTTTCCCAGACCAGCTTCCAATTGCCCTTCTCGATGATCGAGGAGGTATGGGCGACCTTGGCGTCGCTCAGGTCATGGACCGCCAGATAGGGCTCGGCCTGGCGGGCGAAATCCTCGAAATCCGGCGGGTTGTCGGCCAGGCAGACATAGATCAACCCGTTGAGATTGCGCAGCGCCACGCCGCGCAGCCCGTGCTGCGTCGGGTCGAAATCCGGGCCCATGCTGTTGGCCCAGATCAGCTTGCCGTCCAGGTCGTAGGTCCATTGGTGATAGGGACAGACCAGCTTGGCCACCTGGCCCTCGCGCGCCTTGCAGACGATCGAGCCGCGATGCCGGCAGGAATTGTGAAAGGCGCGGATCTCGCCGTCGCGGCCCTTGACGATGACGATGTTGTAGGCGCCGACCCGCAGCGTCGCATAGCTGCCGGCCTTCGCCAGCTGGCAGGCCGGGATGGCATAGAGCCATTCCCGGTAAAAGATCTGCTCCAGGTCTTGCTGGTAGATCTCGGGCGCGGTGTAGAAGGGCTGCTCCAGCGCCTGTCCGGGGACGCGGCGCGCAAGCAGGTCATGCAGATTCGGGTGGGTGGCGGACATGCGGGCTTCCATGCGATGGGGTGAATCCTGTCTGCGACAATCGGCAGCATGCGGCATCTTGACAACGGCATAAAAATTCACCCTGGCTTAGATCAGCTAATCTGAAGAACGGCTGGGGCATCTGATGCGCAATCGCTATGATTTCTCGTCGATGACCGCGCTGATCTGCTTCGAGGCCGCGGCCCGCACCGGCGGCTTCAAGACGGCCGCGCGCGAGATGAACGTGACCCCCGCCGCGATCAGCCACCAGATCAAGGCGCTGGAGCGGGATCTGGGCTGCGCGCTGTTCATCCGCCGGCATCGCGGGGTGGAGCTGACCGAGAAGGGCGCCTTCCTGCTGGTCGCCCTGCAGCGCGGTTTCGAGACGATCTCGGACACGGTCGGCCAGCTCCGCGAACGCCCCGAGACGGTCGATGTCACCATCCGCGCCTCGACCGCGGTCAGCGCGCTGTGGCTGACCCCCAAGATCGGCGCGTTCTGGAGACACCATCCCGGCGTCACCGTCTCGCAGATCGTCAGCGATGTGCCGGGCTCGGCCGGACGGCACGATCTGTGCATCCGCTATGCCATTCCCCAGGACAATGGCGAGGAATGGCGGCCGCTGTTTCACGACCGCATCCTGGCCTTGGGGACCGAGCGCTTCCGGCAGGAGCATGGCATTCGCAGCGCCGCCGATCTGCTGTCGGCCCCGCTGATCCATATGCGCAGCGAGGACAACGACTGGACCGGCTGGACGGAATGGTTCGCCGCGCTGGAGCTTCCGGCGCCCAGGGGACGCAGCCTGCATGTGAACAACCACATGATCGCGCTGCAGGCGGCCCAGGACGATGTCGGCGCGGTGCTGGGTTGGGGCGGGCTTCTTGGCCATCTGCTGGACCAGGGCGGGCTGGTCCGGCTGGTGCCGGAAAGCATCCCTTCCCCCGCCGGCTTCTACCTGACCACCCATCCCCGCGCCTCTGCAAAGGCCCGGCTGTTCGCGGACTGGCTGGTGGGCGGCTGAGCCGGCCGGGCCAGCCGGGGCCGGGGCAGCGCGACGGCTTCCGGCCCCGTCGGCAGGCGCCGGCGATCAGCTCCGCAAGGCGCAGCATGGTCCCGCGCCGCCAATGCCTGCGCCGCGGCTTTCCGGCGCCGGAAGGGATCCGGCGGCGGCGCTTGCCGCGGCGTTTCTGGAAGCCGGTCGCGCGCCCATCCGGCGCCGGACCCGCCACGGTGGGGCCGTCCCGGTGGGGCCCGTCCCGGTGGGGTCCGTCGCCGCAGGCTGCGTCATGTCGGCGGTTTCTTTCCACGACTGCGTCGATGGGGCGACCCGCTCCGGACCATGGCGCTTTGCGCATGGCCCTTTCCGGGTCTCGCGTGTAAGAGCACCGGCACAATCGAAACGAACATGAGGCACAGATCATGCGCAAATTCACTGCAGCACTCCTCTTTGCGACCGTCACCCTGGCCGGTTGCGCCGGCTATGAGCAATCGATGAACAGCGCCGCGGTTCGGACCGTGGGCGGTGCGGCGGCGGGTGCTGTCGTCGCCGACGCGACCGGCGGCTCGAAAACCAAGGGTGCGCTGATCGGCGCCCTGGCAGGCGGCGGCTCTTGCGCGGTCACCGGCAACTGCCGCTGAACTGAGCGGCCCGCCGGATCTTCCGACGCCGCATTCCAAGGCCCCGGCGCTTGCCGGGGCCTTGTTTCTTCCCCTGGCCGCAGTCCGCGCGACCCCGACAGACCGCCTGGGATTCTGAAAATGGTCGGCGGCCGCCCCGGTCAAGCCTGGCGCCGGCCGCAGGAACGGCGTTCCCGCCACCGGCGAGCGGCCCCAGCGCCGTCGCAAACCCGTGTCAGGCATTCCGTGTTTCGCTCTGCTGGCCGAACCGCTGCGCGGCGGGGCGCATCTCGCGCGGCCTTACCGGTTGCAGTCGATCCAGCGCGAGAGCAATTGCCGGTCCCGGAAACACTCGTCCGGAACCGCGCGGCGCTTGATGCGGGCCAACCGCTCGGCGAAAGCCACCTGTTTCGAGGTCGGCAGGCTGTCCGGCATCGACGGCGTCATCCTGGCCTGGGCGTCGATCCAGGCGCTGAGCGCCCGCCTGTCCTGCAACGCTTCCCATGGCAGAAGCGCGTGGTTCCTGACTGCCAGGGAACGGGCATAGGCGATCTGGCGCGGCGTGGCAGGCAGCGCGAAGCTGGTGGATTCCATATCGGGCCTCCGGTAGCTGTCCATGCCTCGAATCTAGAACATAACGAGAACAAAATCAACCCCGGGGCCGGCGCAGGGCCGAGCGCCGCTTGGCCCCGCGCCGGCCTGCCTTGGCCTGTCGTCGCGGTCCGAACAGCGCAATCAGCCGTTGCTGCCGTCGCTCTCCGAACCGCCGCCGGAATCCGAACCGCTGCCGGAATCAGAACCGCTATCGGAACCCGAGCTGCCGGAATCGCTGCCAGCGTCGCCGCTTCCCGTATCGCCGCTGCCGGTATCGCCGCCGGTCGTTCCGCCATCCGTGCTTCCGTCATCGCCGCTGTCCGAGCCGGGGTCGCTGCCGGTATCGCCGCTTCCCGTATCGCCGCCCGTATCGCCGCTGCCGGTATCGCCGCCGGTGGCCCCGTCGTCGCCCGTCCCGTCCTCGGTCGCGGCGGGCGAGGCCCCGCCGTTGGAGCTGTCCAGCGCCCGTTCCGCCTCGCTCAGCACACGCTCGCCGTTAAGCTCGATCAGCCGACCTTCGACAAGATTGTAGACCAGATTGACGTCGTTGTTGTCCCGGGTCGCGGTGATCGTCATCAACGAACCCTCGCGCAGGATGTGGATATCCTTGAAGCCCTGCGCCAGCAGCGTGCTCGCGATGGTGTCGTTGTTCATTTGCTGGTTGAAGGCCGGATATGCCGACTCCACCTGCGTGGCGACCGGGGAGACGCCTTTCGATTCCGTCGCCGCCTCGGGCACCACGGCGGTCTGACCGTTGCCGGTCACCATTTCCGTGGTCTGGGCCAGAACATGGCCGCTTATCCCCGCGGTCAGAAGCGCCGCGGTCATCATCCGTTTCGCAAACATCTCGTCATCTCCATCAACTGTCTGACAGGCTAACGCTCCGGTCGGAACACTGGTTCTGGACTGTCACGGGAACGTCAATGACGGGTCAGGTCGGCCATGACGCGCGGCCGGACGATGTGCCGGGGCACTTGGTCACGGCGTCGCTCAGCCCTCCTCTTCCTGGAACGCCTCTTCGCGGGACTTGCGGAAGGCGGGGAAGATCATCAGCGCCAGCAGCACCACCGTGGCGATCAGCATGGTCAGGCTGATCGGGCGTTCGACGAAGATCGACGGGTCGCCCTGCTCGATCAGCAGCGTCCGGCGCAGGTTCGATTCCAGCAGCGGACCCAGCACGAAGCCCAGCAGCAGCGGCCCCGGTTCGCATTTCGCCTTGCGGAAGATGTAGCCCACCAGACCGAAGCCCGCCGCCAGCATCACGTCGAAGATGCGGTTGTTCATCGAATAGACGCCGATGCAGCAAAACAGCAGGATCGCCGGATAGAGCAGCCGATAGGGCACGGTCAGCAGCTTCACCCACAGCCCGATCATCGGCAGGTTGATGATGACCAGCAGCGCGTTGCCGATCCACATGCTGGCGACCAGGCCCCAGAAGATCTCGGGCTGGTTGGCCAGCACGGTGGGCCCCGGGGTGATGCCGTGGATCATGAAGGCCGACAGCATCATCGCCATCATGTTGTTCGACGGGATGCCCAGCGTCAGCAGCGGGATGAACGAGCTTTGCGCGGCGGCGTTGTTGGCGGCCTCGGGGGCGGCCACGCCCTCGACCACGCCGGTGCCGAAATCCTGCGGGCGCTTCGACATCTTCTTTTCGAAGGAATAGGCGCTGAAGGACGCCAGCGTCGCGCCGCCGCCCGGCAGCAGGCCCAGGAAGGTGCCGACGCCGGTGCCGCGCAGCACCGCGGCCCAGGACCGGCGGAAATCCTCGCGCGTGGGCCACAGCCGGCTGATCGGCGCCAGGGTCACGCCCTCGGACCCCGAGCGTTCGAGGTTGGCGATGATCTCGGAAAAGCCGAACAGGCCGATGGCGATGACGATGAAGTCGATGCCGTCGAACAGCTCGATGGCGCCGAAGGTCAGCCGGTCCTGGCCGGTGGACTGGTCGGTGCCGACCATGCCCAAGAGCAGCCCGATCAGGATCATGCCGATGGCCTTCAGGACCGGGCCGCTGGCCAGGATCGTCGCCGCCAGCAGGCCGAAGACCATCAGCGAGACATATTCCGCCGGCCCGAAGGACAGCGCGAAGCTGGAGAGCGTCGGCCCGGCCACGGCGATGGCAAAGGTCGCCACCGTGCCGGCGAAGAACGACCCCAGCGCCGCGACCGCCAGCGCCGCCCCGGCGCGGCCCTGCTGGGCCATCTGATAGCCGTCCAGCGTGGTGACGACGCTTGACGCCTCGCCCGGCAGGTTCACCAGCACCGCGGTGGTCGTGCCGCCATATTGCGCGCCGTAATAGATGCCGGCCAGCATGATGATCCCGGCCAGCGGCGGCAGGAAGAAGGTGATGGGCAGCAAGACGGCGATGGTCGCGGTCGGGCCGATGCCCGGCAGCACGCCGATCAGCGTGCCCAGCAGCGCCCCCAGCAGGCAGAAGCTGAGGTTCTGCAGGGTCATCGCCTCGCTGAAGCCCAGCATAAGCAGGTCGATAAAGCTCATTGGATCCTCCCCAGGACGCCCGTCAGACGGGCCACAGCGGCACCTGGACGCCCAGGCCATAGACGAAGACCAGCGCGCCGAAGACGGTCAGCCCCACCGCAAGCAGCAGCGTGTGGGTCCACTTGCCGCCCGGATCGGCCAGCGAGCCGGCGACGATCAGCCACAGCGAGGCCAGCACGAAGCCCAGATGCGTCGCCGCATAGGCGAAGACGACGATGGCCAAGGTGATGACCAGCACCGGGCGCAGCCTGACGGATTCGATGGCCTGGGCCGGGCGGCGCAGGGCCGGGATGCCCACCCCAAGCCCCACGGCGATCAGCAGGATACAGACGACGCGGGGCAGGAAGCCCGGCCCCATCTGCGCCAGCGAGCCGGGGTCGAGCCCCCAGCCCATGACCAGCCCGAGCGCGCCGAGACCGACGAAGATCGCCGCCGTCAGCAGGTCGGGCTTGTCGCCCTTGTCGGGCACGCTCGGGCCAGCCATCACTGCTCCTGCTTGATCAGTTGGAAGATCTGGGTGTAGCGCTCCAGCCGCGCCGGCATGGCCGCGGACCAGTCGGCGCCCGACTGATAGGACAGCGGGATGCCCTGCTGCTTGGCCTTTTCCTGGAATGCGGGATCGGCGATGGCGGCATCGACGGCTGCGGACAGGCGGGCGCGGATCTCCTCGGGGACATCGCAGCGGGCGGCAAGGCCGCGTTCCGAGGACATGATCACGTCATAGCCCAGCTCTTTCGCCGTCGGCAGGTCGGGCGCCAGGGTCGAGCGTTCTTCCGAGAACTGCGCCAGCGCCCGGAAGGAATCCTGGTCGCTGGTGGCGTATTCGCCGACATTCAGGCCGATCATGGTGACATGGCCGCCCAGCAGGGCGGTCTTGGCCTCGTTCGCGCCGCCGAAGGGCACCGCGGTCAGGTCGATGCCGGCCGCCTGTTCCAGTTGCAGCATCGCCAGATGCTCGTCCGTGCCCATGCCGGTGGTCGCCACCGAGACGGCGCCGGGATGTTCCTTGGCGAAGGCCACGACATCCTCCAGCGACTGGAATTTCGAATCCGGCTGGACGATGAAGGTGCCCGGATCCTCGACGATGCGGGCGATCGGGCAGATCTCGGCCGGGTCGAAACGCAGCTTGCGGTCGATGCGCATGGTCAGGAAGCCCGGCGTGTTCAGCGACGACACGGTATGGCCGTCCGGCCGGGCCTGCGACAGCGCGGTATAGGCGATCTCGCCCGAGGCGCCGGGGCGGTTCAGCACCGGGAACTGGGTGTCCAGCTCGGTCTCGAGAAAGGGCGCCAGGGTGCGCAGCATGATGTCGGTGCCGCCGCCGGGGGCGAAGGCCACGATCATCTCGATCGGGCGGTCGGTCGGCCAGTCCGCCAGCGCGGCGCTGGCCATGCCTGCGGTCAGGGCCGCCGCCAGGGGCAGCGAAATAAGGGCTTTCATCTGATCTATCCTCCCAGAAAGCGGGCCACGGTCCCATCCGTGGCCCAAGTCATGCCGGCCTCAGGCCGGAAACTCGCATCCAAGCCGCTTCAGGGCCGCATCGACCCAGGAGCGATCGTTCGTGCCCGCCTCGATGGCGGCCATCTGCTTCACCTCGGCATCCTGCTTGGCGACGGTCTTCTCATAGACCTCCTGCGCCACCGCGCGGGGCACCGCCAGCACGCCGTCGCTGTCGCCCAGCACCAGATCGCCCGGATGGATCACCATGCCGTCGATGGCGATGGGCACGTTGATCTCGCCCGGGCCGTCCTTGTAGGGGCCGCGATGGGTGATGCCGGCGGCAAAGACCGGCAGGTTCATGGCAAGGAACTGGTCCGCGTCGCGGATCGCGCCGTTCAGCACGAAGCCCGCCACGCCGCGCCGGATCGCATAGGCCAGCATCAGCTCGCCCATCAGCGCATTGGTCAGCTCGCCCCCGGCATCGACCACGATCACGTCGCCCGGCTGCGCCAGGTCGATGGCCTTGTGCAGCATCAGGTTGTCGCCGGGCCGGGTCTTGACCGTCACCGCCACGCCCGCCAGCACGCCGTCGCGGTGCATCTTGCGCAGCCGGTCGCCGCCCGCGGTCATGCGGTGCATGCTGTCGCTGACATTGGCGACCGGAAGCCGGGCGAAGCGGGCGACCAGATCCGCCGGAACGGCACGGTCGCGGTTGAGAATGCGGAAACCAACGCTCATGGGCGCTCCTTAGACTTTCGCCCCGGCCGGGACGAGTTCCTGATGATTGACGATGCGGCCGGGCGGGATGGCGCGGCCGGCCAGGCAATCGACGATGCCCTGCGCGGCCTCGATGCCGACGCGGGTGTTGGCGGCCGCGGTCACGCCGCCGATATGCGGGGTCAGGACCAGCCGCATGTCGGCCCAGAACGGATGGTCCGCCGCCGGCGGCTCGGTGGCGAAGGTGTCCAGGCCGGCGCCGCCGATGCGGTTTTCCCGCAGCGCGGCCAGCAGCGCGGTCTCGTCGATCAGCCCGCCGCGCGCGGTGTTGACGATGATCGCGTCCGGGCGCATCAGCGCCAGCCGCTCGGCATTGATCAGGTGGCGCGTCCGGGGCGTCAGCGGACTGTGCAGGCTGACGATGTCGCTGCCGGCGACCAGCCTGTCCAGGTCGTCGATGCGGGTGACGCCCTCGGCCTCGAAGACCTCGGCCGGGCAGAAGGGATCATAGGCCGAGACCGCGATGCCGAAGGCGCGGGCGAAGCGTGCCGTCTGCCGGGCGATGGCGCCGAAGGCCACCAGCCCCATGGTCGAACCGGCCAGTTCCCGGCCCTGGAAACCCGGCTTTTCCCAGCGCCCCTCGCGCAGGCCGCGGTCCAGCGGCACGATCTTCTTGGCCACCGCGAACAACAGCGCCATGGCATGTTCCGCGACCGAGACGGCGTTGGCGCCCGCGGCGACCAGGACCGGGATGCGGCGCGCGCTGGCGGCGGCGATGTCGATATTGTCGACGCCGGCCCCGTGCTTGGACAGCACCCGCACCCGCGGCGAGGCGGCAAGAAACGCCTCGTCCAGCCGGCCCATCCGCACCAGCACCCCGACCGGGTCGTTCTCGGCCGAGAAGCGCCGCAGCGCCTCGCCCTCGGTATAGGGCGGCACATAGACGGGCCGGTAGCCGGCGCCGGTCAGGACGGCTTCGGCGGCCGGGGCCAGGCTCGGGCCGGTGATCAGAACGTTTTTCGACATATCCCCCCTCGGATCCGACATGGGTCAGATGACTGATCTTCCGAATAAGGATTGTTTTTCTAAATGAAAGCGGATAATTCTGTCTTATAAATTCAGGAAAACTTAATCATATGGATACGCGACAGCTCAAGACCCTGCTGGCCATCGCCGAAACCGGCAGCTTCGCGCGGGCGGCGCAGCAGGTTGCGCTGACGCCCTCGGCGGTCAGCCAGCAGATTCAAGCCCTTGAATCGGAAATCGGCGTCAGCCTGTTCAACCGGCAAAGCCGCCCGCCGACGCTGACCTCGGCCGGGCAGCAGATGGTCAGGGCCGCCGCCGATCTGGTCCGGGCGGCCGAAAACGCCATAGACGCGGTGTCGGGGCGGCGGATCATCGGCACCTTCTCGATCGGATCGGTCCGAACCAGCGCCATCGGGCTGTTGCCGCAGGCGATCTCGCGGCTGGTGGCGAATCACCCGGGGCTGCGGATCAAGCTGCATGTCGGCAGCTCGGACTCCCTGATGCAGGACGTCAGCGCCGGGCGGCTGGACACGGCGATGATCGCCGAACACAGCGTCATCGCGCGGGAATTGCGCTGGAGCCCGTTCATCCGCGAGCCGCTGTTCCTGATCGCCCCGCCCGGCACGCCGGTCAGCGACCTGCGGACGATGCTGGTGTCGCATCCCTATGTCCGCTTCCGCTCTGCCGTGCCGCTGGCCCGGCTGATCGAGGCCGAGCTGGGCCGGCTGAACCTGCCGCTGGTCGATATCGCCGAGATGGATGCCATCTCCTCGATCACCGCCTGCGTGGCGCATGGCCTGGGGGTGTCGGTGGTGCCGCGGGTGGCGCTTCTGGACACGCGCGAGGCGGTGGTGGCGATCCCCTTCGGCGAGCCGGTGATCCATCGGTCCATCGGACTGATCCAGATCCAGAACAGCCCGCGCGCCAGCCTGATCGCCAAACTGCACGGGAAACTGGCCGAGGTCAGCGGCGAATACGGCATCGCGCGGGACGCCCAGGCCGCGGCGCCCTGACGGCAGCCCCTCTTTGGCGCCGGGCGGTCCGATCACCGGCACGGCCGGCCCGGTTGCCCCCAAGCGGCGGGCGGGCCGGGCGGCCGGCAGTCTTTTTCAGCGATAGCCGATGTTCATGACATAATCGTGCAGCAGGTTCTCCTCCTCCCGGACCTCCTGCAGCAGCATCTGCAGGACGTCGTGGGCGTTCAGCACCCCCAGCGGCAGGCCGGCCGCATCGACCAGCGGGATGTTCCTGAAGCCGCGCGCCTTCATGATGTCCCAGACATCCTGCAGCCAGCCGTCGGCGGTCACGGTGGTGACGTCGCGCGTCATCGCCTCGACCACGGGTGCGGTGCAACCGGCGCCGGCGCAACGGCCGGTCTGGCGCACCACGTCGGTCTTGGTCAGCACGCCCTCCAGCCGGCCGGCGGCGTCGCAGACCACCAGCATGTCGCAATCCGTGCCAAGCCGCCGGGCGGCCTGCAGCAGCGCGGCGCCCAGGTCGATGGTCTGCAGGCGGCGGCGCGCGACGGGCAGAAGTTTGCGGATCAGCATGTGACCCCCTTTTGTGCGATCAGGGAATGCGCGCCGATGTCCCGGCCAGGCCCCCGAAATCCCGGCCCGGACGTGCGGCGGTCATGGTCTCGTTTCCCGCGGCAAGACGGGCGGGGCAGGGGCGTCGATGCCGATGGCGACGGGATCGCTGGCGGGGAAGGTTCCCTGCAGCGCCAGGTCGAGAAGCGTTTCGATATGCGCCTGTTGACCATCCGGGTCCGCGAAGCCCCGGCCGGTGCCGGTCGCCGCCGGCCGGCTTGCGGAACCGGGCGGGCCGGCGAAATCCGCCGCGCCGCAGCTCAGCACATGGCCGCCGGCATCGGCCGTTATCCTGACGCGCCGGCTGGCGGAGAAGAAGATCAGCCGGACGGTTCCGGCGTCCTTGCCCTCGCCGCGCTCGAACCGGCTGGTGATCGTGCCGTCGCGCATGTCCCGTTTCAGATCGTCGGCGCTGATCCCGAAGGCGCGGGCCAGCAGCGCCGCCTCGACCCTGACGCCGTCCTTGCCAAATTCGACCGCACCCATCGCTGCCTCTCTTTCCCGGCCTATTCGGCCGCCACCATCCGCCCGCCCGGGCCTGCCCCGGGCCAGGCGCAATCCTTGATCGTCGTGCGGTCAAGCTCGGTCATGAACGCCTCGCGCGCCGCGGAAAGCTGGGGCCGCAGGCGGCAACCCGGCCGCAGGACGCATTCGCCGCCATCGGCGCGGAAACATTCGACGATGGCGAATTTGCGTTCCAGATGGCGCACCACCTGTCCCAGCGTGATCTCGTCCGCCGGCCGCATCAGCCGCAGCCCGCCGGACCTGCCGCGCTCGGACCGCACGAAGCCGCCCGTTCCAAGATCGCTGACCACCTTGGCCAGATGATGTTGCGAGATCCCGAATTCCCGGGCGATCCGCCCGGTCGAGACCGCCTCTCCCTGCGCCCCCGCCAGGCGCATCAGCACCCGCAACCCGTAATCCGTGAAGGTGGCAAGCCGCATCGACCCTCCTAATTGGTATTGACAATGCCGATTATGTGTGAGGATATTCGGCATTGCAAGTACCGAATAAAAGGGCTTCGCGCATTCTCCTGCCCCGCGGCCCGACCCACCGTCAAAGACAACCGCTTACGGAGACGGCCATGTCCCAAGGACGCATCCCTTGCCCGACCGCACGGCTGGCGAGATCGCGGCAGGTCTGCCCGGCGGCTCGGCATCGGTTCCTGCCGTCGCGAGGATGCGCCGCGGGCGCGGACCCGATGGGGCATCCATCTGGAAAACAACCTGCTGTCTCCGCGCTTTGCGGCGGGGGCGCGCGTCTGACCAAGGGGCTGCAACCCCTTTCGTGACCAGTTCAAGAGGGTGATCCGATGCTTAGACAGATCTGCATTCTGGCCGCGCTGGCGCTGCCGCCGACCGGGGGTCTTGCCCAGACCGCCGCCACGCCGGCGCCGGCAGAGACCTGGCTGCCGACCCTGCAGGTCGATACGCCGCAGCAGGGCTTCGACTTGGCCATCGTCATGGCCCGGCGGGCGGTCAAGACGACCCAGCCCGATGTGGCGGTGCTGAAGGCGCAGCGGCCGCACTATGCCGGGGATGCGGCCCGCCTGATCGACGTCTCGGGCGTGGCGGCGGCCTGGTTCGCCACCATCGCCGCGGCGAACGGCTATTGGCGCGACTGACCGCGCCCGGGGAAAGGGGAAGGGGAAGCCCATGACCGACATCACCATGCCCAAGGCCAGCCCCGAGCTGGGCGCGAAACGCCACGCGCTGGCCCCCGCCATCGACGATGCCTTTCTGGCGCTGTCGAAGGCGGTCTTCGCCGAGGGGGCGCTGGACAAGCGCACCAAGCAGTTGATCGCGGTCGCGGTGGCGCATGTGACGCAATGCCCCTGGTGTATCGAGGGCCATGTGCGGGGCGCGAAGCGCGCCGGCGCCAGCAACGAGCAGATCATGGAGGCGATCTGGGTCGCGGCCGAGATGCGCGCCGGCGCGGCCTATGGCCATGCGAACAAGGCGCTGGCGGTGCTGGACGAGATTGATGGCGCGTGAGACCGGCCCGCGCCTTGCCGCCGTTCCCCGGAAACCATGGCGGCGGGCCCGGGCCCTTGCGGCGGCGGTCCGGCGCATCGCGGCGGCGCCCGGCGCCCCGCTTCGCCTTGCCGATCGCCGCGGGGCCCGCCGCATCGCCGTGCCGCCGCGCCGAACCGGCGGCCCGGCCCGAGACCCAAGCCAGCGCGGATAAAGGATAGGACCATGGCAGCCCAGATCAGCGACAGCATCGAAGCGCGGCGGGGCGTCTTCACCCGCTGGTTCATGTCGACGAACCACAAGGATATCGGCATTCTCTACCTGTTCACGGCGGGTTTGGCCGGGCTGATCTCGGTCTGCTTCACCGTCTACATGCGGATGGAGCTGCAGCATCCCGGCGTGCAATACATGTGCCTGGAAGGGATGCGCCTCATCGCCGACGCCGCGGCCGAATGCACGCCGAACGGCCATCTGTGGAACGTGGTGGTGACCTATCACGGCATCCTGATGATGTTCTTCGTGGTGATTCCGGCGCTGTTCGGCGGTTTCGGCAACTATTTCATGCCGCTGCATATCGGCGCCCCGGACATGGCCTTTCCGCGGCTGAACAACCTGAGCTATTGGCTTTATGTCTGCGGGGTTTCGCTGGCCATCGCCTCGCTCTTGTCGCCGGGCGGGGCGGATCAGCGCGGGGCCGGCGTGGGCTGGGTGCTTTACCCGCCCTTGTCCACGACCGAGGGCGGTTACGCGATGGACCTGGCGATCTTTTCCGTCCACGTCTCGGGCGCCAGCTCGATCCTCGGCGCGATCAACATCATTACCACCTTCCTGAACATGCGCGCCCCCGGCATGACGCTGTTCAGGGTGCCGCTGTTCGCCTGGGCGGTCTTCATCACCGCCTGGATGATCCTGCTGTCGCTGCCGGTGCTGGCCGGCGGCATCACCATGCTGCTGATGGACCGCAATTTCGGCACGCATTTCTTCGACCCGGCCGGCGGCGGCGACCCGGTGCTTTACCAGCACATCCTGTGGTTCTTCGGCCATCCCGAGGTCTATATGCTGATCCTGCCGGGATTCGGCATCATCAGCCATGTCATCGCCACTTTCGCCAAGAAGCCGATCTTCGGCTATCTGCCGATGGTCCTGGCCATGGCGGCCATCGCTTTCCTGGGCTTCATCGTCTGGGCGCATCACATGTACACGGCCGGCATGTCGCTGACCCAGCAGACCTATTTCCAGATGGCGACCATGACCATCGCCGTGCCGACCGGCATCAAGGTGTTCTCGTGGATCGCGACCATGTGGGGCGGCTCGATCGAGTTCAAGACGCCGATGCTCTGGGCCTTCGGCTTCCTGTTCCTGTTCACCATCGGCGGCGTGACCGGGGTCGTCATCGCGCAGGCGCCGCTGGACCGGGTCTATCACGACACCTATTACATCGTGGCGCATTTCCACTATGTCATGAGCCTGGGCGCCGTCTTCGCGATCTTTGCGGGCAGTTATTACTGGATCGGCAAGATGTCGGGCCGGCAATATCCGGAATGGGCCGGCAAGCTGCATTTCTGGATGATGTTCCTCGGCTCGAACATGATCTTCTTCCCGCAGCACTTCCTGGGCCGCCAGGGCATGCCGCGGCGCTACATCGACTACCCGGTCGAGTTCGCCTATTGGAACAACATCTCGTCGATCGGCGCCTATATCAGCTTCGCCTCCTTCCTGCTGTTCATCGGCATCGTGTTCTACACGCTCTTCGCCGGCAAGCGCGTCAACGTGCCGAACTACTGGAACGAGCACGCCGACACCCTGGAATGGACCCTGCCCTCGCCCCCGCCCGAGCACACGTTCGAGCAGCTGCCCAAGCGCGAGGACTGGGACCGCAGCCACGCGCATCGCTAGCGGCCAGCCTCCGGCGCAGGACCAGCGATGGATTGCGGCGGCGGGCGCCGATGGTCTTGCGCGCCGCGCCGGCAGCGGCGGCGATCCGCGGCGCCGCGCCGGTCGGGCCAGCCCTTACATGCAGCTTTCGAACAGGGCGCGGGTGTTTTCGCGGGTCATCTGGACGGGATTGCCGCCGCAGCTCGGGTCTTCCAGCGCCATCTCGGTCAGCTCGTCCAGGCGCTCGGGCTGAACGCCAAGCCGGGTCAGGGTCTCGGGGATGGCGAAGATGCTGCGCAGCTCCATCACCCGGGCGCGGAAGCCGTCGAAGCCGCCGGCGATGCCCAGATAATCGGCGGCGCGGGCCAGGTGGTCCTGGATGGCGGAGCGGTTGAAGTCCAGCACCATCGGCATCACCACCGCATTGGTGGTGCCGTGATGGGTGCCGTAGACCGCGCCGACCGGGTGGCTGAGGCTGTGGATCGCGCCCAAGCCTTTCTGAAAGGCCACCGCGCCCATGGCGGCGGCGGCCATCATCTGCGCCCGCGCCTCGATGTCGTCGGGGCTGGCATAGGCGCGCGGCAGGTATTCGTTGACCAGCCGCAGCCCCTCAAGCGCGATGCCCTGGCTCATCGGGTGAAAGAACGGGCTGCAATAGGCCTCCAGGCAATGGGCAAAGGCGTCCATGCCGGTGCCGGCGGTGATGAATTTCGGCATCCCCACCGTCAGCTCGGGGTCGCAGATGGTCACGGCCGGCATCAGCCGGGGGTGGAAGATGATCTTCTTCTTGTGGGTTTCGAAATTGGTCAGAACGCCGGCGCGCCCGACCTCGGACCCGGTGCCGGCGGTGGTGGGCACGGCGATGATCGGGGCGATCCGGCTTGCATCGGCGCGGGTCCACCAGTCGCCGATATCCTCAAGATCCCAGACCGAGACGGTCTGATCCGCCATCAGCGCGATCATCTTGCCCAGATCCAGCGCCGAGCCGCCGCCGAAACACACCACCCCGTCATGGCCGCCGGCCTTATAGACGGCGATGCCGGCCGCCATATTGTGTTCGTTCGGGTTCGGATCGACATCGGAAAACACCGCGCGACCAAGGCCGGCGGCCTCCAGAATATCCAGCGCCTGCGCGGTGATCGGCAGGGCGGCCAGCGCCTTGTCGGTCACCAGAAGCGGGCGGTCGATGCCCACGGCGCGGCACTGTTCGGCCAGTTCGGCGATGCGGCCGGCCCCGAACTTGATCGCGGTCGGATAGGACCAGTTTGCGCGCAGGTTCATTTCGTCACCTTCTTCAGATGGTAGGATTTGGGCCGGGTCACGGCCATATAGCCAAGGCTGGAAAGCGCCGCCCCCCGCCCGGTATCCTTGCAGCCGGTCCAGCACAAAGCCGGGTCCAGATAATCGCAGCGGTTCAGAAACACCGTGCCGGTTTCCAGCCGCGCACCCAGTTCCGCCGCCGCATCCGCATCCGCCGTCCAGACCGAAACCGTCAGCCCGTAATCGCAATCATTCATCAGCGCGACGGCCTCGTCGTCGTCCTTGACCGGCATGATGCCGACGACCGGGCCAAAGCTTTCCTCGCGCATCACCCGCATGTCGTGATTGACATCGACAAGAATCTGCGGCGCCAGATAGGCACCGCCGTCATCGGCCGGGAAGGCGGCCGGGTCGATCAGCGCGCGTGCGCCCTGGGCCACCGCATCCGCGATCTGGCCGCGCACCACCTCGGCAAAGCGGGTATTGGCCATCGGCCCCATGGTGGTCTCGGGGTCATAGGGATTGCCCAGACGCTGGCCCATCACCCATGCCACCGCCTTTTCGACAAAGGCGTCATACAGGCTTTCATGGACATAGATCCGTTCGATCCCACAGCAGCACTGGCCGGAGTTGAACATCGCCCCATCCATCAGCCCGTCGACGGCGGCATCCAGATCGGCATCGGCGCGCACATAGCCCGGGTCCTTGCCGCCCAGTTCCAGCCCGGTGGCGGTGAATGTGCCCGCCGCCGCGCGCTCGATCGCCTGTCCGCCCCGGACCGAGCCGGTGAAGTTCACGAAGCCGAAACTGCGCTCGGCGATCAGGTCCTCGGTGGTCTGATGGTCAAGAACGACGTTCTGGAACACATCCGCCGGCACGCCACCCTGCGCCATGGCCTGGGCCAGGCGTTCGCCAGCCACAAGCGTCTGACTTGCATGTTTCAACACCACGGCATTGCCGGCGATCAGCGCCGGCACGATGGTGTTGACGGCGGTCAGGAACGGATAGTTCCAGGGCGCGATGACAAAGACCACGCCGACCGGCTCGCGCCGGATCTCGCGGCGGAAACGGTCGCTGTCCTCGGCCACCATGGGGGCCAGCGCCTCGGCGGCGATGTCGGACATATAGGCCGTGCGCTCGTTCACGCCGCCGAATTCGCCACCATAGCGGGTCGGGCGGCCCATCTGGCCGGCAAGTTCCTGCACCACCTCGTCCTTCATCGCGTTCAACGCGGCGATGCCGGCCCGAACCCGGGCGATGCGTTCCGGAAGCGGCAGCGCGGCCCATGCACCTTGCGCCGCGCGGGCGCGGGCGACGGCGGCGCGTGCCTCAGTGCCGGTCAGGGGGGTGCGCTCGGCGTAGACCGAGCCATCGACCGGGGAAATCAGCTTGATCGTCTTGGTCATTTCATCCTCATCTGGCCGGGCCTTGCCGGCGAAATCCGTTCAGGCGCGTTCATAGCCGCGGGCAAGTTCCCAGTCGGTGACGACGCGGTTCTGTTCCTCAAGCTCCCATTCGGCGGCGCGGACATAGTGGTCGATCACCGCATCGCCGAAGGCGGCGCGCAGCATGGCGGATGCGTCCAGCGCCCGCGCCGCATCGCCCAGCGTTTTCGGGATCTGGCGCGCGGCCTCGGCGGCATAGGCATCGCCCGAGAATTGCGGCTCAAGCTCCAGCTTGCGTTCGACCCCGTCGAGGCCGGCGGCCAGAAGCGCCGCGCAGGCCAGATAGGGGTTCAGGTCGGCGCCGCCGATGCGGCATTCGACACGCACGCCCCGCGTGCCATCGCCACAGACGCGAAAGCCGGCGGTGCGGTTGTCGATCGACCAGATCGCCTTGGTCGGTGCGAAAAGCCCGGTCACGAAACGCTTGTAGCTGTTGACATAGGGCGCAAGGAAACAGGTCAGCGCCTCGGCATGGGCCAACTGCCCGGCCAGATAATGCCGCATCAGGTCCGACATGCCATGTTCGGCATTCGGATCGTGGAACGCGTTCGCGCCGTCCCGGAACAGCGACTGGTGGACATGGCTGGACGATCCGGCGCGGCCATGGCGGTATTTCGCCATGAAGGTCGCGGACTGGCCATGCGCCTGGGCGATTTCCTTGGTCGCCGCCTTGACCAGCACATGCATGTCGGCGGTGTCCAGCGCGTCGGAATATTTCACGTTGATCTCGTGCTGGCCGGCCTCGGCCTCGCCTTTCGAGTTCTCGACCGGGATGCCGGCGCCGTAAAGCCCGTTGCGCAGGGCGCGCATCACCGGCTCGTCGGCGAAGGTGCCGGTCAGGGCGTAATCGACATTGTGCCGCGCCGTGGGCGTCAGGCCGCGATAGCCGGCATCGAAAAGCTCTTTGTAGCCCTGTGCGAACAGGTAGAATTCCAGCTCGGTCGCCATCATCGGCTCATGGCCCAGGGCGCGGGCGCGCTCGATCTGGCGGCGCAGCACGCTGCGCGGGGCATGGGGGACAAGCTCATGCGTGTGGTGGTCGTAAAGATCGACCATGCAAAAGGCGGTGCCCGGCGCCCAGGGCAGGCGGCGCAGCGTGGTCAGGTCGGGCTTCATCACATAATCGCCATAGCCGGCCGCCCAGCCCGTCGCCTGATAGCCGGGCACGGTCACCATCTCGATATCCGTGGCCAGAAGGTAATTGCAGCAATGCGTCTCGTCGGGGTTGTCCAGGAAATGCGCGGCGTGGAAGCGCTTGCCCATCAGGCGGCCCTGCATGTCGACAAGGGCGACCATGACGGTGTCGATCTCGCCGGCATCCACGGCGGCTGGCAGGGCCTCGAAACTCAGGTTGGCGGGCATCGCGGACTCCGGATGAAAGGGGACGCGCCGGGACTGGCGCGCCCCGGGGGCGCGGCGGATCAGGAATAGCGATAGGGCGGGCCGGCCTTTTCCATCGCCTCGTTATATTCCTTGATCTTGGCGACGACCTTGGCCTTGACCTCGGATTCGGCGGCGATCTCGTCCCAGAATTCCTTGGCGGCGGTCTCGACGGTCGCCCATTCCTCGGCCGGGATGGTGGTCAGCTTCATCTTGTCGCCGGTGACGCGCAGCTTGGCCTCGCCCGACCAATACCAGTGCTGGCGATAGTAATGCGACTGGTCGAAGACCGCCTTCATCAATTCCTTCAGGTGCTCGGGCACCTCGTCCCAGCGTTTCTGGTTGGCGAAGAAATGCCCGATCCAGGCGCCCGAGATGCTGTTGGTCAGGAAATGCCCGGTCGCCCCGGCCCAACCGACGGTGTAATCCTCGGTGATGCCCGACCAGGCGACCCCGTCCAGCTCGCCGGTCTGCAGGGCGACCTCGATATCCTCCCAGGGCAGGGTGACGGGGACGACGCCGAATTTCGCCAGGAACCGGCCGGCCGTGGGGAAGGTGAAGACGCGCTTGCCCTTCAGATCCGCAAGGCTGTTGATCGGTTGCTTGGTGGCGAAGTTGCAGGGGTCCCAGGACCCGGCCGAGATGTGCTGGATGCCCTGCTTGGCGTATTCCTCCTTCCAGATCTCATCGAGGCCGTAGTGGTTGAACAGCGCCGGCACATCCAGCGAATAGCGCAGCGCGAAGGGGAAATAGCCGCCGAAGACGGTGACCTCGGTCGGGCTGGCCATGCTGTCGTCGTCGGATTGCACCGCGTCGATGGTGCCGTTCTGCATGGCGCGGAACAGTTCCGCCGTGGGCACCAGCTGGTCGGCGAAGAACAGCTCGATCTCCATCTGGCCGTTGGCGATCTTGTTGAAGGCCTCGACGGCGGGCTTGCAGACATGCTCGCCAAGGGCGGCGCCGGCATAGGTCTGCATGCGCCATTTCAGCGCCGCGCCCTGGGCGATGGCCGGCGCGGCCAGCGCCGAGGCGCCGGCGGCAAGGGCGCCCTGGGTCAGGAACTTGCGTCTGGTGGTCATCTTCATTCTCCCTGTTGGTTATTGTCCATAGATCGAATGCGGCAGCCACATGGCGATCTGGGGAAAGGCGATCACCAGCGACAGCGTCAGAATCATGATCAGCACGAAAGGCAGGGCCGAGCGGTAGATCAGGCCCAGCGTGAAATCCCGCGGCGCCATGGCGCGCATCAGGAACAGGTTGTAGCCGAAGGGCGGCGTCAGATAGGCGATCTGGCAGGTGATCGTGTAAAGGATGCCGTACCAGACCAGATCGAAGCCCAGGCTGCGGGCCAGACCGACATAGATCGGCGCCACGATGACCAGCATCGCGGTGTCGTCCAGGAACATGCCCATGAGGATGAAGCTGGCCTGCATCATCAGCAGCACCTGCAGGGGCGTCAGATGCAGCTGGCCCAGAAACAGATCCTCGATGGCCCGGCCGGCGCCCAGCCCGTCGAAAACCGCGCCGAAGCTCAGCGCCGCCATGATGATCAGCATGAACATGCAGGTGATGGCCAGGGTCTGCCGGGTCGCCACCTCGAACACCTGCCGGGTGAAGCGCCCCTTGACCACCGCCGCCGCGACCGAGGCCAAGGCCCCGATCACGCTGCTTTCCGTCAGCGAGGTCCAGCCCCGGACGAAGGGGATCATCATCGCCGCGAAGATCACCAGCGGCAGGATGCCCGCCCGCAGCAGCCGCAGCCGCTCGGCCCAGGTGATCCGGGTGCGCTCCTCGGCCGGCATGGGCGGGGCCAGCGCCGGGTTCAGCCAGGTGCGGATCAGGATATAGGCGATGAACAGCGCCGCCATCAGCAGGCCCGGCCCGATCCCGGCCAGCCAAAGCTGGCTGACCGGCTGGCGCGCGATCAGCGAATACAGCACCAGCACCACCGAGGGCGGGATCAGGATGCCCAGGCTGGACCCGGCCTGGATCACCCCCGAGATCATCCGCTTGTCATAGCGGTGCTTGACCAGTTCCGGCAGCGCGATGGTGGCGCCGATGGCCATGCCGGCGACCGACAGCCCGTTCATCGCCGAGATCAGCACCATCAGCAGCACCGTGCCGATCGCCAGCCCGCCCGGCATCGGCCCGAACCAGACATGGAACATGCGGTAGAGATCCTCGGCCAGCCGGGATTCCGACATGACATAGCCCATGAAGACGAACATCGGCAGGGTCAGCAGCGCGTTCCACTTCATCAGCTTCATCACCGATGAAAAGCCCATGTCGGTGCCGCCCGGACCCCACAGCGCCAGCGCCGCCACCACGGCGACGAAGCCGATGGCGCCGAAGACCCGCTGCCCGGTGATCATCATCAGCAGCATGGTCGAGAACATCAGGGCCGCGATCCATTCGTAGCTCATCGGTCGGCCTCTCCGGCGAAGGGCCGCGCGATCTCGACCCCGCGCAGGATGGCGATGTCGCGGATCAGATGCGCCAGCGCCTGCAGGATCATCAGCAGGAAGGCCAGGGTGATGATCACCTTGATCGGCCACAGCACCGGGCGCCAGGCGCTTGGCGCGCGTTCCCCGATCTGGAAGCTGTAGAGGGTGGAATCCACCGCGCCCCACAGCATCACCCCCAGATAGAACAGCAGGCAGAACACGGTGAAGATGTCCCAGCCCGCCTGCTGGCGGATCGGCAGCCGCGCATAGATCAGGTCCATGCGCACATTCGCGCCAAGCTGGATCGAATAGGGCGCCCCCAGAAGGTAATAGGCGACCAGGGTGAACTGCGCCATTTCCAGCGTCCAGAGCGAGGGCACCTTCAACACCTTCGTGACCGAGGACCACAGCAGGATGCCCATGATGACGAACAGCAGATACATGCTGGCCCGGCCGATGCGGTAGTTCAGCGCCTCGACCCGGCGGACATAGGCGATGGTCCAGTTCGGCATCACAGGGCCTCCCTCAGGGCGTCGCGGATCGTCGGCGCCAGCCGGTCGGCCATCGCCCGCTGCGCCCGCGGCGTCGCGATCAGGTCGTTGCGGATCTCCAGCATGGCATGGGCCAGGCCCAGCGGCGTCGCATGCAGCGCCAGGGTATGGGCCACGCCGTCGGCGGCGCTGTAGGGATCGTTCAGCCGGGTGACCAGCCCGGTCCTGCGCGCCAGGATCGCCCGCGCCAGCCGGTCGTCGGCATCGTGGATGATGCCGAACTCGACCTCGCGCCGGACGCCGAAATAAAGCGGGCTGAAGCTGTGGACGGTGATCAGCGCCGTCGGCCTGCCCCTGGCCAGCCGGCGCGACAGCAGCGCGAACAGCGCCGCGTGGAACGGGATGTAATGCGTCTCGGTCCGGGCCAGCCGCTGCGCGACGGGCAGGTCGCGGTTGCCGGGGATGTCATGCAGCTCGCTGCGCGCCGCCATGGCGCCGGCGGCATCGGGGGGCCGGTTCAGGTCATAGATCAGCCGCGACGCCGTGGCGTGGATCAGCGTGGCGTCCAGCAGCGCCGACAGCCCCTTTGCCACCCCCAGCGCGCCGGGATCCCAGGCGATATGGGCCAGGCATTGTTCGGCGCTCAGCCCCAGCGCCCCGGGCATCGTCCCCAGGTCGTTCGAGGCGTGTTCGCAGACGATGACCGCTGCGCCGCCGCCTTCCGCGTTCTCGATCTGGAAGAAAGATGCTGAACCAGACATACGCTCACTCCCGTCGCGATCAGGTTGGAACGGCAAGGCCAAGCCTGTCAATTATTTTTCAGGATATGTTTTTGCTGTTAAGATCGTTACGAACGCGGCGTCACCGAAAGGAAGGGCCGATGTCACAGGAACCGGAAGCCGCGGGCACCGTCGAGGACCGCCTGACGCAGCGATTTGACGCCCTGACCCCGGCCGAGCGCCTGCTGGCCGGTCACCTGATGCGGAATTTCCCGGTGGCGGGGCTGGCCTCGATGACGCATCTGGCCAAGGAGGCCGGGGTCTCCACCCCCACGGTGCTGCGCCTGGTGCAGAAGCTGGGCTTTCGCGGCTATCCCGATTTTCAGACCCAGCTGCGCGGCGAGCTGGAGGCGCGGCTGGAATCGCCGCTGTCCAAACATGCCCGCTGGGCCGGCGGCGTGCCCCAGACCCATATCCTGAACCGGTTCGCCGATGCGGTGCTGGACAATCTGACAAGGACGCTTGGCCGCATCGACCATGCCGATTTCGACGCCTGCGCGGCAATGCTGGCCGATCCGCAGCGCCGGGTGCTGGTGACCGGCGGGCGGATCACCCAGGCGCTGGCGGATTACCTGGTGACGCAGCTGGGCATCGTGCGGCCCGGGGTGTTTGCGCTGCCCAGCCAATCCCGGGCCTGGCCTTCGGCGCTGCTGGAGCTGCGGCCCGGCGACGTGCTGGTGACGTTCGACATCCGCCGCTATGAAAGCACGACGCTGCAACTGGCCGAGATGGCTGCCGAACAGGGCGCCGAGGTGGTGCTGATCACCGATCCCTGGATCAGCCCGATTTCCGCCCGTGCCCGGTTCCGCTTCGCCGCGCAGATCGAGGTGCCCTCGGCCTGGGACAGCACCACGGCGCTGCTGGTGCTGATCGAAACCCTGCTGGCGGCGGTGCAGGAACTGAACTGGCCGCAGGCGCAAGAGCGCATGACGCGGCTTGAGGCGCTGTATGAACGCGCCAGCCTGTTCCGGCGCGGAAAGGGGTGAAGCGCCGTGCCCGGCCGGCGCAGCCGGGATCGGCCAGCCGCGCCGGGCGTTGCCGCTGCCAGCTTTGCCTGCGACCTAGGCCAGGTGGCAGGCGACCGCCTGTCCGGGGCCAAGCTGGCGCAGGGCCGGCATCCGCTGGCGGCAATCCTCGACCGCGATCGGGCAGCGCGAGGCGAAGCGGCAGCCTTTCGGCAGGTTGACCGGGCTGGGCGGGTCGCCCTGCAGCCGCGCGCCGCCGCCGCGCCGCCGATGTTCGGGCGCCAGCGAAGGCGCCGCGGCGATCAGCGCCTGGGTATAGGGATGGCGTGGCGCGGCGAAGATCTGCGCTGCCGGCGCCTTTTCCACGATCTGGCCCAGATACATCACCGCGATCTCGTCGCAGATGTGGCGCACGACGCCCAGGTCGTGGCTGATGAACAGATAGGTCAGCCCGGTCTCGCGCTGCAGGCGGCGGATCAGGTTCAGGACCTGCGCCTGCACCGCCACGTCCAGCGCCGAGACCGGCTCGTCGAAGACGATCAGGTCGGGCTTGGTCGCCAAGGCCCGCGCCAAGCCGATGCGCTGCCGCTGCCCGCCGGAAAACTGGTGCGGGTAAAGCGACTTCAGCTCGGGGCGCAAGCCGACCTGGGTCAGCAATTCCTCGACCCGCGCGTCGCGGCCCGCGGGCTCGCCCAGGCCCAGCAGGTCCATGGGCTGGCGGATGATCCGCCCCACCCGTTCACGCGGGTTCAGCGACGAGAACGGGTCCTGGAACACCATCTGGAAGCGCGGCCGGGCGCGGCGCAGCTCCTCGCCCTCGATGCGGCTGATGGGCGTGCCGTCCAGGTCGATCGTGCCGCCGGTGATCGGGGCAAGGCGCATCACCGCCAGCGCCGTGGTGGTCTTGCCCGAGCCGGATTCGCCGACGATGCCCAGCGTCTGGCCGCGCTGGATGCCGAAATCGACGCCATCGACCGCATGGACGGTGCCGCCGTTCGCGGTGGGGAAATGCACCTTGAGGTCGCGGACGGAAAGAAGCTGGGTCATGCCGGGACCTCGCGGGGTTCAAGCTGGATGCAGGCGGCCGAATGCGCGCCGGACAGGGCGATATGGCGGGGCTGGGCGGCGCGGCAGGTCTCGACGGCCAGCGGGCAGCGCGGCGCGAAGGCGCAACCGCGGCCCAAATCGGTCAGCGCCGGCACGATGCCGGGGATTTCCGGCAGATCGGCATCCGGGTCGGCATCGACGCGCGGGATGCTGGCCAGCAGGCCGCGGGTATAGGGATGGCCGGGATTGTCCAGCACCGCATCGGCCGGGCCGCGTTCGATGATGCGGCCGGCATACATGACCGCCACCTTGTCGGCCATTTCCGCCACCGCGCCCATGTCATGGGTGATCAGGATGATGGCGGTGCCGGTCTTTTGCCGCAACTCGTCCAGCAGGCCGAAGATCTGCGCCTGCACGGTCACGTCCAGCGCCGTCGTCGGCTCGTCCGCGATCAACAGCTTCGGCTCGCAGGACAGCGCCATGGCGATCATCACCCGCTGGCGCATCCCGCCGGAAAGCTGGTGCGGATAGGCGCGGGCGCGCAGTTCCGGCTCGGGGATGCCGACGGCGCGCAGCATGTCGACGGCGCGGGCGAAGGCGGCCTTCGGGCTGACCTTCTGGTGCAGGCGCACCGCCTCGGCGATCTGCTCGCCGCAGGTGAAGACCGGATTGAGCGAGGTCATCGGCTCTTGGAAGATCATGGCGATGTCGCCGCCGCGGATCCTGCGCAGCTCGGACTGGCGCAGCTTGGTCAGGTCGCGGCCCTGGAACAGGATGCTGCCGCCGACCACCTTGCCCGGGGGCGAGGGGATCAGGCCCAGCACCGACAGCGCGGTCATGCTTTTGCCGCAGCCGGATTCGCCGACGATGGCCAGAAGCTCGCCCGGGGCGACGCTGAAGGACACGTCGTCCAGCACATGGGCCACGCCGCGACGGGTGGCGAAATCGACCTTGAGATTGCGGATGTCCAGAACGGGTTCGGTCACCATGGCTCAGCGCTCCCTCATCCGGGGGTTGAAGGCGTCGTTCAGCCCGTCGCCGACCAGGCTGACGCCCAGCACGGTCAGGAAGATCATCGCCCCGGGCAGCGTCACCACCCACCAGGCGTCCAGCAGGTATTCCCGGCCCGAGCCGATCATCAGCCCCCAGGACATGACGTTCGGGTCCGACAGGCCCAGGAAGCTGAGCCCGGCCTCGAACAGGATCGCCATGCCGATGGTCAGCGTGGCCGAGACGATCAGCGGCGGCAGGGCGTTGGGCAGGATGACGCGCCAGATGATGTTGCCGTCGCCGGCGCCGATGGCGCGCATGGCGCTGACATATTCCAGCGTGCGGATGCGGCGGAACTCGGACCGGGTCAGGCGCGCGGTCTGCGGCCAGCTGACGATGCCGATGGCCAGCGCCACGTTGACCAGCGTCGGCTGGAACAGCGTCACCACGACCATGGCGAACAGCAGCGGCGGCAGCACCTGGAAGAATTCGGTGACGCGCATCAGCATGTCGTCGACGATGCCGCCGTAGAAGCCGGCATAGGCGCCGATCACCACCCCGATCAGCATGGTGATCAGCGCTGCGGCGAAGCCCACGGCCAGCGTGGCGCTGCCGCCCGCGATCAGCCCGGCCAGGATGTCGCGGCCCAGGTTGTCGGTGCCCAGCGGAATGGTCGCCTCCTCGCCGGGCGGCGTCAGCGGCGCCCAGACGATCTCGAACGGATCGACCGGGTAGAGATGGGGTCCGGCGAAGGTCATTGCCATGACCAGGATCAGCAGCGCCAGGCCCAGCATGGCCGAGGGGCTGCGGCGGAAGATGTCCCAGGCTTCGGCCATGGGACCGCGGGCGGCTGGAACCGTGGTTCTGGCGGGCGCGGTCATGTCTCAGCGTCCTCCGGCAAGGCGCGGGTCCAGCAGGCGCGACACGAAGTCGGTCAGCAGGTTCGCGATGATGACGATCAGGGTGGAGAAGAACAGGATGCCCAGCACGGTCGGATAGTCGCGCGCCAGGATCGACTGGAAGGCCAGCGTGCCAAGGCCCGGCCAGCTGAACACCGTCTCGACCAGCACCGCGCCCGAGATGATGGCGCCGAACTGCATGCCCGCGACGGTCACGACGGGCAGCAGCGCGTTGCGGAAGGCGTGGCGGCCGAAGACCTGCCGCTCGCTGACGCCCTTGGCGCGGGCGGTGCGGATGTAGTCGGCGCCCAGCACCTCGAGCATCGAGGCGCGGGTCAGCCGGCTGTATTGCGCCAGATAGACCAGCCCCAGCGTCAGCGCCGGCAGCACCAGATGGTGGGCGATGTCCAGCACCCGGCTCAGGAAGCCGCCCTGTTTCACCACGTCGATCATGCCGGCGATGGGGAACAGCGGGATGGTGGCGCCGAACAGGATCACCAGCATCAGCCCGGTC
Source organism: Paracoccus simplex (assembly GCF_042648325.1). Lineage (NCBI taxonomy): Bacteria > Pseudomonadati > Pseudomonadota > Alphaproteobacteria > Rhodobacterales > Paracoccaceae > Paracoccus > Paracoccus simplex. The sequence goes on along the minus strand of NZ_JBHRXE010000033.1, from coordinate 96,458 downwards.
CAGAACACCGGCGCCGAATAGCCGACCAGCGACAGCACCGTGACCACCGCCGAGGCGATGCCCCGCGGATTGCGCGAGGCGAGCATCCCCAGCCGCGTGCCGACGACCAGCGCGAAACCCAGCGCGGTCGCCACCAAGAGCATGGTCGGTCCCAGCCGCGACAGGATCAGATCGACCACCGGGCGGTTGTAGAAATAGGACATGCCCAGGTCGCCCTGCAGCGCGCGGCCCAGATACAGCCCCAGCTGGGTCAGCAGCGGCTTGTCGAGGCCGTATTGCTGGCGGATCGCGGCCATGACCTCGGCGCTGGCGCCGCCCATCTCGCCGGCGATGACCTCGGCCGGGTCGCCGGGGGCAAGCTGGATCAGCAGGAAGTTCAGGACAAGGACAGCGAGGATCAGGGCAGCCGCATAAAGCAGCTGCCGCAGGATACGTCGAAACATCGGGATTGCCTCCGCCGGTTACTGCTTCAGCCAGACCTCATCCATCGGCCCCATCGTGCCCCAGATCGAGACGGGCGGGTTCTGCACGGCCTGCGAATAGACCGTGTGATAGGGCACTTCGTTGATGAAATGGATCGGGATGTCGGTGGTGATCTGCTTGAAGGCCTGGGCGTAAAGCTGCTGGCGCTTGGCCAAGTCCGGCTCGACCCCGGCGGCGTTCATCAGCTTGTCCACCTCTTCGTTGCAATATTGCTGGGTGTTGGACCAGATGATCCCCTGGCGGATGTTCGAGCACAGATAGGTCCGGTTCACCCCGATCACCGGGTCGCCCCAGTTGAAGACCTGGTCCATGGTCATGTCGAAGTCATAGGACGACACGCGCTGCGACCAGGTCGGGAAGTCGGGCGCGGAGCGCACGGTGACCGCGATCCCGACCTTGGCCAGCGCCGCCTTGACATATTCGGCGACGGCGCGCTGCTGTTCCTCGATGTCGGGCATGTAGTCGATGCGCAGTTCCAGCTTTTTCCCGCCCTCGCCATAGCCCGCCTCGGCCAGCAGCGCCTTGGACTTGTCAAGATCGAAGTCGTAGCGCTCGACATCCTCGGTATAGAAAGGGCTGCCCTGCACCACCGGCTCGATCGCGGGCTTGGACAGGCCCGAATGCAGCGCCTTGGTGACGAAATCGCGGTCGATGGCATAGGCGATGGCCTGGCGGACCCGCAGGTCCGACAGCGCCGGATGCTTGGTGTTGAAGGCCAGCCAGTTCAGCGGGCCGATGCCGGCATAGCCCTTGTCGGTCACGGTCAGGTTGCCGGATTTCTCCAGCCGCCGGATCAGGCGGGTGCCGTCGAGCAGCGGGAACATCTGCGCCTCGCCCGATTCCAGCGCCAGCACGCCCGAATTGGCGTCCTGGTACTGCCGGATCACGATGCGGTCCAGATAGGGCTTTCCTTCCAGGAAGAAGCCGTCATAGCGTTCCAGGATGATGTGCTGGCCCGGTTCGAAGGCGGTCACCTTGAACGGGCCCGAGCCGATGGGCAGGTTGTTCTTGGGGTTCGACTTGATGTCCTGGCCGTCGTCGAAGACGTGCTTGGGCAGGATCGGCGTCAACGAGGCGGACAGCACCAGCAGGATCGCCGGATGCGGCTGCGTCATGCGGATGACCACGGTCTGCGGATCGGGCGCCTCGAAGGCCTCGACCGGCGCGAGCATGCTGGAGAACGGGTGGTTGTCCTTGACCACGCCCAGCGACCAGATCACGTCCTCGGCGGTGATCGGCGAGCCGTCGTGGAAGGTCGCGCCCTGGCGCAGCTTCAGGGTCAGCACCTTGCTGTCGTCGCTGAACGCCCAGCTTTCGGCCAGGTAGGGCTGCGGGGTGAAATCCTCGCCATAGCGCAGCAGCGTGGCGAAGATCTGCGCCGCCGGCACGGCGGTCGCGACCCCCGACTGCACGGCCGAGTTCAGGTGGCGCGGCTTGTGCACGGACGCCAGCACCAGTGTCCCGCCCTTTTGCGCCTCTTGGGCGGAAAGCGCGGGAGCGGTGGCCAAGGCGGTCAGCGCGACTGCACCGGCCAGCAGGAAACGACGCGAGAAGGCGGGGGGAAGGGTCATCTGGTTCTCCGTGTTGGATGCGCGACAAATTCTGGGCGTTGACGCTGCGTCCTAGAGATCGGGCATGGGGGGGCTTTTCGGCAAATGCATTTTTGCGCCAGAATTCCTCAGAAATCCTGTGGAAGATAGGGCCGCACGAAGGCGCGGTCGAATTCGCCGCGCATCGCCTGCATCTCGCAGGTGGCGATGATCGCTTCGCAAACCGGGGTCAGCTTCACGTCGCGCCGGGTCAGCACCCCGGCGCGCGGCGCGTCGTGCTCGCCGGCCAGCGGCAGTCGCACCAGATCGCCGCGGGCATAGGTCTGCTTGCTCATCGGGCGGATGTTGAAGATGCCATAGCACATGCCGGCGGCGATCAGCGCCCGCATCATGTCGGTCGAGCGCGCCGAATAGACCACGTTCGGCTTGAGCCCGCGCGTCGCGAACAGGTCCATCAGGTAGCGCCGCGACAGTTCCAGATCCAGCACCACCAGCGGCTCGGGCGCCAGCTGTTCCAGCGTGACGAAGCGGCCGCTGGCCAGCGGATGCGTCGCCGGCAGCGCGGCATGGGGATGGCCGACGAAAAGCGGCAGGAAGCGATAGACCAGCTCATTGATCAGCCCGTAGCAGAACGCGAAATCGGCATCGCCCGTATCGACGGCGCGGACCACCTCCTCCCAGTTGCCCTCCATCACCTCGATCATCAGGTTCGGATAGCGCTCGCGCACCTCGCACAGGATCGTGGGCAGCAGGATCGGCGCCAGCGGCGTGAAGCAGGCGATGCGGGCGGTGCCGTCGATGCGCTGCTCAAGATCGGCGATCTTGCCGTCGAAGCGCGCCTGCGCCGCCAGCAGCAGCCGGATCTCGTCGATGATCTTGCGCCCGAAGCTGGTGGCCGCGATGCCGCGCGACGGGACGCGGGCAAAAAGCGGCTGGCCCAACTGCGCCTCGATATGGTCGATGGCCGCGGCGATGGACGAGGGCGAGACCGCCAACCCCTCGGCCGCGGCGGTGATCGACTGGTGGCGCTCGGCCGCCTCGATATAGCGCAGGTGCTTCAGGGTGTAATGCATCCGTCCCTCAGGAAAATAGCGGAAATCCCGCGCAACTATGCATTTCACGCAGGATGTTTGTCACGGCTAATCTGCCCGCGACGCCGCATCCGACGGAGAAATTGCATGATCCCGACCGTTTTTTCAGCACGCCGCATCATCACCATGGACCCGTCGCGGCCCGAGGCGACGCATGTGATGGTGTCCCATGACGGGCGCATCCTTGCCGTCGGCGGCCCCGAGGAGATGCAGGGCCGGGGCGATCTGCATCATGACGACCGTTTCGCGGACAAAGTGCTGATGCCCGGCTTCGTCGAGGGCCACGCCCATATGATGGAGGGTTCGGTCTGGCGCTTCACCTATCTGGGCCATTACGACCGCGTGGCCCCGGACGGCCGGCTGTGGCAGGGTGTCACCAGCACCCATGCGCTGGTCGAACGCCTGCGCGACCGCGCCGCGGAACTGGGCGACGGGCCTGTCGTCGGCTGGGGTTTCGATCCGCTGTTCGTGCCGGGCGACCGGCTGTCGCGGCTGGATCTCGACCGGGTCTCGACCACCCGGCCGGTGGTGGTGCTGCATTCCAACATGCACCTGCTGACCGCCAACAGCGTGGCGCTGGACCTGGCCGGCTATGACGAGCACACCGACGTCCCCGGCGTCATCCACACCGAGGACGGCGGGCTGCATGGCGAGCTGCACGAGATGGGCGCCATGTTCCCGGTCATGCGCCGGGTCGGCGCCAGCTTCCGCGCCATGGGCGGCGATCCCGAGGCGATCTGGAACTTCGCGCGCTCGGCCTGCCGGGCGGGGGTGACGACCTCGACCGACCTGCTGAACGAGCTGGGCGACGAGGTGCTGGCCGACCTGTTCGCCACCACGGCCGAGGCCGGCTATCCGCTGCGGCTGGTGCCGATGCTCTCGGCCATGGCGCTGCCGCCCGAGGCGGTGGGCGCGCGCGCCAAGGAGCTGCGGGCGCAGTCCACCGACCGGGTGCGGCTGGGCGGGGTGAAGATCGTCACCGACGGCTCGATCCAGGGCTTCACCGCGCAGCTAAGCGCGCCGGGCTATCATCGCGGCATCGACAACGGCATCTGGAACATCGCCCCCGAGGCGCTGAACCTGCTGGTGGACGACCTGAACCGGCAGGGCATCCAGATGCATATCCATGTCAACGGCGACGGCGCCAGCCTGGCCGCCATCGAGGCGCTGGAAGCGGCGCTTGCCGGGCATTTCCGCCCCGACCATCGCCATGTCCTGCAACATTGCCAGATGGCCGACCGCGCCCAGCTGCGCCGCATCGCCGCGCTGCAATGCTGCGTGAACCTGTTCGCCAATCACCTGTATTACTTCGGCGACAAGCATTACGAGGTCACCATCGGCCCCGAGCGCGCCTGCCGCATGAACCCCTGCGCCAGCGCGCTGGAGATGGGCATTCCGCTGGCCATCCATTCCGACGCGCCGATCACGCCGCTGGCGCCGCTGGTCACCGCCTGGTGCGCGGTCAACCGGCTGACCGACAGCGGCCGGCAGCTTGGCACGTCCGAGCGCATCCCGCTGGACGCGGCGCTTTACGCCATCACCCTGGGCGCGGCCCATACGCTGAAGCTCGACGCCGAGCTGGGCTCGGTCGAGGTCGGCAAGCGCGCGGATTTCGCCGTGCTCGAGGACGATCCGCACGCCCTTGGCCCCGAGCGGCTGCGCGAGGTCCGGGTCTGGGGCACCGTCTTCGGCGGCACCCCGGTCGCGGCCGGATCGTTCTGACCATGGCCGCGCCGCTGCCGGTCAACCTGCTTTGCGGCTATCTGGGCGCGGGCAAGACCACGCTGCTGAACCGGCTGCTGGACCGGCAGGGCGAGCGCATCTTGGTCATGGTCAACGATTTCGGCGACATCGCGGTCGATGCGGCGCTGATCGCCGGCCGCTCGGCCGACACGATCCAGCTCAGCAACGGCTGCATCTGCTGCTCGATGGGCGGCGGGCTGTTCGATGCCTTCGAGCGGGCGCTGAGCCTGCGCGACCGGGTGGACCGGCTGGTCATCGAGGCCAGCGGCGTCGCCGAGCCGCGGCGGCTGGCCAGCTTCGCCCTGGCCGAGCCCGAGCTGGACTGCCGGGCGGTGGTGGCGGTGGTCGATCCGCAAAGCCTGGCCGAGCGGCTGGCCGATCCCCGGATCGGCAGGGTGGCGGAAAGCCAGATCCGCGGCGCCGATGCGGTCTTCCTGTCGCGCGCCGATATCGCCGGCCGCCCGGCCTTGCGCCACGCCGCCAGGCTGGTGGCGCGGCTCAACCCGCTGGCCAGCCAGCATCTGGCGCCGGACGACGGCTTTCTTGCGGCACTGGCGGCGCGCCATGACCGCCGCAGCCTGGCCGCTTTTGCCGGCCTTGCCGCGGATCGCGACCATGGCCGCCTGTTCACCAGCCGCACCATCGCATGTGCCCCGCCGGCTCGCGGCCAGCTTGCCACGATCATCGACCGGCACCGCCGCGCCGTCCACCGGCTCAAGGGCTATGTGCTGCTGCCCGGCTCGGACGGCCCGCACCTGCTGCAACTGGCCGGGGGCGCGCTGACGCTGGAACCGGCCGATCTGCCCGAGGGCATGGTCATGAACCGGCTGGTCGCCATCGCGCTGGATGCCGAGGCGCTGGCGCAACTGGCCGCCGACCTGGAACAGCTCTCGGCCCTGTAGCGCCGCGGTTGCCGGACCGCGTCACCGGCCCAGACACCCGTCAGCCGGCGTAATCCGCATCCGAGACCTGTTCCATCCAGGTGACGGCCGATCCGTCGATGGTTTCCTGGATGGCGATATGGCTCATCGCGGTGTCGGGCGCGGCGCCGTGCCAGTGCTTTTCGCCGGCGGGGAACCAGACCACGTCGCCCTGGCGGATCTCCTCGACAGGGCCGCCCTGGCGCTGGACGCGGCCGCGGCCGAAGGTGACGATCAGGGTCTGGCCGGCGGGATGGGTGTGCCAGGCCGTGCGCGCGCCCGGCTCGAAGGTGACATGGGCGCCGACGGCGCGGCCGGGCGCCTCGGCCGCGAACAGCGGGTCGATGCGGACGCGGCCGGTGAACCAGTCGGCCGGCCCGGCGGTCGAGGGCGTCTGCCCTGCGCGGGTGATCTTCATCTGCGGCTTCCTTCAGTTGCCCATGGTGGCGATGTCCATGACGAAGCGGTATTTCACATCGCCCTTCAGCATCCGTTCATAGGCGGGTTCGATCTGATCGGCGCGGATCATCTCGATATCGGCCACGATGCCGTGCTTGGCGCAGAAATCCAGCATTTCCTGGGTCTCGGGGATGCCGCCGATCATCGAGCCGGCCAGGCTGCGGCGGCGCATGATCAGGTTGAACACGTTGGGCGAAGGATGCGGCGTCGCCGGCGCCCCGACCAGCGCCATGGTGCCGTCGCGCTTCAGCAGCGCCAGGAAGGCATCGAGGTCATGCGGCGCGGCCACGGTGTTCAGGATGAAGTCGAAACTTTTGCCATGCGCCGCCATCTCGTCGGGGTTGCGCGAGACCACCACCTCATCGGCGCCAAGCGCCAGGGCATCGGCGCGCTTGCTTTCCGAGGTGGTGAAGGCCACGACATGCGCGCCCATGGCATGGGCGAGCTTCACCCCCATATGCCCAAGGCCGCCGATGCCCACGACGCCGACCTTCTTGCCCGGCCCGGCGCCCCAATGGCGCAGCGGCGAATATGTGGTGATCCCGGCGCAGAGCAGCGGCGCCACGGCGGCAAGCTGATTCTCGGGATGGGTGATCTTCAGCACATAGCGCTCGTGCACCACGACCGCTTGGGAATAGCCGCCCAGCGTGTGGCCGGGCGCGTCGGCGGTCGGGCCGTTATAGGTGCCGACCATGCCGTCGCAGTAGTTTTCCAGCCCCTCGTCGCAATCGGCGCAACGCCGGCAGCTGTCCACGATGCAGCCGACGCCGACCAGATCGCCGGGCTTGTGGCTGCGGACATGTTCGCCGACGGCGGCGACGCGGCCGACGATCTCGTGCCCCGGCACGCAGGGATAATGCGTGCCGGCCCATTCGCTGCGCACCTGGTGCAGGTCGGAATGGCAGATGCCGCAATACAGGATCTCGATCCGCACGTCATGCGGGCCGGGCCTGCGGCGGGTGATCTCCATGCGCGACAACGGCTGATCGGCGGCGGGGGCGCCATAGGCGAGAACGGTCATGTCATGCTCCTTTGTCTGCATTCATTTGCTGGCGGGTCCGCGCGTCATGCAAGGCTTTCGACGCGCAGCAGCAGGGGCGCAGGCCCGCCATCCAGCCGGCCCAGCCCGCGCGGCCGGCGACAGGGGGCGTAATAGCACAGATCGCCCGGCGCCACATTCCCGAAGCGGATGCTGCCTGCCCCGGTCAGCTTGCGCGGCAGGTGGGCGATCTTCTGGTTGGTGGAACAATCCTTGCTGGTCAGGCCCAGCGGCAGGATTGTCCTTTGGCGTCGCGGTGAAGGCCTGATCGGCGCAGGTCGGGCGGATCGGCATCGCGGCTCCTGCGCGGGCGTTGGCGGGACGGGCGAGGGTGGCGGCTGCAGTCAGCAGGAAACGCCGGGACAGGCCGGCGGGTTCATCGGACATCCGCGGATTCTCCATCATGGCAAGCCTCGCCCAGCCCAGGCGGCAAGATGCCGAAGACCGCCGCCTGGGCGAGAGCGTGGAACAGGACATGATCGCCGTGCGCATCGGCCCCGACTGGCGGCTGGTGGCAGCGGGCTTGCCCGGTTTAGCCCCCTGCGCTTGCGCAGCGGTTCCCTCGGTCCCCCCGAAGGAGCGCCGGGAACGCCTCACGTCGATCGGATTGAGCGCATCCGGCGCCTCGGCCGGGTTTTGGCTGAAACCCGCCGATGTCGGATCCGGAGTCGGCCATTGGCTGCCGGCGTGCTACCCTTGCCCCGATCAGTCAGATGGGGGGAGAGATGGGACAAAAATTCGTACCCGAGCTTCACGATCCGAATTACCGGACGACTGAGGGACAGAAGGACGAGGCGCTGACGGAGGATGAAGCCAAGCGCCTGTTCGATGCGATGATCGCCAGGCTGGATGCCGAGCAGCGGGGCGTCCGGCGCCCTGACTGAGCGACGCCGCCGGAAGGCGCGGTGTTTCCCGCTGTTCTGCGGGGTGGTTCGGGCTGGCCTGCCGATCCGGCTGGTTCGCCCCCGCGCCGCCTATGCTGCCCGGCCAGGGACAATCGGGCAGGCTGTGCCATCAACCTGCCCGATCCAGTCGGGGCCACCACGAACCAATTACCACCACGAAACCGGCTACCCACCACCGACATCCGCAGTTTGCCCTTGCCGGAGCGTTGCGGGAAGCTGACCATTGGGACATGTCCCGCGGAGTTCCGGCCCCCGGATGCCGCTTCGCCGCCCTGCAGGCGGCCCGGAATTTCGGAAGCCCGGCCTGAAGGCGATCAAGGCGATCAGGGCGATCGGGGCGGAAGCCGGGCAGATCGGCACCGGCTGGAACGCCAAGCGGCCGGGCGCGGCGCCGGCCCCCGCGGAACCCCGGCCGAAGCGCGGCGTTGACGACCATCGCCGTTTTGCGTGAAGGAACCCGCGCCATGGCCCCAAGGGCGATCTGGAAAGGCCTGCTGACCATCGCGGAAGTCAGCTGCCCGGTGACGCTGCATGCCGCGGCCTCGACCTCGGAGCGGATTGCCTTTCACACCCTGAACCGCGCCACCGGCCATCGCGTGCGGCGGCAGTTCATCGACGCCGACACCGGCAAGCCCGTGGACAGGGACGACCAGGTCAAGGGCTACGAGCTGGCCGAGGGCGATTACGTGATGCTCGACCCCGAGGAGATCGCCGCCGCGGTGCCGGAAAGCGACAAGGCGCTGGCGGTCGCGCAGTTCATCGACTGCCAGGACATCGACGATGTCTATTTCGACCGCCCGTATTATCTGCGGCCGGCAAGCCCCACGGCCGAGGAAGCCTTCGCCCTGATCCGCGAAGGGATGCGCCGCAAGAAGGTGGCGGCCCTGGCCCGGGCGGTGCTGTTCCGGCGGGTGCGCACGGTGCTGATCCGCGCGCATGGCCCGGGCATGATCGCGACGACGCTGAATTTCGACTACGAGGTGCGCTCGGCGCGCGAGGCGTTCAGCGATATCCCCGCCACCAGGGTCAAGGGCGAGATGCTGGACCTGGCCAAGCATATCATCGCCACCAAGATGGGCACCTTTGACGTCACCGCCTTCGACGACCGCTACGAGGCGGCGCTGGCCGATCTGGTCAAGGCCAAGCTCGAAGGCCGCCGCATCGAGCCCGGGAAGCCGGCCCGGCGCGAGAATGTCGTGGATCTGATGCAGGCCTTGCGCCAAAGCGCCGGGCTGGGGGCGAAGAAGACCCCGGCCCGGAAGAAACCCGCGTCGCGGCAGCGCAAAAGCGGCTGACACCCGGCCCGGGCGACCCGCGCCCGATCCGGCCCGGGTGCTGGCGGGGAACATTGCCCGCGGCCAGCGGTTGGGTTGCATCGGGGTCCGGCAGGGAAGGAAACGAGCATGGCCGATGCAGGCGGCAGGCGATCCGGGGCAGGGCCTCTGCCCCCGGCCGGGGGGCGGAGCTGATGGCGCCGCGGCCATTCTGGAAGGGCTATCTGAAACTGTCGCTGGTCACTTGCCCGGTGTCGATGATGCCGGCCACCGGCGAGGGCGAGAAGGTCCGGTTCCACACCCTGAACGCGCAAACCGGCAACCGCGTTGTCAGCCGCTATGTCGATGCCGAAACCGGCAAGCCGGTGGCCGAGGAGGACGAGGCCAAGGGCTATCCCACCGGCGAGGCGGATCACGTCATCCTGGAGGAGGACGAGATCGATTCGGTGACGCTGGAAAGCACCCGCACCATCGACATCGACATGTTCGTGCCGGCGGATTCGATCGGCTGGACCTGGTATGACAAGCCGCATTACCTGACGCCCGACGACCCGATCGGCGAGGAAGCCTATTGCGTGATCCGCGACGCCATGCGTTCGACCGGCACCGTGGGCATCTCGCGGCTGGTGCTCTATCGCCGGGAACGGGCGGTGATGCTGGAACCGCGCGACCGGGGCATCGTGCTCTGGACCCTGCGCTATGGCGACGAGGTGCGGCCCGAGGCGGATTACTTCGACGATATCGGTCAGGAAAAGGTCGATGCCAAGCTGCTGAAACTGGTCACCCGGCTGATCGAGGAGCGCAGCGCCCCCTGGGATCCGGCCATGGTCGCCGATCCGGTGCAGGACAAGCTGCTGGAGATCATCGCCGCCAAGACCAGGGGCCGCAAACGGGCCGCGAAGCCCAGGGCCGAGAAGCCCGCCGCGCCCGGCAATGTCGTCAACATCATGGACGCGCTGAAAAACAGCATCGCCGCCGAAAGCAAGGGCCGGCGGCGCTAGCCGGCCTTGCCGCGCCGGGCGCCGGGCGCCTCCAGCGGGACGGCGGCGGCGCGAAAGCCGTCCCAGGGATCGGCCGCCAGCGTGGCAAGCCGGGCCGGCATGTTCCGGATGGTGAACCAGGCCGGGCCGATGCCACCCTCCAGTTCGTCCCAGCGCAGCGGCGCCGAGACGGCGGCGCCGGGCCGGGCGCGGGTGGAATAGGCGGCAACCGCGGTGGCGCCGCGCTGGTTGCGCAGATAGTCGATCAGGATCCGGCCCCGCCGCTTGGCCTTGCTGATGGTCGAGACATAGCGGTCGGGGTCGTCGGCCGCCATGGCATCGGCCATCGCCTTGGCGAAGGCCTTGACCGCCGGCCATTCCGCCCGCGGCTGCAGCGGCGCCACGACATGCAGCCCCTTGCCGCCCGAGGTCTTGACGAAGCCGGCCAGCCCGTGATCCTGCAGCCGCTGGCGCAGCTCGCGGGCGGCCGCCACCACCGCCGGCCATTCCACCGCCTCGCCCGGGTCGAGGTCCATGGTGATCAGGTCCGGCCGTTCCCAGTCTGCGATGGTCGAGCCCCAGGGGTGGATCTCCAGCGCCGCGGATTGCACCAGCCCCATCAGCCCGTCCAGATCCTCGATGGCGATCAGCGGCTCGCCCTTGGGATCCCTGGGATCCTGCACCTGGACGATATGCCGGCCAAGGCCCTTCCAGGCGTGTTTCTGGAAGAACCGCTCGCCGGCGATGCCGTTCGGGCAGCGCAGCAGCGCCAGCGGCCGGCCGGTGATCCAGGGCGCGATCTGGCGCCAGACCTCGGCATAGTAATCGGCGAGCCCCTCTTTGGTGACGCCGTCCTCGGGCCAGTAAAGCCGGTCGGGATGGGTCAGCCGCACCCGGCGGCGCTGCGGGGCAGGGGGCTTGGCGGCGGGTCTGGCGGTTTCGCGCACGATCTCGGTCGCCGGCTTGTCCTCGCGCAGGCCGCGGAACGCGGCGTGGCGCAGATGGCCGTCGGCCGTCCAGGCCCGGAACTCGACCTCGGCCACCAGCTCGGGGCGGACGAAGCGGGCCTGCCGCGCCTCCTCCGCCGTCAGGCGGGCGGCGAAGGGGCTTTCGGGGATGCGCAGCCGTTCCAGCCGGCGGAACAGATCCTCGGCCACGGCGCCGGAAAACCCGGTGCCGACCCGGCCGACATGCTGCAATGCGCCGTCCTCGTAAACGCCCATGATCAGCGAGCCGATGGCCTTGCGCGATACCGACGAGGGCACATAGCCGCCGATGACGAATTCCTGCCGGGCCGAGCATTTCGACTTGACCCAGGCCTTGCCGCGCCCGGTGCGATAGGGGCTGTCGGCCAGTTTCGAGACGATCCCCTCGAGGCTCAGCCGGCAGGCATGGCGCAGGACCAGGGCGCCGCTTTCCCGGAAATGATCGCTGAGGCGCAGGATGCCGTCGCCGCGGCCGAGAAGCTGCGCCAGCAGCGCCTTGCGCTCGACCAGCGGAACGGCGCGCAGGTCGTAGCCGTCCAGATACATCAGGTCGAAGGCGTAGAAGGCGAAGCGGTCGTCGCGGCCGGCGCTGAGATCGGCCTGAAGCGCCGAGAAATCCGAGGCGCCGGCAGCGGTTTCGACCACCATCTCGCCATCCAGGATGGCCGACCCGACCGGCAGGCCGCGCAGCGCCGCCGGCACCGCCTTGCCGAAGCGCGCGGTCCAGTCCAGCCCGCTGCGGGTCAGCAGCTTGACCCGGCCCGCCTCGAGCCGGGCCTGCAGACGGTAGCCGTCGAACTTGATCTCGTGCAGCCAGCGCGCGCCCGTCGGTGCGGCCGAAACCAGCGTGGCCAGCATCGGCTCGACAAAGCCCGGCATCGCCGCCTTGCGGGCGCCCTTGACCTGTGCCGGCTCGGGCGGGTCGGGGCTTGGGCGAGGATCGGGCGGCGATGCGGCCGGTTTCGTCGCCCGGCCCGCCGATCTGCGGATCCGGCCGGTCTTCGACGACCATCCCGGCGCCTCGCCCGCGACATCGGCAATCAGCCGGCCGGTCTTGACCGATTCCGGCCGCTCGGCGAGGATGTCGGGCGCGTCCTCGCCGCGGGCGAAATCGTCCTCGCCCTTGATGAGCAGCCAGTTCTCGCGCTTGTCGCGCGGTTTGCCGCGCATCCGGACCAGATGCCAGCGCCCGCCCAGCTTTTCGCCGTGCAGCGTGAATTCCAGGTGGCCCTTGGCATATGCCTGATGCGCATCGCCCTCGGGGGTCCAGGTGCCGCGGTCCCACAGGATGACGGTGCCGCCGCCATATTCGCCCTTGGGGATGGTGCCCTCGAAATCGCCATAGTCCAGCGGGTGGTCCTCGACATGCACGGCCAGGCGCTTTTCGCCGGGCACCAGGCTGGGGCCCCGGGCGACGGCCCAGCTTTTCAGCACCCCGTCCAGTTCCAGGCGGAAATCGTAATGCAACCGGGTCGCGGCATGTTTCTGGATGACGAAGGCATGGCCGCCTTTGCGCCGCCGCCCGCCGCGCGGCTCGGGCGTGGCCGAGAAATCGCGTTTCCTGCGATAGGCCTCTAGCGCCATGGCCGGGCCGCGGGATCATGGTGGTCGCCGGCAATACCGGCAGGGTGCCGTTCTCTGCTCTGGAGCCTTGCCAGCGGCAGTGTCATGTCCGGTCCTCTCCTGGTCTCCGGATGCATGGGTGAAACCGACCGTGCGGGGATTTGTTCCCCTTGGGCAGATGGCGTTCGCAAAGGCGACATAATCCGGATTATTGGTCCATTCCCCGGATGCGGGCGGGTTCTGGTCTGAACCGCGACACGCCATGCTCTCCAGGCGGTTGCCATTCGAGAGCCCCCGCATGCCGGAGGATTTTTCCGCCTCGGCCGCGGCGGCGGACGGCTGGCACCGGGCGGCGCTTTTCCGAAGCATGACCCCTGCCCCGCATTCAGGCTGTTGTCAGCAATCTGGCCTAAGGCTGCATGCAGCCGCGGCCGGTCTGCGGCACAGCCAGGATGGGGAATTGACCGCCACGTTTTCTTCCGACCGCATGATGGCGGTCTTGTCGGCCCTGACCATGGCCGGGCTCGGCCTTGCGGCGATCGCGGCATTCGTCCTTCCCGGCCCCTGGGGAGCCGCCGGGCTGGGCCTGGCCTTTCTGGCCGGCGGCCTGCCCGCCGCGATGCGGGCGCTGATGCTGCTGGGCCGCGAACATGCGCTTGACGTCGACCTGCTGATGGTGATCGCGGCCCTGGCCGCGGCGGCCGTGGGCGCGGCGCTGGAGGGGGCGGTCCTGCTGACGCTGTTCAGCCTGTCCACGACGCTGGAGCGCCGCGCCATGACCAAGGCCCGCCACGCGGTCGAAGCGCTGATGCTGCTCCGTCCCGACAGCGCCCTGCTGCAGGGCGCCGATGGCGCGGTGATCGAGGTCCGGGCCGCGGATCTTCGCCCCGGCGATGTCGTGGTCCTGCGCCCGGGCGCGCGGGTGCCGGCGGACGGCATCGTGCTGGACGGCGAGGGGGCGCTGGACGAGGCGACGATCACCGGGGAATCCATGCCGGTCCGCAAGGGCCCCGGCGGCAAGGTGTTCGAGGCGACGGTGAACCTGAATGCGGTGCTGCGCGTCACCGTGTCGCGCCCGGTGGCGGAAAGCACCGTCGCCCGCATGATCGCGCTGGTGACGCGGGCGCAGGCCGCCCGCGCCCCGTCCCAGCGCTTCAGCGCATGGTTCGGCCGCCGCTATACCGTGCTGGTGCTGGCGGGCGCCGTGCTGGCCTTTGCCGTCTTCCTGGGGCTGGGCCGGACTGCCGAGGACGCGCTGTACCGCGCCGCCACGCTGCTGGTCGCGGCCAGCCCCTGCGCCATCGTCATCTCGGTGCCGGCGGCGATCCTGTCGGCGCTGGCGGCGGCGGCGCGGGGCGGCGTGCTGTTCAAGGGCGGCAGCGCGCTTGAGAGCCTGGCCGAGGTCGAGACCTTCGCCTTCGACAAGACCGGCACCCTGACCACCGGCCGGGCCGAGGTCACCGGCCTTGCCTCGGTCATTCCCGAGGGCGCGCTTCTTGCCCTGCTTGCCGGGCTGGAGGACCAGTCCGAGCATCCGCTGGCCGAGGCGATCCGCCGCCGCGCCGCCGCCGAGGGCATCGCCGCCCGGCCCATGCGGGATGTCGTGAACGCGCCCAGCGAAGGCATCAGCGGCCGGGAAGCCGGCAGCGGCCGGCGGTTCTGGGCCGGCAATGCCCGGATGGCCGAGCGCATGGGCGCGCGCATCGCGGATGCGGGGGTGCGGACCCTGGCGAAGACCGCCGAGACCGTGGTCTATGCCGGAGAGGGCGACCGCCTGCTGGGCGCCGTCACCGTGGCGGACCGGCCGCGCGCCACATCGGCCCGGGCCCTGACCGCGCTGCGCGGCGCCGGGGTCGGGCGGCTGGTGATGATGACCGGCGACCGCCGCGCGGTGGGATTGCGCATCGGCGCCGAGCTGGGCTTCGCGCCGCAGGATATCCATGCCGACCTGCTGCCCGAGGACAAGGTGGCGCTGGTCGGAACCCTGGCCGCCGGCGGGCGCGTGGCCTTCGTCGGCGACGGGGTGAACGATGCCGCCGCCCTGGCGCGGTCGGATGTCGGCATCGCCATGGGCGTCGCCGGCAGCGAGGTGGCGCTGCAGGCCGCCGATGTCGCGCTGCTGTCCGAGGATCTGGCCCGCCTTGCCGCCGCGCATCGCCTGGCCCGCCGCACCCGGGGCGTGATCCGGCAGAACCTGGGTTTCGCGATGGCGGCCATGGCGGTCATGGTGCTGTCCGGGCTGTTCCTGTCGCTGCCGCTGCCGCTGGCGGTGCTGGGGCACGAGGGCGGGACATTGCTGGTGGTGCTGAACGGCCTGCGGCTGCTGGCCGATCCGATCCGGGGCGGCAAGGCGCCGTGACGGCGCCGCGAGGACTGGCCGGCGCGGCTATGCCGGCGGCCAGAACACCGCGCGAAACCCGTCGGCCCGGCCGGGGATGGGCGAGATCAGTTCCAGCCGCCCCTTGGCCGCCCGCGCGATGCTTTCGGCGATGGCGAGGCCAAGGCCCGAGCCGGGGCGGTCGCTGCCGGCCCGCGCGAACCGCCGCACCAGATCGGCCAGCCGGTCCGGCGGGATCGGCGCCGCCGCGTTCGAGACCGTGAACCGGCCCGACGGCAGCAGCTCGACCCCGACCGGGGTGCCGGCGGGGGAATGGGTCAGCGCGTTCTCGATCAGGTTCCTGGCCAGGATCGCGAAGGCGTCGGGGTCGAGCGGCGACGGCGCCCGCTCGGGCAGGACCACCTGCAGCCGCGGCCCGGCGCCTTCGCGCCGGAAATCGTCCAGGGTCAGCGCCAGAACCGGAACCAGGTCGCTGGGCGTGTCGCGCAGCACGCCGGCCCCCTCGGCCCGCGCCAGTTGCAGCAGCTTTTCGGCCAGCCGCGCCAGCCGCTTCAGCTCGGCCTCCAGCGCCGCGGCGCGCGGCTGTTCCGGCCGCTGCGCCAGTTCGCGCACCAGCCGCTGCGCCTGGGCCAGCGCGGCGGCGATGGGGGTGCGAAGCTCATGCGCGGCCGATGAGGTGAAGGCCCGCTCCGCCTCCAGCGCCCGGGCCATGCGCGCCATCAGCCGGTTGACGGCGTCGGCCAGCGGCAGGAACTCGGCCTGCAATCCGCCGGTCGGCGCGGCGGAAAGCTCGTGTTCGTTGCGGTGGCGGATGGCATCCGACAGCCGGGTCATCGGCCGCAGCCGCGCCCGGGTCAGCCACAGCACCCAAAGCACGCTGAGCGGCAGCAGCGCCGCCGCCGGCAGGGCCAGCGCCTGCAGGCTGGCCAGCAGCGTCTCGCGGCGATGCGCCAGGGGTTCCGCCACCGCGATCCGGTAGGCGCCCGAGACCGCGTCCAGGCCGAAAAGCCGATAGCCGTGCCGGTTCCAGAACCCGGTATGCGGCGGACCCGAGAACAGCCGGCGATGCGCCTCGTGGGAATAAAGCAGCACCCCGCCGTCGCGGTCATAGACGGCATAGGTCAGGTATTCGTCATGCGGCCCGATGGGCGAGATGCGGCGGGCGGACTGATCCTCGTCGGTGTTGGTCAGCTCCACCACCGCGATGGAGAGGATGCGCTCGGCCGCCTCCTGCAGGGCGCTGTCCGAGACCTCGTTGAGCTGGCGTTGCAGGACGCCGCCGGCCAGCAGCAGCGCCAGCACCCACAGCACCGCCACGCCAAGCGCGATGCCCAGCGACAGGTCGCGCCGCAGGCTTTGCGGGCGGCTCATGCGCCGCCTGCCGGATGGCCCAGGCGATAGCCCAGGCCGCGCAGGGTCTCGATGCAGTCCCGGCCCAGCTTCTTGCGCAGGCGGCTGACATAGACCTCGATGGTGTTGCTTTCGACCTCGCTGTCGAAATCATACAGGCGCTCCTCGAGCTGTCCCTTGGTCACGATCGAGCCGGGGCGCTGAAGCAGCGCCTCGAAGATCGCCCATTCGCGCTGCGACAGGTCGACCCGGCCGCCGGGGCCGTAGATCCCGCGCGAGGCCAGGTCGATCTCCAGCGGCCCCAGCCGGATCAGCGGGTTGGGATTGCCGGCATAGCGGCGCGCCACCGCGCCGATGCGGGCGGAAAGCTCGTCAAGGTCGAAGGGCTTGACCAGATAGTCGTCCGCCCCGGCGTTCAGCCCCTCGATCCGTTCGGTGATGCGGTCCCTGGCGGTCAGGATGATCACCGGCGTCACCATGCCGCGCGCGCGCAGGCCGCGCAGGAAATCCAGCCCGTTCCCGTCCGGCAGCATCAGGTCCAGCAGGATCAGGTCATAGGCCACGCTGTCCAGGCAGGCCCGGGCATCGGCGACCCGCGCCACCCGGTCGGCGCAATGCCCTTCGCCCAGGATCTGGTCATGCACGGCCCGACCCAGCCCCGGGTCGTCTTCCACCAGCAGAATGCGCATACCGGCCTCCATGAGTCCCGCCCATGATGCCGCAAACTGACAGGCGGCTGAACGCGGCTTGTCGTCGCGTTCAGCCCCCTGTCAGCCGGCGCGGGCAGAACGGAGGCGGTTCAAGGCAGAAGGGAACCGCCATGCGCAGAATGCTGATGCTGCTGATGCTGGGGACCGGCCTGGCCGCCGGGACCGCGGCGCTGGCCGATGACGATTGCGACCGCCCGATGCGGGACTGGCAACCGCGCGAGGCGGTGGCCCGGAAGGCCCGCGACATAGGCGTCACGGTGCGCCGCATCCGCACCGACGACGGCTGCTACAAGGTCTATGGCCGCGCCGCCGACGGCCGTGCCGTCGAGATCGAGATGGATCCGGTCACGCTGGAGATCCTCGAGACCGAATACCGCCACGACAAGGACCGCCGCCATCCCGACAGCGACGAGGACGACCGGCCGCGCGGCGAGGACGGCGGCGGGCCGGTCCCGGCCCCGCCCGCCGCTCAGCCGGCCAATCCGCTGATCGGGCCGGCGACCGGCCGCACCAACTGACAGACAACCCGGAGAACCCCGATGAACACCACCACGACCGCCCTGTGCCTGTCCCTGGCGATGCTGGCCGCGCCCGCGACGGCGCGCGAGGTGACGATCACCGCCGCGATGAAACCCTATGCCGGCGACGGCGCCTATCTGGCGCTTTACCTGACCGATGCGCAGGGGGCCTATCAGGGCACCCTGTGGGTGGCGGGGCCGAAGACGAAATACTGGAAGCATCTGTCCGACTGGTACCGCGCGACCGGCGGCGCCCCCGCCGGCATCGACGCGATCACCGGCGCCAGCGTCGGTGCGGGCCGGACCCTGACGGTCAGCGTGGACCTGGCCGAGGCGCTGCTTGATGCCGGCTACCAGATCCGCCTGGACAGCGCGGTCGAGGAGGTCGCCGACCGCCCGGCCGAGGTGGTGGCGCCGCTGACCACCGCCGGCAAGGGCCAGCCCGTGGCCGGCAAGGGCTTCGTCCGATCCCTGCAATATGATTTCTGAGCCCCGCGATGATGCGCAGATTGCATTCGGTGGCCGGGCTGGTCTTCGGGCTGGTCCTGGCCCTGCTGGCGGGCACGGGCGCCATCCTGTCGCTCGACCCGGCGCTTGAACGGCTGGACGCGCGGCCCGGCGGCGGCACGGTCGCGGCGCTGGCGGCCGCGGTCGCCGCGAACCATCCCGATGTCGAGCGGCTGGAGCGGCGCGCCAACGGCGTCTTCGTCGCCAGTTTCGCGACGCCCGAGGGTTACGAGACCGTCAGCGTCGATCCCGCCACCGGCGCGGACCTGAAACCGTGGGCGGCCTCGGCGACGCTGCGCTGGATCCGCGGCCTGCACCGGTCGCTGCTGCTGGGCGATGCCGGCCGCGCCGTGGCGGGGCTGGGCGCCGGCGCCATGGCGGTGCTCGGCCTCAGCGGTCTGGCGCTGCTGGCGGCGATGCTCGGCGGCTGGCGGCGGCTGGGCCGGCGGGTCTGCGCCGGCCCAGCCGGCCGCTGGCATGCCCTGCTGGGCGGCGCGGCGCTGGACGGGCTGACGGTTTCGGCCCTGACCGGCATCTGGATGTCGCTGGCCAGCTTCGGGCTGATCCAGGACGGCAGCGCCGCCGAGCCCGCCTTTCCCGAGGTGGCGGCGGGCGCGGCGCCGGCGCCGGTCGGGACGCTTGCGGCGCTGCGCCTGCTGCCGGTCGGGCAGCTGCGTCGCCTGACCTGGCCCGCCGCCGGTGATCCGGCCGATGTGTTCGGCCTGCAGACGGCCACCGGCGCCGGCTATGTGGACCAGGCCACCGGCGCGCTGCTGAACTGGCAGGACCACGCCGCGGCGGCGCGGCTGTGGGAATGGGCCTATGCGCTGCATACCGGGCAAGGCCTGTGGTGGCTGGGCCTGCTGCTGGGCGCCTCGGCGCTGGCGGTTCCGGTCCTGGCCGGCACCGGCGGCTGGATCTGGTGGAAACGGCGCGCGGCGCGCCCGCGCATCGCCGGGACGGCGGCCATGGCCCGGGCCGGCATCGTGATCCTTGTCGGTTCGCAGGACGGGACGACCTGGGGTTTCGCCGCGACGCTGGCGCGGGCGCTGCTGGCCCAGGGCCAGCCCGTGCATCTGGGCGCGATGAACCGGGCCGGGCCCATGCCGGCGGCGCGGGCGCTGATCCTGCTGACCTCGACCCATGGCGACGGTGATCCTCCGGCCTCGGCGGCGCGGTTCCTGGACCGGCTGGACAGCATGACGCCGGTTCCGGTCGCGGTCCTGGGCTTCGGCGACCGCAGCTTTCCCGCCTTCTGCGGCTTTGCCGAGACGGTCTCGGCGCGGCTCGCCCGCGCCGGCTGGCCCGCGTTGCTGCCGCTGGCGCGGATCGACCGCCAGTCCAGCCGGGATTTCGCCCGCTGGGGCGAGGATCTGGGCCGCGCGCTGGATCTGCCGCTGGCGCTGCGGCACCGCAGCGCCACGCCAAGGTCCGTGCCGCTGCAACTGGCGGCGCGGCAGGATTTCGGCGCCGATATCGGTGCTCCCTCGGCCGTGCTGCGCTTTGCGGCCCCGGACGGCGCGGCCTTGCCCCGCTTTCGGGCCGGCGACCTTCTGGGCGTGATGGCGCCGGGGGCCGAGGCGCCGCGCTTCTATTCGCTGGCCTCGGGCCGCCGGGACGGCTTTGCCGAGATCGCCGTGCGGCGGATGCCGGGCGGGCTCTGCTCGGGCTACCTGCACGGGTTGCAGCCCGGCGACCGGGTGCAGGCCTTTGTCCGCGCCAATCCGGGTTTTCGCGCGGCTGGCGGCTCGGTGCCGGTCATCCTGGTCGCGGCCGGCTGCGGCGTCGGCCCGATGGTCGGCATCCTGCGCCACCTGCGGCCGGGGCGCCGGTCGGTGCTGTATTTCGGCATCCGCGACCCCGGTTCGGATTTCCTCTACCGGCACGAGACCGACGCGATGCTGGCCGACGGCCGGCTGGGCCGGCGCGTCATGGCCTTTTCCCGCGGCGGCACGCCCAGGCATGTCCAGGACCGCCTGCGCGAGAATGCCGATGAGCTGGCGCGCCAGATCCAGGCCGGCGGCCAGGTGCTGATCTGCGGCAGCACCGCGATGGCGCGCGGCGTGGCCGCCGCCTTTGCCGAAATCCTGCGGCCGCTCGACCTGACGGTCGCCGGGCTGCGGGCAGAGGGGAGGTATCTGGAAGATGTCTACTGATACCGATCGGCTCGTCACCCTGCACGGGCCCACCATGGGCACGCGCTGGACGGCCCGCTTGGCGCAGGGGCGCATCCCGCCCGGGCTGGGCGCGGCGCTGCAGGACTGCGTCGATGCCGTGGACCGCGAGATGAGCACCTGGCGTCCGGACAGCACCCTGATGCGGCTGAACGCCGCCGCGCCCGGCGCATGGGTCCGGACCGGCCCGGACCTGATCGCCGTGCTGCAGGCCGCCGCCCGGATCACCGAGGCCTCCGGCGGCGCCTTCGACATCGGCGTGGGCGAGGCGGTCTTGGCCTGGGGCTTTGGCGCCGCGCAGGGCCGCACCGACGCGGCCGCGATCCGCGCCGCCCTGCGCCAGCCGTTGCGCGCCGAGGTGGAATGCTGTCCCGCCCGCAACCGGGTGCGGCGGCTGAATGCCCGGCAGCTCGACCTGTCGGGCATTGCCAAGGGTCATGCCGTGGACCGGATGGCGCGGCTGCTGCGCGGCCGCGGCATTCCCGATTTCACCGTCGGACTGGACGGCGAGATCCTGGCCGAGGGCCTGCGCCCGGACGGCCGGCCCTGGGCCATCGCGCTGGAAAGCCCCGATCCGGACCGCCGGGCCGCGCATGGGCTGATCGAGCTTTCGGGCCGGGCGCTGGCCACCAGCGGCGATTATCGGCACCGGGTCCGGCTGGGCCTGGACTGGCTGTCCCACACCATCGACCCGCGGCGCGGGGGCCCGGTCCGCAACCGGCTGGCCAGCGTCACGGTTCTGGCGGCGGATTGCGCCCAGGCCGATGCCTGGGCAACCGGGCTGATGGTGCTGGGCGAACATGCCGGCCCCGCCCTTGCCCGGGCCCGCGGGATCGAGGCGATCTTCCTGGTCCGCGACGCAGACAGCCTCAGAGAGGTGACGACGCTTCAGCCCGGCGATCTGACCGCCTGAGGGGCGAGCGCCGCGCCGCCGCGACAGCGAAAGCCATCCGAAACCGGGCGGGCGGCGGGACGATTCCGCGCGGGAAAGCCGCCGCCGCCTTCAGCAATAGCGCTCGACGAAGGCCATCTGGTGATCGCCATAGCGGTCGCCATGGGCGAAGCCCGGCGGCAGGATCCGGTCGATTTCCGCGAGATCGGCGGCGTCGATCTTGGGAAGCTGCCAGTCGCGCAGGTGATCCGCCGACCGCGTGCCCGGGATCGGAATGATGTGGTCGCCCTGCGCCAGAACCCATGCCAGCGCCGCGCCGGGCACCGTCCAGCCCCGCCGGGCGCAAAGATCCCGAAAGGGCGCGATGGCGGCAAGGTTTGCCGAGAAATTGGGCTCGACGAAGCGCGGATTGGTGTCGCGGAAGTCGATGCCGGCGCGGAAATCCCGTTTCAGCGGCGCGCGGCCGAACATCCCCCGGCCCAGGGGCGAAAAGGCGACGAAGGCGACGCCAAGCGCGCGGCAGGCCTGGATCAGCCCCAGCTGCGGCAGCCGCGTCCACAGCGAAAACTCGCTCTGGACCGCCGTGACCGGATGTTCGGCATGGGCGCGGCGCAGGGTCTGCGGCGCGACCTCGGACAGGCCATAGCCGCCGATCTTGCCCTCCTGCACCAGCTTCGCCATGGTTCCGGCCAGATCCTCGACCGGGATATCGGGCTGGCGGCGGTGGATGTAGTAAAGCTCCACATGCTCGCGGTTCAGCCGGCGCAGCGATTCCTCGAGGCATTGGCGGATATGGGGCTCATCGTTGCGCACCGCGCGCGGCGGGCCGTTGACGATGCCGCATTTCGTGGCCAGGTGCACGTCCCGGCGCCCCCAGCGGCCGATGATCTGTTCCGATACGCCCATGCCGTAGATGTTGGCGGTGTCGAAATGGCCGATGCCGGCCTCGGCCGCCGCATCGAGGCAGGCCAGCGAGGTCGCCGCATCGGTTGCCCCGAACATGCCGCCAAAGCTCATCGCGCCGAAGCCGATGGCGCCGACCTTGCGGTCGCCAAGCCGTCTTTGCTGCATTCCCGTTCTCCTGTGCCGCGCCGCGGCAGGGAAGCGCGGCCGGTCCCGGCCGTCAACCCACCCCCTGCCCGATGCGGCGGTTTCGGCGGTCAGGTCTTTCTGGCCGCGCTGCGCCACATGATGAACAGCCCCGACAGGACGATCATGGCCGAGCCAAGCAGCATCGACGGGGTCAGGCGCTCTCCGAACAGCAGGACGCCCAGGGCGACGCCGAAGATCAGCCGCACATAGCGGAAGGGCGTGACCGCCGACACCTCGCCCGTGCGCATCGCCTTCATCAGGCAGGCATAGGCGCAGACGCCGCACAGCACCGCGCCGGCCAGAAGCAGGCAGGCCCGACCGTCGGGACGGACGAAACCGGCGTCGGTCCAGACGGCGACCATCACCCCGGCCGCCGTCACCGCCAGAAAGCCGTAGAAACCCAGCACATGGGTGCCCAGGGCCGCCGGGGCCGCCCGGCTGGCAAGGTCGCGGCCGGCAAAGCCCAGCATCCCCGCCACCGCCAGCAGCGAAAGCATCGAGAAGCTGTCCGTGCCCGGCCGGATGATGACCAGCACGCCCGCCATGCCCAGCAGGATGGCGCTCCACCGCCGCCATCCGACCCGCTCGCCGAAGACGAGCGCGGCGGCGGCCACCACCACCACCGGCGTCGCCTGCAGGATGACGGTCGCCGCCGAAAGCGGGATCAGCGCCAGCGCAAGGACATAGAACAGCCGGCCGCTGATCTCGAACAGCACCCGCAGGCGCATGGGAAAGGACAGCACCTCGGGCGTGAACAGGCTTTCGCCCGCCCACCGGGCCAGGCAGGCGAAGACCAGCGCCCCGCCCAGCCCGAAGCTCAGCAGGATCTGGGCGATGGGCAGGGTGGCGGACACGCCCTTGATCATCGCGTCCTCGAGCGTGAACCCCGCCATCGCCGCGACCATCCATGACGCGCCCACCAGATTTGCGGCATGGCGGGCGCGGGGGAACGGGGCTTCTTGCGACGAGGCAGAAATGCGTGTCATGGCTGGGGCTTGTCCAACGGGATCGGGGAAAGTCTTTGCCCGGTTGCTATCAGCCCGCGCCCCCGGGCGCCACCCACCCCGGCCGGCCGGCCCGGCTTTGCCCGCAAGGCCGGACGGGCGGATGCGCGGATAACGCCCGGGCGGCGCGGCCCGCCTCGGCGCCGATCCGGCAAACCTGTCGCCGCCGCGCCGGAACCGGGATATGCTTGCGACACAAGACGGGGGATAGTCCGATGAACCGCATCACCCTTGCCATCACCTGCGCCGCCCTGTTCGGGCTTGCGTCCTGCGGCACCCCGGCCGAACGCTGCGAAACCCGCGTCTCGGCCGAGCAAAGGAACGTCGCGCGGCTTTTGCAGGAGGTCGAGATGAATATCGCCCGGGGCTATGCCTGGGAGGACACGGCGGCGAACGCCACCGGCTTCCGCTTCTGCGCCGGGGGCTTCCGGGGCGGTCATGGCCGCCTGGGCCTGGGCTATTCCAGTTGCTATGGCGGTCCCGACACAATGCGCAAAAGGGTGGCGATCGACCCTGCCGCCGAGATGCGCAAGCGCGACGCCCTGCAAAAGCGCCTTGCGGCGCTGTCCTCGCAAGGCGCGGCGCAATGCGCGGCGCGCTACGGCGCGGCGGGCTAGGCCGGGCGCCCGGCCCTAGGACGGCGGCTGGAACAGGTCGTCCACCTGCAGCAGGCCCTGCCGCACGGAATCGATCAGCGCCTGCGCAAGCTGCGAGGTCGGTTCCCATGACGAGGTATAAAGCCACATCATCATGCGCGGCGCCGGCTGGATCGGCACGAAGGCGATGCCGCCGCTGCCCCAGCTCATCCGGGCCATGGCGGGGACGATGGCAAAGCCGAACCCCTCGCTGACCAGCACGCAGGCGGTATCGGCCATCTGCACCTCGGCCCGCGATTCCACATGCACCCCGGCATGGCTCAGCGCCTCGACGATCACCCGGTGGGACTGGTCGTCGCGCCCCAGCACGATCATCGGCTCGCCCTCCAGCCGGGCCAGGTCGATGCTGGCCAGCCCCGCCAGCCGGTGGCTTGCCGGCAAGGCGCAGACCATCCTCATCTGGACGAAGGGCCGGCAATGGATGCCCGGCGCCTGCGAGGGCACCAGCGAGATGCCGAAATCCGCCGCCCGCGCCAGCATGGATTGCGAGATATCGGGCGAGTTCTGGGTCAGGATCGTCATCCGCACCTCGGGCCGGCGGGCCAGGAAGGGCGCCAGAAGCTGCGGCAGAACCCGCATCCCCAGGGCCGGAAAGGCCGCCACCGAGATCTCGCCGCGTTCGGTGTTGCGGATGGCGCGGGCCGCGTTCTCGATCCGCTCGACGCCGGTCATGAACTTCTCGGTTTCGGAAAACAGCCGCCGCGCCTCGGGCGTCGGCAGCAGGCGGCCCTGCCCGCGGTTGAACAGGTTGAAGCCGCAGGACGATTCGAACTGCTGGATCAGCTTGCTGACCGCCGGCTGGCTGACGAACAGCATCTCGGCCGCCTTGGTGACCGAGCCGCCCTTCATCACCGCATTGAAGGCCTCGATCTGCCGGATATTGGGGCGTGCCATGCAGACTCCATAACCAAACGGAATGACTCTCCAAACTAAACTCAATTGTCAGGCTTCTGAAAAGCGCCAATCCTTGAGCCAAGAAAAACACCAACAGGGATTGCCAGATGAAACGCTCCAGTTACGCCCTTGCCTCGACGCTGCTTTGCGCCCTGCCGCTTGCCGGCCCGGCGCTGGCCCAGCAGAAGACGCTGACCGTCGGCGGCTATGGCGGCTCTTTCGAGACGCTGATGAAAGAGCTGCTGATCCCCGAATTCGAAAAGACCCATGACGTGAAGATCGCCTTCGTGCCCGGCAACTCGACCGAGAACCTGGCGCGGCTGCAGGCCCAGAAGGGCGCGCAGGAGCTGGACGTGGTGCTGCTGGACGATGGCCCGATGTACCAGACCGACGCGCTGGGATTCTGCGCGCCGCTGGCCGATACGCCGATCAAGAAGGATGTCTACGAACTGGCCCGCATCGGTAAGAACGCCATCGGCCTTGGTTTCGTGGCAACGGGCTTCGCCTATAACAAGGCCTGGTTCGAGCGCGAGGGCTGGGAGCCGCCGAAAAGCTGGCAGGATCTCAAGGATCCGAAATACGACCAGATCCTGTCGATCCCGTCGATCTCCAACACCTATGGGTTGCACGCCCTGGTGATGCTGGCGCGCGGCGCGGGCGGCGGCGAAAAGGATATCGACCCCGGCTTCGCCGCCATGACCAAGGATGTGGCGCCGAACGTGCTGGTCTTCGAACCCTCGGCCGGCAAGATGTCGGAACTGTTCCAGTCCGAGGAGATCGCGCTGTCGGTCTGGGGCTCGGGCCGCACCAAGTCGCTGGCGGATACCGGCTTCCCGGCCGGCTTCGCCTATCCCGAGGACGGGGCGGTGGCCCTGCTGCTGGCCGCCTGCCCGGTGGTGGACAGCGACGTCCCCGACGAGGCGCAGGCCTTCATCGACTATCTGCTGGACCCCGAGGTGCAGGTGAAATTCGCCGATGCCATGGGCGCCGGCCCGGTCAACACCAAGTCGGTGCTGCCGGCGGAACTGGCCGAAAGCCTGCCCTATGGCGACAAGATCCAGTCGCTGGTGACGGTGGACTGGGACACGATCAACCAGAACCGCGACGACTGGACCCAGCGTTGGGCGCGCGAGGTCGAGCGCTGACCGCCTGAACCGTCGCGCGGGGCCGGCAGCGGCCTCGCCCGTTTCCCGCACCCCAACGGCACGGAGAAATCGCATGGCCTTTCTGGATCTGGTCAGCCTGACCAAGAACTACGGCACCTTCACCGCCGTCGATTCGCTCAGCTTCAGCGTCGAGCGCGGCAGTTTCGTGTCGCTGCTGGGCCCCTCGGGCTGCGGCAAGACCACCACCCTGCAGATGATCGCCGGCTTCGAGGACGTCAGCTCGGGGCGCATCCTGCTGAACGGCCGCGACCTGGCCGCGGTGCCGGCGCGGCAGCGCGGGCTGGGCATCGTCTTTCAGACCTATGCGCTGTTCATGCACATGACGGTGGCCGAGAATGTCGCCTTCGGGCTGGAAATGCGCAAGGTCGACCGGGCCGAGCGCAAGCGCCGCGTGGCCGAGGCGCTGGACCTGGTGCATCTGTCGCATCTGGCCGACCGCTATCCGCGCGCCATGTCCGGCGGCCAGCGCCAGCGCGTGGCGCTGGCCCGGGCGCTGGTGATCCAGCCGGAACTGCTGCTGCTGGACGAGCCGCTGTCGAACCTGGACGCCAAGCTGCGCGAGGAGATGCAGCTGGAACTGCGCCGCATCCAGCGCGAGGCCGGCGTCACCACGCTGCTGGTCACGCATGACCAGTCCGAGGCCATGGCGCTGAGCGATCAGGTCATCGTCATGGAACGCGGCCGGCTGCAACAGGCCGCCGCCCCCTTCGACGCCTACGAGGCGCCGCAGACCTCGTTCGTCTCGGGCTTCCTGGGCAAAAGCAACAGCCTGCGCGGGCGCCTGTCCGGCAAGGGCCCCGAGGGCTCGGCGCTGGATCTGGGCGGGCTGCGCCTGCAGGGCCCCGCGGCCGATCTGCCGCCGGGCGAGGTGGAACTGGCGCTGCGCCCGGAACGCATCGAACTGGTGGCCGAGGGCAAGGGGCTGGTCTCGGGCACGGTCTCGGAACAGGTGTTCCTGGGCGATCAATGGCTGCTGAAGGTGGAAACGCCGCTGGGACCGCTGCTGATCCTGCGCCGCAATACCGGCCGCCCCGAGGCGGCGCCGGGCGACACCGTGCACCTGTCCTGGCAGCGCGACCACCTGCGCATCCTGCCGGTCGAGGGCGCGGCATGACCATGGCATCCACCGAAACCCTGCGCGAGACCGCCCGCCCCGCGCTGCCGCCCGCGGCGCGCAAATGGCTGCTGTCGGCGCCGATGCTGCTGCTTTTCGCCTTGATGCTGCTGGTGCCCTTGCTGATGACGCTGGTGCTCAGCTTCAACAGCTTCGACTTCTACAAGGGCATCGGCAGCGATCTGAGCCTGGCGAACTATGCCGAGGTGCTGGGCGACGGCTATTTCTACGAGATCTTCGGCCGCACCTTCGGCATCGCGCTGGCCACGACGCTGATCTGCGCCGCCATCGGCGTGCCGCTGGCCTGGTTCCTGAACCGGATGACGCCGTTCTGGCGCTCGGTCATGGTGCTGGTGGTGCTGGGCCCGCTGCTGATCTCGGTCGTGGTGCGCACGCTGGGCTGGGCGATCATCCTGGGCAACAAGGGCGTGCTGAACGGCGCGCTGATGGATCTTGGCCTGATCGAGCGGCCGATCCGGCTGATGTACAGCTCGGGCGGAATCGTGCTGGCGCTGGTCCATGTCATGCTGCCCTATATGGTGCTGGCGGTCTGGGCGGCGCTGCAGCGCGCCGATGCCTCGGCCGAGGCGGCGGCGGAATCGCTGGGCGCACGGCCCTGGACCGTGTTTCGCCGCGTGGTGCTGCCGCAGGCGATGCCGGGGGTGCTGTCGGGGTCGCTGATCGTCTTCGCGCTTTCCGCCTCGGCCTTCGCCACGCCGGCGATCATCGGCGGCCGCCGGGTCAAGGTCGCCGCCACCGCCGTGCATGACGAGTTCATGAACACGCTGAACTGGCCCTTGGGCGCCGCCATCGCGATGATCCTGCTGGTGGCGATCATGGCGGTGATGCTGACCTGGACCCGGCTGGTCGAGGCCCGGGTCGGAAAGGAATACGCATGAGACGCAACGGCATTTTCGCCAAGGCCTTCTGCGCGCTGTTCGCGCTGTTCATGCTGGCCCCGATCATCGTGGTGATCGGCGTGTCCTTCACGCCGACGGGCTACCTGGAATTTCCGCCCAGCGGCCTGTCGCTGCGCTGGTTCCGGGCCATCCTGGACAATCCCGACTTCATCACGGCGGCCTGGATCAGCCTGAAGCTGGCGCTGATCGCGGCGACGCTGGCCACGGTGCTGGCGGTGCCGGCGGCGCTGGCCATCGGCCGCGGCAGCTTCCGTGGCCGCGAGGCGCTGCAGGCGCTGTTCATGTCGCCGCTGATGGTGCCGACGGTGGTGCTGGGCATCGCCTTCCTGCGCTTCCTGACGCTGGTGGGCATCAGCGGCACCTTCACCGGCATGATGCTGTGCCATGTGGTGATCGTCACCCCCTTCATCCTGCGGCTGGTGCTGGCCTCGGTGGTGGGGCTGGACGCCGCGACCGAGCGGGCGGCCGTCGCCATGGGCGCCTCCGACTGGACGGTGTTCCGCCGCATCACCCTGCCCAGCATCCTGCCGGGCATCGTCGGCGGCTGGGTGCTGGCCTTCATCACCAGCTTCGACGAGCTGACGGTGACGGTGTTCATCGCCAGCCCGTCGACCACGACGCTGCCGGTGCGGATGTTCTCGCATATCGCGCAGACCACGGACCCGCTGGTCGCCTCGGTCTCGACGGTGGCGATCCTGTTCACGGTGGCCCTGATGCTGGCGGTGGACCGGCTTTACGGGCTCGACAAACTCCTGATCGGAGAAGGCAAGACATGATTTCCAACGAACGCGCCGCCGACACGCTGGTGGTCGGTGGCGGATTGGTCGGCGCGGCGCTGGCCTACGGCCTCGCGCGCGAGGGCGAGCGGGTGACCGTCCTGGACGAGGGCGACGTGGCGCTGCGCGCCAGCCGGGGCAATTTCGGGCTGGTCTGGGTGCAGTCCAAGGGCGACGGCCTGCACGACTATGCGCGCTGGACCCGGCATTCCGCCGATCTCTGGCCGGAATTCGCCGGGATGCTGCAGCAGGACAGCGGCATCTCGCCCGATTACGAAAAGCCCGGCGGCGTGCATTTCATGCTGTCGGAATCCGAGCTGGAGGCCAAGCGCGCCCAGATCGCCCGCATGCACAACGTGAACGGCGCCGCGGGCTACGGGGCCGAGATCATCGACCGCCGGCAGCTTGACGCCATGCTGCCGGGGCTGGGGCCGGACGTGATCGGCGCCAGCTGGTCGCCGCATGACGGCCATGCCAGCCCGCTGCGGCTGCTGCGCGGGCTGCACGCCGCCATCGCCGCGCGGGGCGGCCGCTATGTCGCCGATGCGCGCGCCGATCAGGTCGGGCGCGACGGCCAGGGCTTCTTTGCCCGCACCGCCAAGGGGACATACCGCGCCGGCAAGATCGTGCTGGCCGCCGGGCATGGCAATACCGCGCTGGCGCCGGCGCTGGGGATGACCATCCCGCTGCGCGCCGAAAAGGGCCAGATCCTGGTGACCGAGCGCGCCGCGCCGCTGCTGCCGATGCCGACCCATGTGCTGCGCCAGACCGCCGAGGGCACGGTGATGTTGGGCGACAGCCACGAGGATACCGGCTATTCCACCGACAGCGTCAGTGCGGTGATCCGCGACATCGCCCGCCACGCCGTGCGCTGCTTTCCCGCCATCGCCCGGCTGCGGGTGGTGCGTAGCTGGGGCGCGGTGCGGGTGCTCAGCCTGGACGGCTTTCCGGTCTATCAGGAATCCCCGGGCTTTCCCGGCGCCTTTTCCATCAACTGCCATTCCGGCGTCACGCTGGCCGGCGCCCATGCGCTGGCCCTGGCGCCGATGATCGCGCGCGGCCGGCTGGACGCGCGGGTCGAACGCTTCACCGCAAGGAGATTTGGACATGCCACGGCGCATTGACCCCGAAGGGGCGACGCTCAGCTTCACCTTCGAAGGCCGCCGGATCGAGGCGCGGGCCGGCGACAGCGTCGCCGCGGCCCTGACCGCGGCCGGCATCCGCGACCTGCGCGACAGCGCGGTCTCGGGCCAGCCGCGCGGCATCTTCTGCATGATGGGTGCCTGCTTCGACTGCCTGGTGGAAATCGACGGCCAGCCGAACCGGCAGGCCTGCATGATCCCCGTGACCGAAGGCTTGACCGTGCGCCGCCAGCGCGGCGCGGCAGAGGTGCATCCATGACCGCGACCCCCTCCACCCCCTTCGCCGATCTTGTCGTCATCGGCGCCGGCCCCGCCGGCATGGCCGCCGCGACCGAGGCCGCCAAAGCCGGGCTTTCCGTCATCCTGCTGGACGAGGCCCCGGCCCCCGGCGGCCAGATCTATCGCGGCATCGAGACCGCCGGCCCGCGCCGCCTGCAGATCCTCGGCCCCGACTATGCCGAGGGTCGCAGCCTTGCCGACAGTTTCCGCGCCTCGGGTGCAAGCTACCTGCCCGGGGCGCTGGTCTGGAACATCGGCACCGACAGGGTGGTCGATTATTCGCATCGGGGCGTCTCGCACCAGCTGCGCGCCGGCGCCATCATCGCCGCCACCGGCGCGCTGGAACGGCCCATGCCGATCCCCGGCTGGACCCTGCCCGGCGTCACCACGGTCGGCGCGCTGCAGATCCTGCTGAAGGGCTCGGGCGTGGTGGCGGAAGACGCGGTGCTGGCCGGCTCGGGCCCGCTGTTGTGGCTCTTGGCGGCGCAGATGGTCGATGCCGGCTGCCCGCCGCGCGCGGTGGTCGAGAACCTGCCGCGCGGGCGGATGCGGGCGGCGCTGCCGCATCTGCTGCGGGCGCTGCCGGCGCGCTCTTACCTGGCCAAGGGGCTGGCGCTGATGCGCAAGGTCAAGGCGGCGGGCGTGCCGATCCACCGCCATGCCACCGGCCTTGCCGTCGAGGGCGCGGACGCCGCCCGGGCGCTGGTCTTTGCCGCCGGCGGCCGCGCGCAGCGGATCGAGACGACCAGCATCGCGCTGCATCAGGGCGTGGTGCCGAACCAGCAGATCACCCGGCTGATGCGCGCCGATCACCGCTGGGACGCCAGCCAGCACTGTTTCCGCCCGGTGCTGGACGCCAGCGGCCAGACCTCGGTCCCCGGGCTTTACGTCGCGGGCGACGGGGCGGGCATCGGCGGCGCCAAGGCCGCCGCCCTGCAGGGCCGGCTGGTGGCGCTGTCCATCGCCGGCGGCGATCCCGCCCGCATGGCGCGGCTGCGGGCGGCGCTGGCGCGCGCCGCCGCGGTCCGGCCGTTCCTGGAAACGCTCTACGCCCCCGCCCCCGAGGTGCTTGCCCCCGCCGACGACACCGTCATCTGCCGCTGCGAGGAGGTGACGGCCGGCACGATCCGCGCCACCGTCGATCTGGGCGCCCCCGGCCCCAACCAGGTGAAATCCATGCTGCGCGCCGGCATGGGCCCCTGCCAGGGCCGGGTCTGCGGCCTGGCCGTGGCCGGTATCATCGCCGCGCGCAAGGGCGAGGATCCGCAGGTCACCGATTATTACCGCATCCGGCCGCCGCTGAAGCCGATCCCGCTGGCCGAACTGGCGCGCTTCGAGCCCGGCCCCGCCAGCGGGATGGCGGCGGAATGAGCAGCGCGGCGCCGCATTCCGGCCGCTCGGCCGAGCTGCTGGTGATCGGCGGCGGCATCCATGGCTGCTCGGCGGCGCTGCATGCGGCGCGGCGCGGCATGTCGGTGATCGTGCTGGAAAAGGACAGCATCGGCCGCCATGCCTCGGGGGTGAACGCCGGCGGGGTGCGGCGGCTGGGCCGGCATTACGCCGAGGTGCCGATCTCGCAGCATTCCATGCAGATCTGGTATGGCATCGCCGATCTGCTGGACGACGATTGCGGTTTCCAGATCGCGCCGCAGATCAAGGTGGCGGAAACCGAGGCCGAGCTGGCCCGCCTTGCCGCCCGCGCCGCCGACCTGCGCGCCATGGGCTTTGACCATGAAGTCATGCTGGACCGCGCCGCGCTGCGCCGCCTGCTGCCCGCCGTCGCCGATCACGCCCTGGGCGGGCTGGCGGCGCTGCGCGACGGCTTCGCCCAGCCCTACAAGACCACCTTCGCCTTTCAGCGCAAGGCGGCCGCGTCGGGCGTGCGCTTCCACGAGGGCTGCCCCGCCACCGCCATCCGCCGCGACGCCGACTGGATCGTGACGACGCCCCAGGGCGATTTCCGCGCCCCGCACCTGCTGAACGCCGCCGGCGCCTGGGGCGGGCGGCTGGCGGGGATGCTGGGCGAGCCGGCGCCGGTCGAGGCCATCGCGCCGATGATGCTGGTCACCAACCGGCTGCCGCATTTCTGCGACGCGGTGGTGGGGGCGACCGGGCGGCCCCTGTCCTTCAAGCAGATGCCGAACGGCACCGTGGTCATCGGCGGCGGCAGGCGCGGCCGCGCCGATGCCGCCTCGAACCTGTCCGAGATCCTGTTTCCCGAACTGCGCCTGACCGCGCAGGTCGCCGCCGAACTGTTCCCGATCATGCGCGACGCCCAGATCGTCCGCAGCTGGTCCGGGGTCGAGGCGCGCATGCCCGACGACATCCCGGTCATCGGCGCCTCGGCCCGCCACGAGGGGCTGTTCCACGCCTTCGGCTTTTCCGCGCACGGCTTCCAGATGGGCCCGGGCGTGGGCGAGATCATGGCCGGGCTGATCGCCACCGGCGGCACCAATGCGCCCCTGGCGCCCTTCTCGATCGCGCGCTTCGCCGCGTGATCACAACCTTCCCAACGAAAGGAAACCCGATGATCCAGCGCCATTTCCCGACCCGGATCAACCACCGCATCGTCGAGGCCGGCGGCATCCTGCATTTCGGCGGGCTGATCGCCGACGACCTGACCCAAGATATGAAGGGCCAGACCGCGCAGATCTGCGCCAAGATCGACAAGCTGCTGGCCGAGATCGGCTCGGACAAGGAAAAGCTGGTCACGGCGATGCTCTACATCACCGATTTCGACCAGAAGGAGGGCATGAACGAGGCCTGGCTGGAATGGCTGCCCGCCCAGCATCTGCCGACCCGCGCCACCATCGGCGTCGCCGAACTGGGCAAGGACGTGCTGATCGAGATCGTCGTCTCGGCCGTGCGCTGACCCCCGCGGCTGGCCGGGCACGACCCGGCCAGCCCGCCGCGCGCGCGGCAGTCACAAAAAACCGCCCCTGTGCGCCAGGACACATCGCCGCGCCGGCGGCCGCGCTAGTCTGTTCCTTGCCAAGATGGCCATCGCTTTCGGCAAGGAGCTACCATGACGGATATTCTGGATCGCGACAATCACCTGGTCCTGTCCCGCACCACGGATCTGGGCAAGGCCTATGAGGTCGGATACCCCAAGCAACAGGGCTATTCCGCCGCCTCGCTCGCCGATGAGCTGGCCCATGGCCCGACCACCCCGCCGGGCTATCAGGCCCTGTTCTGGGAGCCGGGCGGCGCCGGCTATACCTCGCCCGGCGCCGAGAATATCGGCATCGTCAACGGCTATGTCAGCCATGACCGGGGCGTGATCTATTCCTATCGGATCAATTTCTACAACAGCAAGGGCTGGCATTTCAAATTCATCGACGAAAGCGGCGATGTCTATTCCATCACCACGATCCGGAATGGCTGGCATTACATCGACTACAATTCCGACAAACCGATCATCTGCGGCGTTTCATGACCAAGCACTTTTCAGGGTGTTGACGAGTGACGTTTTGACAAGTTCCGGGGGGCGGACCCGCGCCGCCCCCCGCCCACCGGAAAACCTGGTCGCCTCGGATTCCGAACAGCGAAGCCGGGGAGATGCGTCCATCATGACAGGAGAGGAAATCATGTCGCATCTTCAAAGCCCCGATATGGTTGCATTCACCATCGGCAGGGTCGCGCTTTCCCTTGTGCAGGACCACGAAACCATCAGCGGCGACGCCATCGAGGTCGCCTTGCACCGGATCGCCAAGGGCCACATCACCGACCGCATCTCGAAAGAGATGGCGCAGGGCGCGCTGGCGGTGATCGCGGCCGCAGCATGACTGCGGGCGCTAAAGATCCTGATCCAGCAGGCCATCGGGGTCGGCGATGATGATCTCGCCGCGCCCGGCGCGCAGGATGCCGTCCTGCCGCATCGCCGACAGCGCCCGGCTGACCGCCTCGCGGTTGGCGCCGATCTGCGCGGCGATCTCGGCATGGGTGGGGAAATCCCGCAGCACCGCGCCGGGGCGCAGGCAGTCGGCCTGGACCGCGCGGCGCAGGACGAAGGCCTTGACGCGATCCGGCACCGACAGGGATGTCAGCTGGCACATCCGCTCGGTCAGGTCGCGCACCCGATGCGTCAGCCCGGCCAGAACCCGGTCGCGGAACAGGCCGCTGTCCCGGATCAGCTCGCGGAAGACGGCGGCCGGCATGATCGCCAGCTCTGCCGCCGTGCGCGCATAGACGCAGAGCGAGCGCGGCACCCCGTCCAGCGCGGTCAGCTCGCCGAAATAATTCCCCTCGGACATCGACGTGAAGATGATCTCGCGCCCGTCCCGGGTCCAATAGACGGCCAGCAGCTGGCCGCGGGTCAGGAAATGCACGTCGGCCTGTTCCTCGTCGCGGTCGATGACGATGGCGCCGCTGGCGAAATGCTGCCAGCGCAACGACCGGGCCGCGCGCTGGCGAACGGCGTCCTCCAGCCCCGAAAGCAGCGGAAACTGCCCGATATCCCGCGCCGGATCCGGGGTCATTCCGGCATCCAGCCGATGCGCTCGCCCGCCCGTTCGGCATGGGCCAGCCACAGATGCGCCCGCATCGCGCGGGCCTGGCCCCATGCCTGCGCCAGGCCGGCGCGCGCCGCCTGTGGCTGGCCCTGCGCGGCCAGAAGCTGCGCCTCGGCGATCAGGGCCGGGGCCAGGAACTGCGCCTCTCCGGTCTGGGCCAGGCGGGCCTTCAGCCCCGGCAGATAGGCCTGGGCGCGGGCCGGCTCGCCGGCCTTGACCAGTTCCTCGATCACCATGGCCTCGAACAGCGACTGCCAGGCGATGAAATTCGTCCGCCGCCAGCCCTCGAGCCCGTCGATCATCGCCGCGATGCCCTCGGTGCGGGTCGCCGGCTGCCGGGTCAGCGCCCAGCCCTGCGCGAAGCCGGACATGGCCAGGAATTCCGGGAAATGATGGGTGCGGGCCAGGGCTTCGGCCTGTTTCGCATGGGCGATGGTGGTTTCGGGATCGCCGCGGAACATCTCGGTCAGGAACATCGCCAGCAGGGAAAAGCCGCGGGCATGGGCGATGCCCAGGGCCCGGCCCAGTTCGAGCGCGCGGCTGGCGAAATCCTCGGCCGCCTCGAACTCCGCCGCGACCGAGGCGGTCAGCCCGGAATAGAACAGGCTGAACACCCCGAAATCCTTGAGGTATTTGGAAAAGAGCGGCGCGTGCCTCTCGGGGCGGTAAAGCGCGATGGTGCGGGCCAGATGATGGCCCGCCCGCCCCAGGTCGCCCTTGTGCCAGGCCACCAGACCGGCCAGCGTGTGCCCGGCCAGCTGCGCGCCCTCGCCTTCGTTGGGCAGGGCCAGCACCGTCCGGGCGGTGGTTTGCGCCGCGTCCAGCCGGCAGCAGGCCCAGTCGTGCAGGCCGGAATTGTAGTAAAGATGCGCGCGATCCTGGTTCAGGCCCAGCTCGCGCATCAGGTCCATGCTGCGCCGCTGGGCATCGCCGAAGGCGGCATTGCCCGGCCCGCCCAGGATCATCTGCAACGGCCCCTCGAGACTGTAGAGCGCCAGCTCCTGCTGGCGGCGCTCGTGGTTGTCGGTCAGGTGGGGCAGCAGGGCGAAGGCGCGGCCCAGATGGTCGCGCGCCTCTTGCAGGGCGCCGACGCGGACCGAGGCCAGCGTGGCATTGACCAGATAGCGCAGCGCCCGCGCGGGCTGGCCGCCATTCTCGAAATGCAGGGCCAGGAAATGCGCCGGCACCTCGGGCCAGCGCGTCTCGATCACCGCGGCCAGATCGGCATGCAGCCGCCGGCGCAGATCGGTGCCGAGATTGCCGTAGATCGCCTCGCGCACCAGGTCATGCGCGAAGGCCATGCCCAGGATGCCGGCGCGTTCCGCGGCCAGCTTTTCCGCCACCAGCCGGTCGACATGGCGGCGGATGCCGTCGCCGCTTTCGCCCAGAAGCGCGGCGATGATCGTCGGCTCGAAATGCGGGCCCATGACGGCGGCGGCCTGGGCGAAGCGGCGGGTGCGCTCGGGCAGCCGGCCCAGGCTTTCCTCGATCACGTCGAGCAGGTCCAGCGGCAGGTCGGGCGCGCCGAAATCGGCCTTCTCCTTGCGCAGCGCGTAATCGGCGAAGGCGGTGAGGTAAAGCGGCACGCCGCGCGCCTTGTCCTGCACCCATCGGACCATGTCGAGGTCGTCGGCGCGCGCGCTCAGCAGGTTGCGGATCAGGTCCTGGGACTGGGCGCGCGACAGCGGCTGCAGGCGCAGCGCCAGATCGGCCGCCAGCACCGGCTGGTCCTCGGGGCCCGCGGTGCGCTGGCTGAACAGCATCAGGACCGGCCGGTCCCGCAGCACCGCCTGGAAGCCGGCCAGGAATTCGACCGAGCTGGGGTCGAGCCAATGCGCATCCTCGACCACCACGATCAGCGCCGGCGAGACGCCCTGCAGATCAAGGATGCGGCTGGTCAACTGGTCGCAAAGCCAGCGCCGCAGCAGCACCGGATCGGCGCTGAGCTGGCGGTCGGCGTCGGAATGCGCGTCAAGCAGCACCAGCAGGTCGTCGATGGCCGTGCCCTGCAGGCCCCAGACCGCGCTGAACATCTGCCGCAGCTTCGCCTCGCGCCGGTGCTCGTCATCGTCCAGCACCACGCCGGCGACCCACAGCAGATGCGCCTTGATCGGGTGGAAGTCGCCGCCCCTTTCGTCGCGGCGGCCGTTCAGCACCAGCCGCTGACAGGCCTGTGCCAGCGGCGAATGGGCGAATTCCTCAAGCAGCCGGGTCTTGCCGAAGCCGGCCTCGCCCATGACGGCGACGGTCTGGCCCCGGCCCGCCATCGCTTCGGCCAGGGCCGATTCCAACGCCGCGCTTTCGGCCACGCGGCCGACCAGACCCGGGCGGGCGGGGTTTGCGGCGCGTTCGCCGCGCAACTCGCCCGCCTCCCAGCAGCTGACCGCCTCGGCAAAGCCCTTGAGCGGCTGGTCCGGCAGGGCGCGGAACGCGAACAGCCCTTGCGCGCCGCGCCGGCTTTCGGCGCAGACCAGCACGCTGCCCGGCGGCGCGACCGCCTGCAGCCGGGCCGCAAGATTGATGCAATTGCCGACCGCGCGCACCCCGGCGGCGCTGGCCCCGTCGCTGAACAGCGCCAGCCCCGAGGCGATGCCGATGCGGACATTGGCGGGAAAGGCCGATCCGGGCCGCTGGATCGCCCCGGCGATGCGCAGCCCGGCCGCGATCGCCGCCGCCGCGCGCGCCATCTCCTCGTGGCCGCGATGGAACAGGCACATCACGCCGTCACCCAGATATTGCACCACCTCGCCGCCAAACAGCCGGACATGCGCCGTGACCAGGTTGTGAAACGCCCGCAGCGCGGCGTTGTAGCGTTCCGGCCCCAGCGTGCCGATCAGCTCGGCCGAGCCGACAAGATCGACGAACATGGCCGAGACCGGGCGGTATTCCGACCAGTCGGCAGCTTCGTCACCCGCGGCGAAAGGCGCCGCGCCGGCCTGCTCCATGCTAATGGACATCGACGGTCTCTTGCTCCAGCCGCGCGTTTCCGGCGACCTCGTTATAGGCCGAAACCGCGAACATCAGCGCCATGTCGTAATCCAGCGCCACGATCCCGGCGCTTCTGGTCATCGGCTCGGATCCGGGCCGGTTCTGGAACCAGCGCATCCAGTCGGGCGAGCCGGGCTCGTACAGCAGGAAGGGCAGGTCGTCGCGGGGAAAGCTGCGATTGGGCGAGGGGTAGAGATTGGCCGCCCGCGGGAACTCGGCCGTGCCGTGGCAGCTCTGGCAGGACGAGGCGTTGACATGCTGGTCGTTCACATAGCGTTCGCCGCTGGGCAGGATGACGTTGTGCCGGCTCGAGACATCCATCGGCCCGGAAAGGCGCCCGCCCCAGCCGAAGGTCTCGCGGGTAAAGGCGGGGGCCGCCGGGTTGATCCAGCTTTGCCGGATCGCGGCCCGGCCGAAGCGGTCGGCCCTGGGTCCGGTGACCTCCGGGTCGTTGCCCCATTGCAGGCCCAGCGGCACGAAGCGTTCCCATGCCGAAAGGCCGGGCGCGTCCTTGTCATAGACGAAGACCGCGAACACCCAGCCGCTGCCCGGCGCGGCGGCGCTGTCCTTGACGCGGACGGCCATCTGCAGCGGGCGCACCGGCAGGACATGCGGGCGCAGGTTCGGCCCGCCCGCCAGCTGGTCCTCGGTCGTGGGGCGGAAGACATGCCAGACCGAGGTGTTTTCCAGGACGGGCCAGTCCTCGGGCGTGTTGGTCACCGCCTCGACCTTGGTCACGACCGAGCCTTCGGGGAAGCTGACCGCCTTCAGGTTCGGGGCATAGAGATTGGCCCAGACCCGCCCCAGCATCGCGGCGGCCGGCGCATTGTAATAGATCACCGCATGGTTCTGCACCGGGCCTTGCGGCGCCTGGCCCTCGGGGAAGGTCACGGCCGGCATGATCTGTCCGGAATAGGTGTTCATCAGCGCCTCGCGCCCCGAGGTCGGGTCCGTCACCCCGCCCGCGACCGTTCCTTCGCCGCTCCAGACCATGTCGTACCAGCCGGCCTTGACCGGATCCCAGTCGTCGGGACTGTCCACCAGCGTCCCCAGCGTCAGGCCCAGATAGGCCTTGAGACGGCGGGCATATTCGGGCGCGGTCTCCTGCGACAGCGGGCCGGCGGTCTCGCGGAAGGGCCAGCCCTTCTGCTCGGGCTGCTCGGGATAGTCCAGGTTCGCCAGCAGGAAGCGCCCCCGCCAGTTGTCCGACGGGTAAAGCCCGTTGTTCGACGCCAGCGGATCCTGCGCCCATGCGGCCCCCGACAGGACGATCCATGCCGCCGCGGCGACGAGGACAGGATAGTCTGCAAGCCTGCAGGAGAATGACTGGCGCATCAGAACGACTCCCGAGCAACGGCGGCGGGCGGTGAAACGCCCCGGATCGCCAGGCGCGCCCGGCCCTGGGACCGGTGGGTCCGTTCGGGATGACTGGCCCATGCGATTTGTTATTCTAGTAACTTACGCCGGCCGCGCCTGTAAACCTAGCCCATAGGGTTGTCGTCCGGCGATCGCGGCCGCGATGCGGTGCGCGCGGCCGCCGTGACCCCGCCGCCCCGGCACGAGGCGGCATGGCGCCCGCCCCCGACAGCCCCGATGCCGCCTTGCGCAAGACCTGATACGCTGAACCCTCGCATCCCGGACCCACGAAAGGAGCCCGACATGAGCTGGAACCCCACGCAGAACCCGGATTGCCCCGATCGCCAGGGCCTGGAATCCATCGAGACGCTGATCATTCCCCGCGCCCGCGACCTGGGCGGCTTCGAGGTGCGCCGCGCGCTTCCCGCGCCGCGCCGGCAAATGGTCGGCCCCTTCATCTTCTTCGACCAGATGGGCCCGGCCGAATTCCTGACCGGCGGCGGCATCGACGTGCGCCCGCATCCGCATATCGGGCTGGCGACGGTGACCTATCTGTACCAGGGCGCGTTCCAGCACCGCGACAGCACCGGCGCCGACCAGATGGTCCATCCCGGCGAGGTCAACTGGATGATCGCCGGCAAGGGCGTCACCCATTCCGAGCGCACCAGCGAGGCGATGCGCAAGCAGCCCGGCTCGCTTTTCGGCATCCAGACCTGGGTCGCGCTGCCCGAGCAGGCGGAAGACCGCGATGCCTCGTTCGAACATCACGGCAAGGAGGCGCTGCCCTTCCTGGAGGACGGGGGCAAGCAGGTGCGGCTGATCCTGGGCGCGGCCTGGGGCGCGCGCGCGCCGGTCAAGACCTTCACCGAGACCTTCTATGCCGATGTGGTCCTTGCGCCCGGCGCCAGCCTGCCGCTGCCCGACGACCACGAGGACCGCGGCGTCTATGTGGTCGAGGGCGGCATCCTGGTCGCCGGCGACAGCTTTCCGGCCGGCCGGATGATGGTGTTCCGCCCCGGCGACCGCATCAGCCTGAAGGCCGGCGAGGCCGGCGCCCGGCTGATGGTGCTGGGCGGCGAGACGATGAACGGGCCACGCTACATTTCCTGGAATTTCGTCGCCTCGTCGCAGGAACGGATCGACGCCGCCAAGCAGGCATGGGCGCAGGGCGACTGGCAGCATGGCCGCTTCCAACTGCCGCCGGGCGACGACGGCGAGTTCATCCCCTTGCCCGACCAGCTGAGATGAGGGTTCCGGCGGCAGGCGGCATGGGGACAGGGATGCGGTCCCGCCGCCGGCACGGCAGGATCGCCCCGATCCGGATGCCCCCGCCGGCCGGCCGCCGGGGCCGACGGCTCAGGTCGCGGGGCCGTTGCGGTGCCCGGTCTCGTGCCCTGCACCGCCCGTCGCGGAAACCCCGATCAACTGATCCTTCAGGCTGACCGAGGAGACCGGCGGCAGGTCGAAATTCAGCCCCGCCTCCAGATGCCGCAGGTGTTCGTCGGTCAGGCGCAGCAGCAACGCCTCGTCCCGCGCCATCAGGGCGTCGGCGATCCCGACATGGTCGTCGCAATTCGCGCAGGAATGCCCGGCGCTGGGATACATGCCCAGGATCAGGGTGCTGCGCATGGTCAGTTCGGCCAGGAATCGTTCCAGCACCCGATTGCCGGAAAGCCGCGCCAGATACATGTGGAACTGCTGCGACAGGCGCAGCTCGGTCGGCTTGTCCCGGCGGGCCCGCGCCTCGGCCTCGGCGGTGATATTGGCGCGCAGATAGGCGCCATCCTCGTCGCTGACCCGGGCCACGGCCTGCCGGGCGATGGTGCGCTCGATGGCGCGGCGGGCCTGGAAGACCTCGCGCGCCTCTTGCGCCGAAGGGGTGACGACGAAGGCGCCGCGATTGGGGCGCAGCTCGACCACCTGCTTGGCGGCCAGCGAGGCCAGCGCGCGGCGGACATTGGCGCGGTTGCAGTTGAACAGCTCGCTCAGCGCCTGTTCGCCCAGCTTCGCCCCGGCGGGCAGGCGCTGTTCGGAAATCGCGTTCAGGACCGCGTCGACGATCTGGCTTTCGGGCTGGGCGTCCATCGGTTCTGGTCTTCTTTCTGATCGACCTTCGGAAATTACCGGCAAATCCCGGGCCAGGCAACCACCCCACAGAATCGTTGACTTGATGACAATCATTGTTAACAATCTTTGTTAACATGAATGGAGGTAGTGGTGGAAATCCTGGTCGTCAACCCGAACTCGACCCAGACAATGACCGACAAGATCGTCGAGGCCGCGCGCGCGGCGGCCGGTCCCGGCACGGTGATCCAGGGCGCCACCGCCGCCGGATCGCCCGCCAGCATCGAGGGCCATTACGATGAGGCGATGTCGCTGCCCGGCCTGCTGGCCCGGGTCCGCGAGGCCGAGGCGCAGGGCATCGACGGCATCGTCGTCGCCTGTTTCGACGACCCGGGCATCGCCGCCTGCCGCGAACTGGCCAGCGGCCCGGTGCTGGGCATCTGCGAGGCGGCGGTGAAGGCGGCCAGCATGCTGGCGACCTCGTTCTCGGTCGTCACCACGCTGCCGCGCTCGGTCCCGGTGATCGAGCATCTGATCCACGGCTACGGCCTGTCGCATCAATGCCGCCGCGTGCGCTCGGCGGCGATCCCGGTTCTGGCGCTGGAGGAGCCCGGCTCGAACGCGCGCATCAAGGTCCGCGACGAGATCCTGTGCGCCATCCGCGAGGACCGCTGCGAGGCCGTGGTTCTGGGCTGCGCCGGCATGGCCGATCTGACCGCCTGGCTCAGCGAGGAAACCGGCATTCCGGTGATCGACGGCGTCAGCGTCGCGACCCGCATGATCGAGGCGCTGGTGGGCGCAGGGCTGAAGACCAGCAAGATCAACGCCTACGCTTTCCCCAACCAGAAATAGGGAAACGGAGACAAGGGAGGAGAACATGACAATGACAACCCAGGAGGCGGCGCCCGACAGCGCCGTGATCGAGCACAAGGCCGTGGGCGAGGAAAGCCTGGCCCCGCAGCAGGCCCGGATCATGGACCCTTGGTCCTATCTGTTCGCCTGGCTGGGCGGCTGCGTCTCGATCGGCACCTTCACCATCGGCTCGGGGCTGGTGGGAACGCTGAACCTGCTGCAGACCTTCGTGGCCATCGCCATCGGCTGCACGGTGATCGGCATCGCGCTGATGATCAACGGCCAGGCCGGGCACAAATACGGCATTCCCTTCATGGTGCAGGCGCGCTCCGCCT
Organism: Paracoccus simplex; assembly: GCF_042648325.1. Classification (NCBI taxonomy): domain Bacteria; kingdom Pseudomonadati; phylum Pseudomonadota; class Alphaproteobacteria; order Rhodobacterales; family Paracoccaceae; genus Paracoccus; species Paracoccus simplex. The sequence goes on along the minus strand of NZ_JBHRXE010000033.1, from coordinate 53,827 downwards.
TCGGCTTCACCGGCACCCGGATCCCGGCGCTGGTGCGTTCGGTCCCGGCCATCGTCTGGTTCGGCTTCCAAAGCTGGATCGGCGCCGGAGCGCTGAACCTCGTTTCCGACACGCTGTTCGGCTATTCCAACATCTGGGTGTTCTTCATCGGCTTCCAGGCCCTGCAGATCGGCCTGTCGGTGCTGGGCTTCCACGGCATCAAATGGCTGGAGAACATCGGCTCGGTCTTCATCATCGGCTCGCTGATCTACATGTTCTTCAGCGTCATCAACAAATACGGCGACGAGATCAGCGCCAACCTGATCAATGTCGAGGGCACCTGGGGCGCGCCCTTCTGGGGCGGCACCATGCTGTTTTTGGGCATCTATTCGACGATGATGCTGAACGTCTCGGACTATTCGCGCGAATTGCGCAAGGATGTCGGGCCGGTGCGGCAGATCGCGATCTATGCCAACTCGATCCTGCCGGCGACGCTGTTCATGGGCCTGATCGGGCTGATGGTCTCGGGCGCGACGGGCGAGGTCGATCCGATCAAGGTGTTTTCCAGCGCCGTCGACAACAAGCTGCTGCTGGTGGTGACGCTGCTGTTCATCGCCTTCGCGCAGGTCACCACGAACATCCTCAACAACGTCGTGCCGCCGGCCTATGCGCTGATGGACGTGTTCAAGATCAACTTCAAGACCTCGGCGGTGATCGTCGGCCTGCTGGCCTTCGGCACCTTCCCCTGGGAACTGGTCAAGGACGAATCGGCGGCCGGGCTGAACCTGTTCATCCGCACCTATTCCGCCTTCCTGGGCCCGATCTTCGCCATCCTGGTGGTGGATTACTTCATCCTGCGCAAGCAAGAGCTGAACCTGGACAAGCTTTATGATCCCGAAGGGCCCTACAAGGGCGTGAACATGGCCGCCGTCATCGCCATGGCCGTCGGCGTGGTCTTCGCGCTGATCTTCTCGGGCATCTCGTGGTATGCCAGCCTGCTGCCCGCCGGGATCCTCTATTACCTGCTGATGCAGCGCCTGCCCTCGGCGCAGCGCTTCCGGGAGAACTGAGCCATGACCATCACCATCACCGCCCGCGCCCGGCACTGGGCCATGGCCGCCGGTTGCAGCCTGGGGCTGCTGTCGGGCCCGGCCGCCGCCCAGGATACGGCCCAGAGCCCCGGCCGGATCATCGTGCTGATCAACCCGAACTCGAACGAGGCGGCGACGCAATCCATGGCCGGGCTGGCCCAGGCCGCGATCGGGGATGCCGCCAAGGTCGAGGGGCGCAGCAATGCCGGCGCCCCGGCGCTGCTGACCACGCCCGAGGACATGGCCAATGCGGTCCCCGGCGTGGTCGCCATCGGCACCGAGGCGGCCGCCGACCCGCGCGTCGCGGCGCTGATCGTCTCGGCCTTCAGCGATCCCGGCCTGCCGGAGCTGCGCGCCGCGGTGGAAATCCCGGTCTTCGGCATCGGCGAGGAGGTGTTTCACGAGGCCGCGCGCGACGGCCGGCCCTTTGGCATCGTGACGGTGACGCCGGACGAGAAACTGGTCGAATCCTTCCGCCAGAAGGCGGCCGCGCTTGGCTACGAGGCGCAATATCGCGGCGTCCGCGTGACGCCGGGCGATCCGACCGAACTGGTGCAGGATCCCGCCCGGCTGGACGCCGCGCTGGCCGAGGCGGTCGGGCAATCGACCGGCAAGGACGGCGCCGAGGCGGTGATCATGGGCGGCGGCCCGCTTTCGGCCTCGGCCGTCCGGTTGCAGCCGCAATTCGACCAGCCGCTGGTGGTCGCGGTCACCGCCGCCGCCCGCGCCGCCGCGAAGCAGGTCGCAAGGGCCGACTGACCCGGACAGGCCCGCCCCGCATCGGGACCGATGCGGGGCGGCGCCGTGCCGGCTTTTGCCGCGCAGGGATGCCGGCGCCGGATCAGCCTTCCGGCGGCGGCGCGACCATGCCGGCCTGCGCCACGGCCTTGCGGTCGAAACTGAAGGTGGCGCTGCACCCGGCATCCCGGGCCGCAAGCACGATCATGTGGTCCGAAAAGCCCGCGCCGCCCTGCCGATAGCGCTCGACCGCAAGCCCGACCCGGTCCGCGGCCTCGACGACGATCTCGGGCGCGGCCAGCAGCCCGTCCAGCGCCGCGGCAATGTCCTGCCGCGGCAGGTCATAGGCCCGTTCCAGAACCCAGACGATCTCGACCAGCACCTCGCGGCACAGATAGCCGGGGCTGTCCGCCGTCAGGCGGGCGAACAGGGCGCTGGCCTGCGGGAACTGCGCCGGGTCGTCCTGCGTCAGGAAGCGCAGGACGACATTGGTATCCAGCGCGATCACCGGTCTTGCGCGCCAGCGGCGATGGCTTGCTCCATCTCCTCCAGCGACACCGGGCGCTGGCCCTCGCGGCGCAGCATCCCGGCCAGCTGGGCGACCGGGCGGGTCCGCATCAGCCGCACCTGCCCATCGTCCAGGATCACATAGCGCAACCGGTCCCCCGGCCCCAGCGCCAGCGCCTGCCGGACGGATTTCGGCAAGGTGGTCTGGCCCTTGATGGTGACCGTCGATTCGGACATCTCGCTCCCAATGCGTTTTTGCGTTTCGCATTACCATATGGGCATTCGCATGGGTTTGGCAAGCGGCGCCGGCTAAAGCACCGCGCCGATGCGCCAGGGCACGAATTCCGCGTCGCCATAGCCGAAGATCTCGGATTTGCTGCGCGCGCCCGAGGCGGTGTCGAGGATCTGCCCATAGATCTCCTCGCCCATCTCCTGCAGCGAGACCGCGCCTTCGGCGACCTTGCCGCAGTCGATGTCCATGTCGCCGCGCATCGCCCGCCACAGCGCCGTGTTCGAGGCGAGCTTCAGCGACGGCACCGGATGGGCGCCGAAGCAGGAGCCGCGCCCGGTGGTGAAGGCGATGACATTGGCGCCCGCCGCCACCTGCCCGGTGGCCGCGACCGGGTCATAGCCGGGGCTGTCCATGTAGACCAGGCCGGGGCCGCGGATCGGCTCGGCATAGCCATGCACGGCCGACAGCGGCGCCAGCCCGGCCTTGGCCACCGCGCCCAGCGATTTCTCCAGGATGGTGGTGATGCCGCCGCGCTTGTTGCCGGGGCTGGGATTGTTGTCCAGGCTGGCGCCGTTGGCGCGGATGTAGTCTTCCCACCAGCGGATCATCGTCCGCAGCCGCTGGCCGTCCGCGGCGCTGGCGCGGGCGATCAGCAGATGCTCGGCGCCGTAGATCTCGGGCGTTTCCGACAGGATCGAGGTGCCGCCCGCCGCGACCAGCAGGTCCGAGGCGACGCCAAGCGCCGGATTGGCGGTGATGCCGGAAAACCCGTCCGAGCCGCCGCATTGCATCCCCAGCGTCAGCCCGGAAACCGGCAGGGTCCGGCGGCGGTCGGCATCGGCGCGGGCGGCGATGGGGGCAAGTCGCTCCAGCGCGCGGCGCACCGCCTCGGCCGAGCCGCCCACCTCCTGGATGTTGAAGCTGGCATGCCGCTGGCGCGTCTCGTCGTCGCGCCGGTAGAGGGTCAGCTGGTTGACCTCGCATCCCAGGCCGACCAGCAGCACGCCGCCGAAATTCGGATGGTCGCGATAGCCTTTGAGCACGCGCACCAGCAGGGCGAAGCCCTCGCCCGCCGTGGCGATGCCGCAGCCCTGGTCGTGGACGATGGGCACGAAGCCGTCCAGGTTGGGGAATTGCGGCAGAAGCCGGGCATTCGCCGCGCGCGCGATGGCGTTGCAGACGGTGGACGAGCAGTTGACCGAGGCGATGATGCCGATGAAGTTGCGCGTCCCGACCCGGCCGTCGCGGCGCGAAAACCCCTGGAAGCTGCGCCTGTCGGGGGGCGCGGGCAGCCGTCCGGCCTGGCCGGCGGCGGCCCCCCGGCCCGGCACGCCCATCCCGGCGTTCTGGACATGCACATGCCGGCCGGGCGCGATGGCGGCGGTGGCCTCGCCCATGACCTGGCCGTATTTGATGATCGGATCGCCCGGCGCGTGCGGGCGCAGCGCGAACTTGTGCCCGGCGGGAACCGGTTCGGCAAGCCGGACGCCCAGTTGGGTTTCGCCCGGCTCCAGCGCCCGCAGGGCGATGCCGACACCGTCGCCGGGGGAAAGCAGCAGGGCGGCGGGACGGTCGGCCATGGCAGGGTCAGGCATCAAACGGTCAGGCATGGACAAGGCCCGCGGCCGCGGCCCGCGCCCCCCGCCGGATCAGCACCGCCAGCGCCTTGGTCAGCGCGGCGGCAAAGCCGGCATCGTCGCGCAGGGCGGGCGGAAACACCTCGGCCAGGGCCAGGAAGCCGCGCACTGTCGCGGCCGGATCGCCGGTCCACAGCGCCGCCAGGCGCGGGGCAAGCGGGTCGCGGACCTCGATCGGCAACCCCTGCTCGTCCCGGCCCGAGACGTAGCGCATCCAGGCCGCGACGGCCAGGGTCAGGCCCGGCACCGCCCGTCCGGCCGCACGGGATTCGGCGATGGTGCCCAGGATGCGCTGCGGCAGCTTCTGGCTGCCGTCCATGGCGATCTGCCAGGTCCGGTGCCGGATCGCCGGATTGGCATAGCGGGCGGCCAGGGCATCGGCATAGGCCGCCAGATCCTGGCCCGGGGGCGGGGTCAGCGCCGGGATGATCTCGTCGCGCCACAGCCGGCACGCGAAACCGGCAAGGACCGGATCGGCCATGCTGTCCGCGATCGTCTGGTGCCCCGCCAGATAGCCCAGATAGGCCAGGCTGGAATGGGTGCCGTTCAGCATCCGCAGCTTCATGTGCTCATGGGGCGTCACGTCGGCGACCAGCTGCGCGCCCGCCGTCTCGAAGGCCGGGCGGGGGCCGCGGAACCGGTCCTCGATCACCCATTGCCGGAAGGGTTCGTGCATCACCGGCGCCGCGTCGCGATAGCCGGCGGCGGCCTCCAGCCGGTCCAGGTCGGCGGGCGTGGTCGCGGGCACGATGCGATCCACCATGGTCGAGGGGAAGGCCGCTTCGGCGGCGATCCAGCCCGCCAGCGCGGGGTCGATCAGCCCGGCCAGGTCCAGCACCACGCCGCGCAGGACGCGGCCGTTTTCCGGCAGGTTGTCGCAGCTGAGCACCGTGAAGGGCGGCAGTCCCGCCGCCCGGCGCAGGGCCAGGGCGCGGACCAGGAAGCCCGGCGCGGATTGCGGCAGCGGGTTCGCCAGGTCATGCAGGATGCGGGGATGGTCGCGGTTCAGCCGGCCGGTGGCGGGTTCGTGGCAATAGCCCTTTTCCGTCACCGTCAGGCTGACGATATGCGTGCCCGGCGCGGCCATCGCGTCCAGCACCGCCTGCGGATCCTCGGGCGCGACCAGCACGTCGCGCAGCACCGTCACCACCTGCGGCCTTTCCCCCTCGGGCGCCAGTTCCAGCGCGGTATAGGCCCAGCCCTGCGGGCGCAGCCGGTCGCGGGTGTCCGGCGATTGCAGCGAAACGCCGATGACGCCCCAGCCGCCCGCCTCGGCCACATAGATCGCGCCATGGGCGCGAAAGAACGCCCCCAGACCCAGATGGACGATGCCCGCCGGCGCCGCGGTCGGGGCGCGATACAGCCTATCGGGCAAGCCAGCCTCCATCGACATTCAGCACCGCGCCGTTGACATAGTCCGAGGCCGGCGCGGCCAGGAACACCGCGGTCTGGCCGATATCCTCGGGCCGGCCCCAGCGCCCGGCCGGAATGCGCCCGAGGATCGCGGCCGAGCGGTCGGGATCGTCGCGCAGCGCCCGGGTGTTGTCGGTCTCGATATAGCCCGGGGCGATGGCGTTGACGTTCAGCCCCCGCGCCGCCCATTCGTTCGCCATCAGCCTGGTCAGACCGGCCACGCCATGCTTGCTGGCGGTATAGGACGGCACCCGGATGCCGCCCTGAAAGGACAGCAGCGAGGCGATGTTGACGATTTTGCCCCGCCCGCGCGGCAGGGCGGCGCGGGCGAAGGCCTGGCAGGTGAAGAACAGCGCCTTCAGGTTCACGTCGATCACCGCGTCCCAGTCGGCCTCGGTGAAATCCACCGCATCGGCGCGGCGGATGATGCCGGCATTGTTCACCAGGATGTCGATGCGCCCGGATGCAAAGACATCGCGCGCCGCCATCGGGTCGCTGAAATCCAGCCGCATCTGCCGCCCGCCCCCCATCAGCGCCAGCGTCTCGTCGCAGTCGCGGCGGCCGGCGGCGATGACCTCGGCCCCGGCCCGGGCCATGGCGACGGCGATGGCCTGCCCGATGCCGGTATTGGCGCCCGTCACCAGCGCCACCTGGTCTTGCAGCGAAAACGGGTTCACCGCAGCGCCTCCGGCTGGACGAAATCCATGTCGGTATAATCGACGTTGTCGCCGGCCATCGCCCAGATGAAGCCATAGCCGCCGATGCCGGCGCCGGAATGGATCGACCAGGGCGGCGAGATCACCGCCTGTTCATTGGCGACGAAGATGTGCCGCGTCTCCTGCGGCTCGCCCATCAGGTGCAGCACCCGGGCCTGCGGTGCCATGCCGTGATAAAGATAGGCCTCCATCCGCCGGTCGTGGACATGGGCGGGCATGGTGTTCCAGACCGAGCCGTCCTCGAGCGTGGTATAGCCCAGCACCAGCTGGCAGCTTTCCATCACCAGCGGGTGGATGAACTGCCGGATGGTGCGCTTGTTCGAGGTCTCGACCGCCCCGGTGGTCATCTGTTTCGCGTCGGCCACCGGGACAAGGCGGCTGGGCAGGGCGCGATGCGCCGGGCAGGAGGCGATGTAGAACCGCCCCGCTCCGCCGAAGGTCACCGGACCCGAGCCCATGCCCAGATAGAGCACGTCGCCCTGCCCCATCCGCCAGGTTTCGCCCGCGGCCGCGACATGGCCCGGCCCGCCGATATTGACGATGCCCATCTCGCGCCGGTCCAGGAAGGTCGCGGTCCGGGTCTCGGCCACCTGGTCCAGCACCAGCTCGGCGCCGCCGGGCACCGCGCCGCCGACCACGAAGCGGTCGTAATGCGTATAGACCAGCCGGATCCGGCCGTCCCGAAACAGGCCTTCCGCCAAGAAATGCCGGCGCAGGGTTTCGGTATCCATGGTCTTCGCATGGTCCGGGTGGACCGCCTGGCGGGTTTCGACATGGGTCACGATATGTCCTTTCACAGAAAATCGTCGCGGCGCGGGGTGAAGCTGTCGATCAGCTCGCCGGCTTCCAGGCAGGTGCAGCCATGCACCGCGCCCGAGGGGATGACGAAGGCGTCGCCCGGCCCGACCTCGAACGCGCGGCCGTCCAGGGTGAAGCGATAGCGCCCCGACCGGACATAGGTCGATTGCACATGCGGGTGGCGGTGCGGCGTGCCCCCGTCGCCCGCCGCGAAGGCGAAGCGGACGACCATCAGCTCGGGCGCATGGGCCAGCACGGTGCGGACCGGATCGCCCATCACTGCCCCCGGAACAGCGCCGGCAGCCACAGCGACAGCGCCGGCACATAGGTCACCAGCAACAGCACCGCCAGCCCCGCGGCGTAGAAGGGCCAGACGCTGCGCATCGCCTCCCAGATCGAGATGCGGGCCACGGCGGCGGCGACGAACTGCACCGGCCCCAGCGGCGGCGTGTTCAGCCCGATGCCCAGGTTCAGGATCATGATGACGCCGAAATGCACCGGATCGACGCCGAAGGCGCTGACCACCGGCAGGAAGATCGGCGTGGTGATGATGATCAGCGGGCTCATGTCCATGAAGGTGCCCAGCACCAGCAGCACGATGTTGATCATCAGCAGGATCACGAAGGGATTGTCCGAGACCGACTGCATCCAGTCGAGCGAGATCTGCGCCACATGCAGATAGGCCATCAGCCAGCCGAAGGCCCCCGCCATGCCGATGATCAGCAGCACCATGGCCGTGGTGCGCACCGCCTGCTGCGTGGCATGGACGAAATCGCGCCAGGACATGCTGCGATAGACCAGCATCGTCACCAGCAGCGCGTAAAGCACCGCGATGCACGAACTTTCGGTGGCGGTGAAGATGCCCGACCGCACGCCGCCGAAGATGATGGCGATCAGCAGCATCCCCGGCAGCGATTCCAGCAGGAAGCGGAACACCCGGGCAAAGCCGGGAAAGGGCTCGGTCGGATAGCCGCGGCGCACGGCGACGATCCAGGCGGTGAAGGACAGCGCCAGCGCCAGCAGCAGGCCCGGAACGATCCCGGCCGTGAACAGGTCGGCGATCGAGATCCGCCCGCCGCCCGAGATCGAATAGATGATCATGTTGTGGCTGGGCGGCAGCATCAGCGCGATCAGCGCCGCCATCGAGGTCACGTTGACCGCGTAATCCGCGCCATAGCCGCGGTCCTTCATCTGCGGGATCATGATGCCGCCGACCGCCGCCGCCTCGGCCACGGCCGAACCCGAGATGCCGCCGAACAGCGTCGAGGCGGCGATGTTCACCTGTCCCAGCCCGCCGCGGACATGGCCGATCAGCGACCCGGCAAAGCGCACGATCCGCGCGGCGATCCCGCCGCGGACCATCAGGTCGCCGGCGAAGATGAAGAACGGAATCGCCATCAGCGTGAAGACCGAGATCCCCGCCGACAGGCGCTGGAACACCACCAGCGGCGGCAGGCCCAGCCAGACCACCGTCGCCAGGCTCGAAATGCCCAGGCAGAAGGCGATGGGTGTGCCGATCAGCATGAGCAGGGTGAAGACACCGAAAAGAATCATGTATTCCATGATGTTGCCCCGCCCCCGTCACGCTTCGGTCATCAGGATGTCTTCGGCGTCCGGCTGGGCCTCGGCCATGCGGCCGGTCAGCCGCTTCAGCAGATGCTCCAGCACGAACAGCGTCATCAGCAGGCCGCCGGCGAACAGCGGCATGTAGCCGAAACCGCCCGGCAGCCCGATCACCGGCAGCGTGGTGCCCCAGGTCTTGGCCATCAATTGCCAGCCATAGACCGCCATGCCGATGCCGAAGCACAGCACCGACAGGTCGGACAGGCCCTTCAGCCAGGTTCCGGCGCGGTCGGGCAGGAAGAACAGCAGCACGTCGAAGCCCATGTGAAAACTTTCATGCACCCCGACCGCCGAGCCCAGAAAGATGAACCAGCTCATCAGCAGGATGGCCACCGGCTCGACCCAAAGCAGGCTGTCGTTCATCACGTAGCGCATGAAGACCTGGGCGAAGACGATCAGCGTCATCAGGACCAGCCCCGTCCCCGCCAGCCACAGGCTGGCCCGGCTGAGAAAGCCGTTCAGGCGCGACAATGCAGCGATGCCGGCTTGCATGGCACC
>NZ_JBHRXE010000033.1:0-44552 GCF_042648325.1 Paracoccus simplex | reverse complement strand
GGCCGCGATGTCACCGGGTTTCCTGGATGCGCTTGACCAGATCCCTGGCTTCGGGGGTGGTCACGTATTTCTCATAAACCGGGGCCATCGCCTCGATGAAGGCGGTCTTGTCCACGTCCTTGACCACCTCGGCGCCGGCGGCCACCACCTTCGCCTCGCTGGCCTTTTCCTGTTCGGCCCACAGCTTGCGCTGCAGCGTGGCCGAATTCCGGGCCGCCGTCCGCATGATCTCCTGATCCTCGGGGGACAGCTTGTCCCAGCTGGTCTTGGACACGGCGACCAGTTCCGGCACCATCAGGTGCTGGTCCAGGGTGAAATATTTCGCCACCTCGGCGTGGCCCGAGCTGTCATAGCTGGGAAAATTGTTCTCGGCCCCGTCGATCACCCCGGTCTGGATCGAGGAATAGACCTCGCCATAGGGCATCGGCGTGGCATTGGCGCCAAGCGCCGACATCATGTCCACGAACACGTCGTTCTGCATGACGCGGAACTTCAGCCCCTTCAGATCCTCGACGGTGCGGATCGGCTGCTTCGCGTTGTAGAAATTGCGCGCGCCGCCGTCGTAATAGGCCAGCGGGATCAGGTCATGGTCCTCGAACTGCCGGGCGATCTCCTCGCCGATCGGGCCGTCCAGAACCTTGTGCAGATGGTCCTCGGACCGGTACAGATAGGGCAGCGAGGTGGTCTGCGTGACCGGCACGATGTCGTTGAACGACCCGAACGAGGCGCGCACCATGTCGATGACGCCGAACTGGGTCTGTTCGATGGTATCCTTCTCCTCGCCCAGCTGGGACGAGGGGAAGACCTCGATGCAGATGCGGCCGCCGGTCTTGTCCTTGACCTCGGCCGCCATCGCCTTGACGCCCTCGACGGTGGGATAGCCGTCCGGATGCGTGTCCGACGAACGCAAGGTGGTTTCGCATTCTGCGCTGGCGGCCCCGGCCAGCGCAGCCGTGACAAGAAAGGCGGCAAGTGTGGTGTTCAGCAGTTTCATGTCATCCTCCCCGATGAACGGTCAAAGTCGATAGGCCCTCTTGGCGAGGCCATAGGTCAATTCATGCGCCAGTCTCGGCGCCTCGTCGCGGTCCAGCCGGCCACTGGCGACCAGCGTGGCCAGGAACGCGCAATCCACCCGGCGGGCCACGTCATGCCGGGCCGGGATCGAGCAGAAGGCGCGGGTGTCGTCGTTGAAGCCGACGGTGTTGCAGAACCCGGCCGTCTCGGTGGTCATCTCGCGAAAGCGGCGCATGCCCTCGGGGCTGTCATGGAACCACCAGGGCGGGCCAAGGCGCAGGCAGGGATAGACCCCCGCCAGCGGCGCCAGCTCGCGCGCATAGCTGCTTTCGTCCAGGGTGAACAGGATCACCGTCAGCTCGGGGCGCATGCCCACCGCGTTCAGCAGCGGCCGCAGCGCGGCGACGTAATCGGTGCGGCCGGGAATGTCGAAGCCCTTGTCGCGGCCGAACATCGCCATCACCGGGTCGGAATGGTTGCGCCGCGCGCCGGGATGGATCTGCAGCACCAGCCCGTCCTCAAGGCTCATGCGCGCCATCTCGGTCAGCATCTGGCCGCGAAAGGCGTCGGCCTCGGCCGCCGTGCAGGCGCCGCGCAGCGCCTTCTGGAACAGCGCCGCCGCCTCGGCCTGCGGCAGATCCTCGGTTCGGGCGCTGGCATGGCCGTGGTCGGAGGAGGTAGCGCCGAATTCCTTGAAATAGGCCCGCCGCGCCCGGTGCGCATCCAGATAGCCGGCCCAGGTCGCGGTGTCGAAGCCGGTCTGCTGGCCCATCAGCGCGACATTCCCGGCAAATCCCGGCATCTCGGGGTCGATCACCGCGTCCGGGCGATAGGCCGTCACCACCCTGCCCCGCCAGCCCGAGTCCCGGATCGCCCGGTGCCAGCGCAGATCGTCCGTCGCCGCCTCGGTGGTGGCGAGCAGCTCGATGCCGAAGCGTTCGTACAGCGCCCGCGGCCGGAAGTCCGGCCGCGCCAGGCAGTCCGAGATGTGGTCGTAATACCAATCCGCCGTTTCCGCCGACAGCCGCCGGTCGATGCCGAAGACATGCTGGAAGGAATGGTCCAGCCACAGCCGCGACGGCGTGCCGGCGAACAGGTGGTAATGGCCGGCGAACAGCCGCCAGATCTTGCGGCCGTCGGTCTCGGTCGGGCCGCCATCGACCCGCGGCACGCCCAGATCGGTCAGCGCCACCCCCTGCGAGGCGAGCATGCGAAACACGTAATGGTCGGGTGTCACGAACAGCTGCGCCGGATCGGGAAAGGCCCGGTTCTCGGCGAACCAGCGCGGGTCGGTATGGCCGTGCGGGCTGATGATCGGCAGGTCGCGGACATCCTGGTAAAGCGCCCGCGCCAGGTCGCGCAGCGCCGGATCGGGCGGGAACAACCGATCCTCGTCCAGCAGCGGCATCTGCAACTCTCCTCCCGAATCGCCTTGCGGTTCCTCTAGTCATCTAATATGCTAGTCTGGCAACACCGTCAACGCCATGGTTTCGCCGATGCCGACAGATGCCGCCGCCCTGCCCATCCTGGACGACCTGCGCCCGCGCACGGTCACCGACCAGGTCTATGAGGCGCTTTACCAACGGGTCATCAACCTGACCCTGCCCCCCGGCGCCCGGCTGTCCGAAGCCGAGGTCGCGGCGCAGATGGGCGTCTCGCGCCAGCCGGTGCGCGATGCGTTCTTCCGGCTGTCGCAACTGGGCTTCATCCAGATCCGCCCGCAACGGGCGACGGTGGTGACGCAGATCTCGGCCGAGGCGATCCGGCAGGCGCATTTCATCCGCCTGGCACTGGAAACCGCCTGCCTGCGCGAGGCGGTGCGGCTGCTGACCCCGCAGGACCATGACGCGCTGGCGGAACTGATCCGGCGCCAGGACGCCGCCATCCGCGCCGACGACCGCAGCGGCTTCCATGCGCTGGACGACCAGTTCCACCACGACATCTGCGCCGCCTCGGGGCTGGAATTCGTCTGGACCCTGGTCAAGGACAACAAGGGCCACATGGACCGGGCCCGCTACCTGTCGCTGTCCTATAACGCCCGGAACGCGATGGAGGAGCACAAGATCATCCTGGCCGCCCTGCGCGAACGCGACGAGGAGAAGGCGGTCGCCGCCATCGGCCTGCACCTGTCGCGCATCCACGAGACGCTGGCGCGGCTGCGCGCCGAACAGCCCGAGATGCTGGGCCTGTAGTTCCGTTTCCCCGGAGGAGTGAATGCGACATACCTGGCGCTGGTTCGGACCCAAGGATCGGGTCTCGATCGACGACATGCTGCAGGCGGGGGTGCAGGGCGTGGTCACCGCCCTGCACCATGTCCCGACCGGAACCGTCTGGACGCCCGGGGAAATCGCCCGCCGGCAGGCCGAACTGGCGGCGATGGCCGACGGCACGCCCTCGGGCCTGGCATGGGAGGTGGTGGAAAGCCTGCCGGTCAGCGAGGCGATCAAGACCCAGACCGGCGACTGGCGCGATCATGTCGCCCACTGGATCGCCTCGATGCGCAACCTGAAGGACGCCGGGATCGAGGTGATCTGCTACAATTTCATGCCGGTGCTGGACTGGACCCGCACCGACCTGGCCTGGCGGCGGCCGAACGGCGCGCGCTGCATGCGGTTCGACTTCACCGATTTCGCCGCCTTCGACATCCATATCCTGCAGCGCAAGGGCGCGGCCGAGGATTTCCCCGAGGAGATCCGCGACGAGGCCGCCCGCCGCTTCGCCGCCATGGACGAGGCCCGGCGCGAGCAACTGGCCGGCAACGTGGTCTTCGGCCTGCCCGGCGCGGCCGAACATTTCACCCTGGACGGTGTGCGGGCGCTGCTGGACAGCTATGCCCCGGTGACGGACACGGTGCTGCGCCGGCATTTCCACGACTTCCTGGAACAGGTCGCCCCGGTCGCGCAGCAGATCGGGATGCGGCTCTGCTGCCATCCCGACGATCCGCCCTTTCCGCTGCTGGGCCTGCCGCGGGTGATGTCCACCGAGGCCGATTACGCCGAGCGCATGGCCGCCGTGGACCTGCCGGCGAACGGCATCACGCTTTGCTCGGGCTCGCTGGGGGCGCGGCCGGACAACGACCTGCCGGGCATGATGGCGCGGCTGGGCGACCGGGTGCATTTCCTGCATCTGCGCAATGTGCGCCGCGACGGCGACGCGCTTCGCGGTTCGTTCTTCGAGGACGAGCATCTGGGCGGCCAGACCGACATGGTGGCGCTGGTCGCCGCGGTGCTGCGCGAGGAAGCCCGCCGCCGCGCGGCCGGCCGCGCCGATCGGACCATCCCGATGCGGCCCGATCACGGCCAGGACATCCTGGACGATATCGGCCGCGGCGGGCAGCCCGGCTATCCCGCCATCGGCCGGCTGAAAGGGCTGGCCGAGCTGCGCGGCGTGGAACGGGCGCTGCGCCACGGGGCGCAAGGATGAACGCGCCGCTGATCCTTTGCATCGGCGAAGCCATGGTCGAGCTGTCGCCGGCCGGCGGCGGCCTGTGGCGGATGGGCATTGCCGGCGACACGCTGAACATGGCCTGGTATCTGCGCCGCAGCCTTGGCCCGGACTGGCGGGTCGGCTATTTCAGCCGCGTCGGCACTGGCGAATATTCCCGGCAGATGCTGGACTTCCTGGCCGCCGAGGGCATCGGCACCGACCATGTCGCCCGCGACCCCGAGCGCGAGATCGGCCTTTATGCCATCTCGCTCAGCAAGGGCGAGCGCAGTTTCAGCTATTGGCGCGACCATTCGGCGGCGCGGCGGCTGGCCGACGATCCCGAGCGGCTGCGCGCGGCGCTGGCCGGCTGCCGCATCGCCTGCCTGTCCGGGATCACCCTGGCGATCCTGCCCGAGGCCGGGCGCCGGGCCTTGCTGGAGGCGCTGCGCGTCGCGCGGGCGGCGGGAACGCAGGTGGTGTTCGATCCGAACCTGCGGCCGCGGCTTTGGGCCGGCGCCGCCGAGATGCGCGGCTGGATCGAGGCCGCGGCAACCTGCGCCGACCTGCTGCTGCCCAGCCTTGATGACGAGATGGCGCATTTCGGCGATGCCGATGCCCGGGCGACCGCCGCGCGCTATCTGCGGCTGGGCGCCGGCCGGGTGGTGGTCAAGAACGGCGGCGGCCCGGTGCTGCTGGCCGATGCGCAGGGCTGCCGGCTGGTCGAGGGCCTGCCCCGCGTCGCCCCGGTGGACAGCACCGCCGCCGGCGACAGCTTCAACGCCGCCTTCCTGGCGGCCGGCCTGCACGGCGCCGATCCGGTCGCGGCGGTCCGCGCCGCGCATGATTTCAGCTTGCAGGTGGTGTCGCATCCGGGCGCCCTGGTGCGCGAGGCCCGGTTCCACATCCCGGCGCAGGCGCGACGCACGGACCCGCAGGGCTAAGATCCACGCCGCCTGCCCGACGCCGGGAACGGGGACCACATGACGCGGCCGGGGCGCCGGCGCCGGAAGGCTGGTTCCCGGCCTTGGCATTGCCCTGATGCTTGGGCATACTCCCCGCAGTTTCAGTTTGACCCATTTTTCCCCCGCGGAGGCCTTTTTCATGAACGCCCCCCTGCGCCAGTCCGAGCGGCTGGGCCGTTTGACGACCGCCCTCGGCCCCGACATCCTGGCGCTTTTGCGCTTCGACGGCACGGACCACCTGAACGAGCTGTTCGACTACCGCGTCGAGGCGCTGGCCACCCGCAACGATCTCGACTTCGACGCGCTGATCGGCACCCATGCCACGGTCGAGATCGAGACCCGCGACGGCACCCAGCCCTTCGACGGCATCGTCACCCAGGCCCGCTGGGCCGGGGTGGGCGAGAATGGCCACCGCTACGACCTGACCCTGCGGCCCTGGTTCTGGCTCGCCTCGCGCCGCCGCAACCAGCGGATCTTTCACGACAAGACCGTGGTGCAGATCCTGCAGGAACTGCTTGCCGACTACGCCCAGCTCGGCGATCCGGCGGTCGAGTTCCAGCTCTCGCAGCACTACCCGGTGCTGGAATACACCGTGCAATATCGCGAATCCGACCTCGGTTTCGCCCGCCGGCAGATGGAGCGGCACGGAATCTCCTTCCATTTCCGCCACGCCCCGGGCAGCCATACGCTGGTGCTGACCGACGACGTGCTGGCGCATGAGACCATCGGCGCTCGGCCCTACAAGTCCTATGACGGCCATCACCAGGCGGCCGGAGAAGGAGGTGGCGAGCATTTCTGGGACTGGTCGCCCGAGCGCAACCTGACCACCGGCGCCATCCGGCTGACCGACTACAATTTCAAGAAGCCCGACCAGGCGATGGAGGCCGACCGGCTGGGCGACGCCGCCCATGCGCAGGGCCAGATCGAGAGCTTCGATTATCCGGGCGACTATCCGGCGCAGGACGTGGGCAAGCTGGTGGCGGGGCTGCGCACCAGCCAGGAACGCGGCGCGGATCGCCGCAACCGGGCGGTGGGCGATTGCGCCAGCCTGCGGGCGGGGCGCCGGGTGACGCTTGCGGGCGACCCGGTGCCGGGGACGGGCGAGACCTATCTCTGCCTCTCGGCCTCGCATCATTTCGTGTCGGAAGCCTATGGCTCGGGCGGTTCGGGCAGCGACGGCTATGCCTTCACCGGCAGCTACGCCCTGATGCCGGACACCGCGCCGATGGTGCCGCCGCGGCGCACGGCGGTGCCCGTGGTGCACGGCCCGCAGACGGCGATGGTGGTCGGCGAGGGCGAGATCGACTGCGACGAATTCGGCCGCATCCTGGTGCGGTTCCATTGGGATCTGAGCGGGGCGCATTCGATGCGCTGCCGGGTGTCGCAGAACTGGGCCGGCGCCGGCTGGGGCGGCATGGTCATCCCCAGGATCGGCATGGAGGTGGTGGTCGAGTTCCTGGAAGGCGATCCGGACAAGCCGCTCGTCACCGGGAATGTGTTCAACGGGAAGAATGGCGTGCCTTACGAGTTGCCCAAGCACAAGACGCGCTCGACCTTCCGGACCAATACCCATCAGGGCAAGGGCTTCAACGAGCTGCGCTTCGAGGACCAGAAGGGCGAGGAAGAAATCTTCGTCCATGCCCAGAAGGACATGAACTTGGAGATCCTCAACGATCGCGCCAAGGAGGTCGGGCGGAATCAGGCCGAGGTCGTCGGCCACGACAAGTCGATCGAGGTCGGCGGCGACCATGACGAGCTCGTCTCGGGCAACATGTCCATCGCGGTCGGCCAGAACCCGCTGTCGGACCTGCTGCGCAGCAAGTCGAAGCTGCTTTTCGACAAGCTCGGCAGCGCGCTTGGCAAGATGAAGATCCCCGACCCGTTCAACTTCGCCAAGGGCAACTTCCAGCTGTTCGTCGAGAAGAACCGTTCCGAGATCGTCGGCATCGGCTCGTCCGAGATCGTCGGCGCCGCGAAGTCGATCATGGTCGGCCATACCTTCCAGACCAGCGTCGGCAAGTCGCACAGCCTGATCGTGCGCGGCCGCGCCGATACCGATATCGGCAAGATCCACAACATCCGGGTGGGCGACCAGCTGACCATCAAGGTCGGCGAGAACTCGATGATCACCATGTCGAAGGAAGGCGACGTGGTGATCCAGGGCAAGCATATCCGGCTGAAAGCCGACAAGATCTCGCAGAACTGACGACATGGGTGGCCCCGGAGGAAACAGCCTGCCGAAACCGTCGATCCTGATCGGCGATGCCGCTTTGCCCTATGGCCAATGCCGGGCGGAGGATCCGACGATCTGGCCCTTTACCGGCGCGACCACCTTTTTCCCCAAAGGCCGCCCGCCGGCGCAGAACATGCTGAAAACCGACACCCGGCTGTTCACCCGATGGGACCAACCGCCGGCCGGGCCCTGGAAAGGCCCCCCCTGGCGCCTGCCCGAGCAACAGACCGCCAGCACCCCCTGGGCGCCGCAGGGCGGCCCGGCCACCGGCGGCAGCTTCGATCAGTTTGCGATCCCGACCCTGCAGGACTATCTGCAGGGCGTCGGCTCGAACCATCTCGTCCCGCCCGCAAAGCCGGAAGGCGAGCAGCCGGACGAGGAGGAAGGGCCGAAATGGGAATTCGGCCAGGCCGAGCGCAAAACCAAGGACGGCGGCACCAGCGAGGAATGGCGGCGCGGCATCCGCGAATATGTCAGGTCCGGCTATACGCGCCGCAACCCGGACGGCACCTACGAGGCCGATACCGACTGGCGCGGCAAGTGGGACGATGCCGAATTCACCCTGGCCGAGGTCTCTGACAAGACCGACAAGGCGTCGGTCGCCGTCGCCCAGGGCGATTTCGGCGATGCCGATTCGGCCTTCTCGGGCAATGGCGCGGTGCTGGGCGCCGAGGCGCAGGCCGATTGGAAGGGCGCGCTGACCACCAAGGGGCTGGAGGCCGAGGCCAAGGCCGCCGCATCCGCCTATGTCGCGCAGGGCGAGGTTTCCTCGAAGGAGGACGAGCTGCTGGTCGGCTCGGCCGAAGGCGCGGCGCTGAAGGCCGAGGCAGAAGCCAAGGGCGAGGCGATCTTCACCGCCGAACAGGCGACGCTGGGCGGCAAGCTGGGCGCCTCGGCCAATCTGGTCGAGGGCAAGATCGGCGGCGAGCTGGGCATCACCCCCACGCGCGCCAGCCGCGCCGCGGTGACGCTCTATAACTGGCTTTTCGACCAGAACGCCACGCCGCTGAACGACGACTGGGATTTCGGCATCGTGCTGAATGCCGAGGCCAGCGGCGCGGTCGGCGCGCAGGCCGAGGCCAATGCCGAAGCCGGCTACAAGAAGGGCAAGTTGCGCGCCGAGGCCGGCGCCAAGCTGGGCCTGGGCGTCGGCGCCGGCGTGAAGGTCGGCGGCGGACTGACCGGGCTGGACAAGGCCTGGGCCCGGATCAAGGACGGCTGGAACTGGCTATGGAACTGATGATGGACCGCAGACGGATGCTTGGCGCGCTCGGCCTGGCCGGCGCGGCCGCAATGATGAATGGACGCATGACGATGGCACAAGAGACCAATCCCGTCGAGCCGCTGGCCCGCAGCAAGGACAGGCTTTCCGAGCGCGGGTTGGCGCTGCCCGATTTCCCCGGCCTGCAGTTCCGCACCGCGCTGCCCGAGGGGCTGGAATGGTTCGAAAGCGCCGAGACGGTCGGCGATTTCGACGAATCGGGCATGTTCACCGAGTTCCGGCGCCTGTGGCTGGGCTATGCGCCCGAGGATCGCGACCGCTTGCAGATCTCGGTCCATGCCGCGCGCATCCCCGCCGAGCGCGTCGCCCTGGCGCCGGATTACGCCCGCCTGCTGGCACGGGTCTGGGGGCCGAAGAATTACGGCCTTTACGGCGACGAGCGCGATTTCGGCGAAGTCATGACCGGCGAGGATGACAGCGGCTTTGGCCGCAGGACGCGGATCAGCGTCTGGCGGCGCGGCACCGACCTGCTGATCATCCGCGCCGACACCACGCTGGAGGATTTCGAGGCCCAGGCCCCGAGGCTTGCGGCCATGGTCGGTTCGCTGGAATTCCGCGACCCGATCGCCGACCCGATCGCCGACGGGCTGGTCGCGCATCGGATCCGCCTGCCCTCGGGCGCGATGTTCGACTATCGCCTGCCGCCGCATTGGCAAGCCTTCGATCCGGGCAAGCCGCAATCGGCGCCGATCTCGGCGGCGATCTGGCTGGACCGCGCCGACGAGGGCGGCAACAGCGCCATCGGCATCTTCGGCGTGGCGGTGCCCGAGGGCGCGCGGGCGGCGGATGCGCCCCTGGACCAGATCGCCGCGACCATGTCGGACCTGATGATGGAGAACCTGCTGCCGGAGGCCGAGTTCAAGCGCCAGCCGATGACCAATTACCGCATGAAGGGGTTCCGGCCCGATACGGTGCAGGCGATGTTCCTCGACCGGCTGGACCTCGCAGAGCGCAAGATGGGCGCCTCGGGGTTCTTCCTGGTCGCGGGGGCGGACGTGCCGGGTTTCTCGTCACTCACCGCCTATCCGGTCGACCAGGAAGCGATGGGGATCATGATGCACGCCAATTTCGTCGATCGCCTGGTGCTGGATGCGCTGCGCAGCCGCTTCGGACAATCGTGACCGTCGCGCCGCGGGATCGACCGGCGCCGACCCGTGCGGGCACGCCGAACCGCTGCGCACCGGACGCGATGCCGGCGCGGGGCAGGCAAGGCGGCACGCGTTGTAGAATGGTCGCTGCGCCGCCAGGCCCGGCCGGCGGCTTCGGGGGCGCCGCAGCGCCGTGACCTTCACCGGCGCCGGGCGGCGGGAAGCGGCCCTGCGCTTTGCCGAAGCCCGCGTTCCGATGGCAGAAGGCAGGGAAAGCGGCGCATCCGACGCGGGCCGGATGGCCCTGCAATCCCCGCCGCCGATCAGTGGATGACCTGCTGCAGGAACTCCCGCGCGCGGGGGCTTTGCGGGCTGGTGAAGAAATCGCCGGGCGCCGCCTCCTCGATCTTTTCGCCGCGATCCATGAAGATCACCCGGTCGGCGACCTGCCGCGCGAAGCCCATCTCATGGGTGACGCACAGCATGGTCATGCCCTCCTCGGCCAGTTCCACCATGGTGTCGAGCACCTCCTTGACCATTTCGGGGTCCAGCGCCGAGGTCGGCTCGTCGAAAAGCATCACCCGCGGCTGCATGCACAGCGCCCGCGCGATGGCGACGCGCTGCTGCTGGCCGCCGGAAAGCTGGCCGGGATATTTCCCGGCCTGGTCGGGGATGCGCACCTTGGTCAGGTAATGCATGGCGCGCTCCTCCGCCTCGGCCTTGCCGAGGCCGCGCGACTTGCGCGGGGCGATGGTGCAGTTCTGCAGGATGGTCATATGCGGGAACAGGTTGAAGCTCTGGAAGACCATGCCGACCTCGCGGCGAATGGCGGCGACATCCCTGGTTTCCCCGGTCAGCCGGTGGCCGTCAACCAGGATCTCGCCGCTGTCGTGCCGCTCGATGCGGTTGATGCAGCGGATCAGCGTCGACTTGCCCGAGCCGGAGGGGCCGCAGATGATGATCTTTTCACCCTTCGCGACCGCAAGGTTCACGTCGCGCAGGGCGTGGAAGGCGCCGTAATGCTTGTTGACATCGGTCAGCCTGATGACGGGATCCGTGGGAACGGGGCGGTGCATGGCCGGAAACCTTTCTAGCGGGTGGTGACGATGCGGGTGCGCTTGCGCAGGACCGCGACCAGTTGCGAGGCGGCGGTGCAGATCACCAGATAGACCGCCGCCACGGTCAGATACATTTCGACCAGCCGGCCGTTCAGCTGCGCCACCTTGGAGGCCGCGCCCACCAGATCGGTCAGCGACAGGACGTAGACCAGCGAGGTGTCCTGGAACAGGATGATGGTCTGGCTGAGGATGATCGGCGAGGTCACCCGGAACACCTGCGGCAGGATGATGTGCCGATAGGTCTGCAGGGTCGAAAGCGACAGCGCGTCGGCGGCCTCGTATTGGCCCTTGCCGACCGAGCGCAGGCCGACGCGGATGATCTCGGAATAATAGGCCGCCTCGAACAGCGAGAAGGTCAGGAACGCCGTCAGCACCCCGCCCACCGGCATCGGCCGGCCGTTGTTGAACATCCAGCCCGCGATCAGGGGCACCAGGAAAAAGAACCAGAACAGCACCATGATCAGCGGGATCGAGCGGATCAGCGCCACATAGCCCTTGGCAAGCGGCGCCAGCACCGGCACCTGCAGATGCTGGACCAGCGCCAGCCCGGTGCCCAGCACCAGCCCGGCGGCGAAGGCCACCGCGGTCAGCAGCAGCGAGAATTGCAGCCCCTTCCACAGGAACGGCAGGGCATCGACGACGACCGAGAAATCCAGCGCGTTCATAGCGCACCTCCGCGCCGCAGCATGGGAAGACGGCGCGCCTTGCGGGCCGGCGCGCTGCCGGGGATCTGGAAGCGGCGGTCGATCCACAGCATCAGCCGATAGGCGACCAGCGCCAGCAACAGGTAGATGATCGTCGCCGCCGCGAAGGCGCCGAAGGTCTGGAAGGTCGCCTCGGAGATCTGCCGCGCCTGCGCGGTCAGTTCCAGCAGGCCGATGGTCAGGGCCACCGAGGTGTTCTTGTAGATCCCCATCACCTCGCTGGTCAGGCTGGGGACGATCAGCCGCAGGGCCTGCGGCACGATGATGTGGCGCCGGGTGGCCCAAGGCGAAAGCCCCAGCGCCGCGGCGGCCTCGTCCTGGCCGGCCGGCAGCGCCTCGATGCCCGCCCGCACCTGTTCGGCGACGCGCGCCGCGGTATAGAGGCTGAGACAGGCCAGGGCCGGGAAAAAGGCGCCCCATGGCGGCGGCATCTGCTTGATCCGGTCGCCCAGGCCGCTGGGCAGAAGCTCGGGCAGCACGAAATACCACAGGAACATCTGCACCAGCACCGGGATGTTGCGGAAGATCTCGACATAAAGCCGCGCGGCCAGGGCGATGGCCCGGTTGCGGCTGGTCCGCCCGACGCCCACCAGCACGCCGATGGCAAAGGCGATCCACCAGCCGCCAACGGCCAGAAGCAGCGTCCACATCAGGCCGGACAACAGCCACTGGATGTAAAGCTGCCCGTCTATCGCAGGGTGAAAGAGCACGTCGAACATGCCGATAACCTTCGCTTGGGGCCGGGCCGCGCGGGCCGCCACCCGGCCGGGATTGCTGTCACTCGACGGCGTCGCTGGGATTGGCGACCCGTTCCTTCAGCGTCTCGCCCATGGCGAAATCAAGGTTCTCGTTCCGCGGCGGGATCGGTTGGGTGAACCACTTGTCATAGATCGCGGTGAACTCGCCCGAGGCCATCAGACCCTTCAGCGTGTCGTCCACCACGGCCTTGAACGCGGCATCGTCCTTGGTGAACATCAGCCCGTAATAGATCCGGTCATACGCCTCGGGCAGGAAGGCCAGCGCCGCAGGATCGGGCGCCGCGGCCCGAAGCCCGGCCAGCAGGATGTCGTCCTCCATGAAGGCGGCGGCGCGCCCCGAGGTCAGCATCAGGAAGGATTCCGCGTGATCCTTGGCCTGGGCAAGGTTCAGGTCCATGCCCTGCGCCGAAAGCGCCTGCGCGAAACCCACGGCGTTCGAGCCCTGCGTGGCGACGACGGTCTTGCCCTTCAGGTCGGCGGCGGTCTTGAAATCGTTCCTGGCCAGGACCAGCCAGCGCGGCTGGCTGACGAAGGTCGCGACGCTGAACGAGACCTGTTCCTGCCGGGTCTTGTTGTTCGCCGTGCCGCCGCATTCGATGTCCACGGTGCCGTTCTGGATCAGCGGGATGCGGTTCGAGGAATTGACCGGGACGTAGTTCACCCGGATCTCTTGTCCGAGCTTCGCCTCGACGCTGTCCACGATCCGCGCGCACAGGTCGAGCGAGAAGCCGATCGGCTGCTGGTCGGCGCCGAGATAGGAAAACGGGATCGAGGCCTCGCGATAGCCGATGGTGATGGCCTGGTTCGCGGCGATGCGCTCCAGCGTCACGCTGTCGGCATGGGCGGGGGCGGCAAGGGCCGCGCCGGCGAGAACGCCGCACAGGCCAAGGCTTTTGATGCTGTTCATGTTGGTTCCCTTGTTGGTCGGTTCGTTTCTTGTCGTGCCGGGCATGGGCCATGCCCGGCGCGTCTTGCTCAGGCGGCGGCGCTGGCGCGCAACCGGGCCTCGACCGCGTCGAGGAAGCGGTCGATATCCGCCTCGGTGCTGAACAGGCCCAGCGAGATGCGCACCCCGTCGCGTTCGGGCGACAGGCGGATGTTCTGTTCGGTGAAATAGGGCAGCCATTCGGCGGCGGGCAGCGCGGCGACATAGATATGCGGCGCCCGGTGCCGGTGCGCCCGCGGGCCGACAAGCCCGACGCCCAGCCGGTCCAGCCCGGCGATCAGCCGGTCGCCCAGGGCATGGCAATGCCGCTGGATCTCGGCGACGCCGATGCCGTCCAGCAGCTCCAGCGCCCCGCCCAGCCCCAGCACGGCGGGCAGGTTGAAATTGCCGATCTCGAACCGGCGGGCGGTGCTGGCGACGGCCATGTTGTCATGCCGCGCGATCAGGTCGGCGGGCGGGTGTTCCAGCGTGATCGCGGCCATGTAGCTGGGCTGGGCATCGACCGCCTCGCGGTTCCAGTACAGAAAGCCCAGCCCCTGCGGCAGCAGCAGCCCCTTGTGGGTGCCCGAGCCGACGAAGGTGGCGCCGATCTTCTTCACGTCCACCGGCACGACGCCGATGCCCTGCATCACGTCCACGACAAAGAAAAGCCCGCGTTCCCGGCACAGCCGGCCGACGCTTTCGACATCGAACAGATGCCCGGCATGGAAGGTCACCAGCGACATCGAGATGGCGCGGGTCCGCGCGTCCAGATGCCGCTCGAAAAAGGCGCCGTCCACGATCTCGGGCATCGGCAGGAAGCGGGTCTCGACGCCCTTGCGGGCCAGGTTCAGGAAGGCATAGGCGTTGTTCGGGTGGTCGCCCTCCAGCATCAGCACCTCGTCCCCGGCTTCCAGCGGCAGGGCGTTGGCGGCGATGTTCATCGCCTCGGAGGTGTTCTTGGTGAAGGCGATCTCCTCGGGCGCCGCGTTCACGAACGCCGCCAGCCGGCCGCGCACCGTCTCCATGCCGGCAAGCCATTCTGACTTGGGGCCGGCGGTATCGAAGGCAGAGGCGATGAACGCCTCGAGCCGCTGTTTCACCGGCACCGACAGCGGCGACTGGAAGCCCGCATCCAGATAGGTCATCCGCTCAACCGCCGGGAAAAGTCGCCGTGCCGCGGCAACGTCATAGGACATGGATCGCTCTCCTGCTGCATCCCGTGGATCGGCCGCCAGAAAGGTGAACCCTTCCGATGATCAATTTCCGAGATCAATGATTTCGAAAATCAGGATGCGAGAGGATATTGCCCCTGTCACGGAATAATTTCTCTTTTCGGATTCAATTATTCCGAAAATTGATAAATCCTTGAATCCCTCCGCCGGCTCTGGTCCCAAGGGATGAGGTTTCCCGTCAGCCGTCTTCGTCCTCGCCGTCCAGGATCGTCTGCGCCAGCAGATGCGCGGCGCGCTGCAAGGGTTCGATGAAGGCCCCAAGCGCCTCGTAGCGCACCCGCGCCGTCGGCACCGAGACGCCAAGACAGGCGATCAAGGTGCCGTCGGGGGCGGTGATCGGCACCGCGCAGCCGACGACGCCCTGGACATATTCCTCGTTGGTGCTGGCCCAGCCGTTGCGCCGCACCTCGGCCAGCACGGCCAGCAGGGCGTCGGGATCGGTGATGGTGTTCGGCGTGTGCTGCTGCACCGGCAATGTCCTGACCAGCTTGTCGCGCGCCGCGCCGGGCATCCGGCTGAGATAGATCTTGCCGGTCGAGGTGCAATGCAGCGGCGCATCGGCGCCGGGATCGAATTGCAGGCCCTGCGAAGGGGCGACGCGCACGCTGTCCACATAGACGACGCGGTTGTTGCGGACGATGCCGATCTCGCATTGCTCGCCGAGTTCGCCGGCCACGGCGGTCAGGACCGCATGGCGCCGGGCGGTGCGGAAGGCGTTGCTGATGGTCTTGCCCGCCAGCACCACAAGACGGTTGCCGACCCAGAACCGCTTGGTGCCGGGGGCCTTTTGCACCATCTGCCGCGCCTCGAGATTGCTGATCAGCCGATGCGCCGTCGGCACCGGCAGGCCCAGTTCCTGGGCGATCTCGGCGGTGGTGACCGGCTTTCGCTGGCTGGCGACGAAATCCAGGATCGCAAGGGCGCGATCCAATGGACCGTCCGAGGGGGTGTCACTGCTCATCAAACGCCTTTCCCAGGCCGTGGATCAAATCCCGACACCATAAATTCCGAAAAATGAAACTTGGCAAGGCGAAAGGCGGGGCGCCCGGCAAGGCAGGGACCGGCGGAACCGGCAAGGCGGCGGGGGCGCCTGATGGCCGCATCGAGGCCGGGCAGAGCGGCAAGCGGGCGGCCGGCGCCGGTGTCGCGTTGCGGCGTGGCGATCTTGGCTAGCGCAAAGGATGCATCAGCACGATCGCCGCGCCGATCCGGGCGATTTGCGCATTGCGTTCATCCATCGGGGCCTTGGTTCCGGTCATGCAGATCGCGCCGATCTGCGCCGGCTTGCCATCCGGTCCCGGCCCGGCAACGCTGGCCCGGAAACCGCGCATCCAGCACCGCCTCGGCATGGCGCACGGCCTTCGGAACCGGAGGGGCGCCTTCATTCGGCCGCGTCCAGAACGGCCTTGATCAGCGTCAGCCCGGCATCCACGCGGGCGGGATTGGGGATGCTGCGATTGGCCAGGATAACCAGGCCCAGATCCGCATCCGGGATGAAGGCGACATAGCCGCCGAAGCCGTTCGTCGATCCGGTCTTGCTGAACAGCACCGCATGGTCGGACGCATCGGGCTGTGCCAGCCGGGTGGCGGGCTGGCTTTCCCTGGCCATTTCCGTCGCATTCCCGGCCAACAACTGGTCGCGCGGAACCGGCCAGGGATAGCGTTCCCAGATCATCGCCTGCTGGAAATGCCGCGTCCCCGTCTGGCCGGCATGGGTCTGCGCCACGGCCCGGCGCAGATCCGGCGGGACATCCGCATCGCCCAGGTTGATCCGCAGGAAGCGCAGCAGGTCGTGCAGATCCGCTTTCAGACCATAGGCCTCGTCGTCCAGCATCCCCGGATTCACCCGGATGGCGCTGTCGTCCCGGCGCGCATAGCCCCAGGCATAGCGCCGCATCTCGGCCTTCGGCACGTCGACATGGGTGCTTTCCAGCCCCAGCGGCTGCAGGACATGGCTTCGCAGCGCCTCGGCATAGGGCTCGCCGAAAGCGCCGGCGGTGATGCGTCCCAAAAGGCCGATGCTGATGTTCGAATAGGACCGCTCGCCCTGGCCCGGCACCGGCTGCCAGTCCTGCAGCCAGCGCATCAGCCTGTCGTCGTCACCGGCCCCGTCCGGCACCTGCAGCGGCAGGCCGCCGGTCTGATGGGTGGCGAGATCCATCAGCGAGACCGAGCCGATCGCGCTGCCCTGCAATTCCGGCAGATGCGCCGCGACGGGATCGGCCAGCGTCAGGCGTCCCTGTTGCGCCGCCAGCGCGGCCAGCGTCACGTTGAAGGTCTTGCTGATCGAGCCCAGCTCGAACAGCGTCCCGGCCGTGACGGGCACCGCGGCCGCGCGGTCGGCCATGCCGGCGGTATAGACATAGTCCCGCCCCCGCCAAGTCACGCCGACGGCAAGGCCGGGAATGTCATGCTCGGCGATGACGGGGGCGAAGATCCCGGCCGCCATCTGCCGGAACTCGGCCTCGCTCATCGCCGAGGCCGGCATGGCAAGGCCGGCCGCGGCCAGGCCAAGGCTCACGCATCCATAACGCATATTCATGTTTCCGCTCTGCTCATATCGGGGCGGCCCGGCTGTGGCCGCCACGCGCCCAGTTAAAGCGAAGCGGCGACGGCGCACAAACGATCATATTTCACTTCAGCCATGAGATAATCTAATTTCGGCGGCATGGATCGCCCGCACCTGCCCCTGAACGCCCTGCGCGCCTTCGAGGTGGCCTCGCGCCATCTGAACCTGACCCGCGCCGCCATCGAGCTTTGCGTGACGCAGGCGGCGCTGAGCCACCAGATCCGCGGGCTTGAGGAGCGCCTGGGGGTCACGCTGTTCCGCCGCGTCCCGCGCGGGCTGGTGCTGACCGAGGAAGGGATCATGCTGGCCCCGGTCCTGACCCGGATCTTCGACGAGATGTCCGGCACGCTGGACCGGTTTTCCGCCGGGCACTATCACGAGACGATCAATCTGGGCGTCGTCAACAGCTTCGCCACGGAATGGCTGATCCCCCGCATCGGCGATTTCCAGCGGCTGCACCCCTTTCTCGACCTGCGCATCCACACCAACAACAACCGCGTCGACCTGGCGGGCGAAGGGCTGGACCTGGCGGTGCGGTTCGGCGACGGCAGCTGGCACGGCGCGGCGGCGACCAGGCTGATGGGCGGCGCGATGATGGCGGTGTGCAGCCCCGACCTGGCCGGGCGCCTGCGCCGGGTCGAGGATCTGCTGTCGGCGCCGCTGCTGCGATCCTATCGCGCCAATGAATGGGAGCGGTGGTTCGCCGGCCACGGGCTGCCGGCCCCGCAGCTGCGCGGCCCGGTCTTCGACAGCTCGCTGGCCATCGCCGAAATGGCGGCCCGGTCCCATGGCGTGGGGCTGGTGCCGGTCGCGCTGTTTTCGTCCTGGACCCGGGCCGGACGGCTGGTCCGGCCATTCGCATCCGAGCTTGCCGCCGGCGATTATTGGCTGACGCGCCTGCATGCCAGCCCCGAAACCACCGGGCAAGGCGCGTTCCGGGAATGGCTCGTGGCGAGTTGCGCGGCGCCTGCCTGTGAAATCACCTGACCCCGCAGCGACCGAACGCCGGGATCGCGCGGGGGCGGCGCGGCGCCGCATCCGGGATCGAATCCGGCGGCGGCGCTTCCCGGCGACCGCCCCCCTTATTCATCCCATCGTCTCTCTTGCGCGCTGGACCAGCCCGCGCAGCTCGTCGAGGCTGTATTGGCCGAAGGCGCCCTCGTCCCCGGCGACGAAGGTCGGGGTGCCGATCAGCCCCATATGCTCGGCCAGCATCGAGCTCATGGAGATGTGGCGCTCGACCGGCTCGGCCGCCATGTCGCGTTCCAGCCGGGCGGTGTCCAGGCCGATGTCGCGGGCGGCGCGCATGGTGGCCTCCTGCGTCACCCGGCCCTTGGTGCGGAACAGCGCGGTGTGGAACTGCCAGTACCGGCCCTGTTGCAGCGAGGCCAGCGAGGCCCGGGCGGCGAAATCCGAATCCTCGCCGAAGACCGGCCATTCGCGGAACACCACCCGCAGATTCTTGTCCGACGAGATCAGCCGGTGCATCGGCTCGACCATCTTGCGGCAGAACGGGCAGTTGTAGTCGAAGAACTCGGTCAGGGTGATGTCGCCCTGCGGATTGCCCAGGACCGGCGCCGTCGGATCGCGCTCCAGCGACTTGCGCAGATTGTCGGGCATGGGGTTGGCGCGCTCCTGCGCAAGGGCGGCGGTCCGGTCCAGGGCCGGCAGCGCCAGCAGGCTGGCCCCCGCAAGGATAAGGCTTCGACGGTGCATGGTCTCTCCTTCAGGTATCGAGGCCCGGCGGCGGCGCCGCAAGGCGATGTCGGCGGGATTCCCGCCCTTTCTAGGGCATCTTGTTCAGGACGTCCGCCGCGCCTCGGCGATGGCGCCGCGCAGGCGCGTCTCGTCCAGCGCGCCGGGATAGATCGTCTTGCCGATGATGAAGGCCGGCGTGCCGCGCAGACCCAGCGCCGCCGCCTGCGCGGAATTGCGCGCCAACAGCCCGTCCCATTTGCCGCGTTCGGCGCGATAGGCCGCCAGCGCCGCCGCGGTGTCGATGCCGCCGTCGCCCAGCACCTGCCGGATCTGATCCTCGGTCAGCCGTGCCTCGGTCGCCATCAGCGCCGCATGGGCCTGCGCGTAATCGCCCATCGAGGCCGCCCCCAGGACCAGCTGGCTGGCCAGGACCGAGGGCGCGCCGAAGATCGGCCAGTCCTTCATCACCAGCCGGATATCGCCATCCTTCGCCACCACGTCGGTCAGCATCGCGTGGCCCATCTTGCAATAGGGGCATTGGTAGTCGAAATATTCGACGATGGTCAGCGCCCCCTCGGGATTGCCCAGCACCGGATTGTCGGGGTCGCGCAGCACCTCGTCGGTGCTCATCTCGGCCGCAGCGGCGGATTTGTCGCCGCCGCTTCCCCCGGCCCGGTCCCTGCCCAGCAGGATCGCCCCGCCGGCGGTGCCCGCCAGACCGAACCCGGCGGCCCCGGCCAGAATGTCGCGTCGGGTGATGCTCATATCGTTTCTCCTGTCTGTTCGGTCCCAAGGGCGGACAATGGCAGCGGCTGGTCCGGCGGCAGCGTGCCCTTGCCGGATTCCGCCTCGCTCAGCACGATCACCCTGGCCATGCTGTCGGTTTGGCTGGCCAGGTGGATGATGTCCTGGTTGAACAGCCGGATGCAGCCCGCCGAGGTCGCCTGCCCGATCGAGGCCGGGTCCATGGTGCCGTGGATGCGGTAATAGGTGTCGCCCTGGCCATTGTGCAGATACAGCGCCCGGGCGCCCAGCGGGTTGCCGATGCCGCCCTCCAGCCCCTTTTCGACCGGGCCGTAAAGCTCGGGCTGGGTCGCGATCATGTTGTCGGTCGGCTTCCAGCTTGGCCAGTCGCGCTGATAGGGGATATGCGCCCGGCCGGTGAAGCCGTAGCCGGCCGCGCCCACGGCGACGGCATAGCGCATCGCCTTGTTGCCGGGCCGCACCTGATAGAGATAGCGGGCATGGGGATCGACGATGATCGTGCCCGGCTTCTCGTCGCTCCAGTAGTCCACGACCTGCCGCGCCTTGTCCTCGGTCAGCAGCCTGGGATCGACGGCGGGGATATGGTGGCCGTTATCCTCGACAGCGCCATACAGGGCCGCCACCTCGGGACTGACGGTGGGCGGCGGCGGCGCGGCCGGAACCGCGGGCTGCCTGGTCGAGGCGCAGGCCGCCAAGGCCAGCAGCATGGCGCCCGCCAAAAGGGCCGGAATGCGGTTCATCTTGAATCTCCTGTCGCTTGCGCGATCATCCGGGTCAGGGCGGCGCGCGAGATCTCGCCGGTATGCGCCGCGACCAGCCGGCCCTTGGCGTCGAAGACCAGCGTCGAGGGCAGGCCGATCGCGCCAAGCGCCCCCATCAGCCGGTTATGCGGATCGCGGATCATGCCCTGGTCGGGCAGTTTCTCGGCCGCCAGGAAGGCCAGCACCTGCCCGGCATCCTCGCCCTGGTTGGCGAAAACGAACTCGACGCCGGGCGTATTCGCGGCCAGGTCGGTCATCATCGGCATCTCGCGCCGGCAGGGCGGGCACCAGGTCGCCCAGAGGTTCAGCACCATGGGCCAGCCCCGCCCCTCGAGCCGCACCCCGCGCCCGTCCAGCGCGATCAGCTGCATGTCGGGCAAGGTGACCGAAGGGCGCGGCAGCGCGGCAAGGACGGCCTGATGCCCGGCCAGCGCCGCCGCGCCGCCCAGGACCAGCGGCAGCGCCACCCCGCGCGCCCGACGCAGCAGCGCCAGCAGCAGGACGGCGACGCCCGCGGCCCAGCCGGCAACCGGCAGGAAGCCGCCCTGCCACAGCTTCAGCGCGTCCAGCGGATGGGGGGCAAACACAGACCCGTTGGCGATGACGAAGCCGATCCGCGCGCCGAGAATCCAGGCCAGCGCGGCGATGCCGGCCCACCGCGCCGCATCGCCCGCCGCATCGCCCCGGCGCAGCCGCGCCACGATCTCGGTCACCACGAAGAACAGCAGCAGCGCCACCACCGCGGCGAAGCGCCCACCGTCAAAGACCAGCGGGCCGATCGAGATCGCATTCACGGCCCGACCTTCCCGATCGAGGCCAGCAGCGCGGCGCTGTCCATCTCGCCGACCAGCCGGCTGTCCGGGGCCTCGGCGCGCAGGGCGTCAAGGAAGATCATCGTCGGCGGCCCGGCGGCGGCCAGATCCCGCATCAGCGCCTGCGCCTCGGCATCGAAGGTGCTGACATCCAGCTTGATCGCCGCCAGGCCGGCCAGCGCGGCCTGCACGGCGGGATCGGCCAGCGGCCCGCGTTCGATGGCGCGGCAGGTCACGCACCAGTCGGCGGTGACATAGACCAGCGCCGGTCTGCCATCGGCCGCGGCCAGCGCCCGCTCCAGCCCCGCGCGCGTGGTGACCTCGGCGAATTGCGCGCCGGCCTGCGTCGGCGCCGGGGCGTTGCGCCCCGCCAGCGGCGCCAGCGGCCGCAGCGGATCATCCGCCCCCAAGGCCGCGCCGAAGCCCTGCGCCAGCCCGGCCAGCAGCAGCACCCCCAGCGCCGCGCCCAGCCGGCGGTTGCGCGACGCATCGCCCTCCAACCGGTCCAGCGCGCCCAGGAACACCGCCGCACCCACCAGCAGCACGGCCCAGAGCGCCAGCGTGACCGGACCCGGCAGCACCCGCCCGGCCAGCCAGATCGCGAAGCCCAGGAAGATCACCCCGAAGGCCCGTTTGGCGCCCTGCATCCAGCCGCCGCCGCGGGGCAGGATGCGCGGACCGAACAGCCCGATGGCCAGCAAGGGCAGCCCCTGCCCCAGCCCCAGCGCGAACAGCGCCGCCGCCCCCAGCATCACGTCGCCGGTCTGCGCGATGTAAAGCAGCGCCCCGGCCAGCGGCGCGGTCACGCAGGGCCCGACGATCAGCGCCGAGGTGAAGCCGAGCGCCATCGCGCCGCCGACCGATCCGCGCCGGCCGCCGATGCGCCCAAGCCGGGTCTGCAGCGCCTGCGGCAGCTGCAATTCGTAGAAGCCGAACATCGACAGGGCCAGCGCCACGAAAAGCGCCGCGATGACCGCGATGGCGGCGGGCGATTGCAGCACCATCTGCAGGTTCGCCCCCGACCACGCCGCCGCCACGCCCAGCAGCCCGAAGGCCGTCGCCATCGCCAGCACATAGGCGCCGGTCAGCAGCAGGCCCCGCCTTGCGGTCAGGCGCTCGCCCTGCCCGGCCAGCATTCCGGCGACGATGGGGAACATCGGAAAGACGCAGGGGGTGAAGGCCAGCAGCAGGCCGAAGCCCAGGAATCCGACGATCACCAGCGCCCCGCCGCCGCGCGCGGCCAGCCCCTGCACCAGCCCCTGGTCCTGGGCCAGCGTCAGCCCTCCGACAGCGGAATCCGCGGGCTGCGGGCTCCAGCCCGACCCGCCGGCGGCGCCTTCCTTCTTGCAGGCATCCGCCAGCACCCCGCCATCCGCGTCCAGCCGCACGCTTTGCGGGGCATAGCAGATGCCGTCCTGCTGGCAGCCCTGCCAGTGCAGGGTGACGGGCCGGCCGGCATTCTTCAGCCCGGCGGTGACCGCGCCGCGATAGATCTGGCCGGCGCCGAAATACGGATCCTCGTAGATCTCGCCCTCGGGCAGGGACAGCGGCAGGCTCTGGCCGTCCGCCTCGGCCGCGAAGCTGCTGCGATACAGGTAATAGCCGTCGGCGATGCGCCAGTTCAGCACCAGCGCCCCCTTTCCGTCCTGGCTGACGGTCAAGGCGAAGGCCTCTGCCGGTTGCAAGGGCGGCTCACGGGTCTGGGCAAAGGCCCAGGTCACGGTAAAGGCCGCGATCAGCAGCGACAGCAGCGCCGCCAGAGGGTTGGGGAACAATCTCGTCATCATGGGGACTGGCTAAAGACGCGACCTTAAGCCCAGCTTAAGCTCTGTCGACGATAACGTGATCGTCGCGGAATACGGGGAAACACATCCATGCGCTTGCTGATTGTCGAGGACGATCCGGTCCTGTCCGACGGGCTTGGCGTCGGATTGCGCCTGTCGGGGTTCACGGTCGATACCGTCGCCACCCTGGCCGATGCCCGCGCCGCGCTGCAAGGCGGCGGCTTCGCGGGCATGGTGCTGGACATCATGCTGCCCGACGGTTCGGGTCTGGAGCTGCTGGCTGATCTTCGGGGCGCGGGATCGCGGATTCCGGTCCTGCTGCTGACGGCCCGCGATCAGGTGCGCGACAGGGTCTGCGGCCTGGATGCCGGCGCCGACGATTACCTGGGCAAGCCCTTCGACCTTGCGGAACTGGCCGCCCGGCTGCGCGCCATGCTGCGCCGGCAGGAAGGCCGCGCCTCGGCGGTGATGGAATGGAACGGGCTGGCGCTTGATCCGGCCACCATGCGCGGCAGGCGGAACGGCGACGCCATTCCGTTCTCGCGCCGGGAGTTCACCATCCTCCAGGCCCTGATCGAGCATCCCGGCGCCATCCTGGCCAAATCCGTCCTCGAAGAGCGGCTCTATGGCTGGCAGGGTGAGGTCGAGAGCAACACGGTCGAGGTCCATATCCACAAGCTCCGCGCCAAGCTCGGCACGGCCTTCATCGAAACAGTGCGCGGGGCCGGCTACCGGCTGGGGAATCCCGCCAAGAAGGGGGAAGCAGGATGAATTCGATCCGCAGGCGGCTGTTCGTCATCCTGCTGGCCGCGACCGGGGTGATCTGGCTGTCCGCCGTGGTCTGGATCCAGCATTCGACCCGCACCGAGCTTGGCCATGTGCTGGACCGGCGGCTGCAGGAATCGGCGCAGATGGTCGCCTCGCTGATCCGCCGCAACGGCGGCATCGCCGGCCCCGACGCGGCGGCGCTGGTCGATGAGGCGCCGGCCCTGCCCGATACCGGCGGTCATGACTTCGCCCGCCAGCTCATCTGCCAGGTCTGGGGGTTCGACGGCCGGTTGAAAAGCGAATCCGACGGCGCGCCCTCTGGGCAACTGGCCGAGCAGCAAGGCTTCAGCGAACGCGAGGTCGATGGCGAGGTCTGGCGCGTCTATACCCATGTCGACGCGGACCTGGGCATCCGGGTCATGGTCGGCGATGCGCGTTTCATCCGCGACCGGCTGGTGCATGGCGTGGTGATGGGGCTGCTGGCCCCGGCCATGCTGATCCTGCCGCTGCTGGCGGCGCTGATCTGGCTGGCGGTGCGCGGCGGGCTGGCGCCGCTGGACCGGCTGGCCCAGGCGCTGTCGCGCCGCCCCGCGACCGATCTCAGCCCGTTGAAGGAGGGCAGCGCGCCTTCGGAGCTGCGCCCGATGATCGAGGCGCTGAACGGCCTGTTCCACCGCGTCGAGGGGCTGCGCGAGCGCGAGCGCAGCTTCACCGCCTTCGCGGCGCATGAGCTGAAGACACCGCTGGCCGGGCTGAAGACCCAGGCCCAGGTCGCGACGCTGGCCCCCGACGCGGCGACGCGCGGACGGGCGCTGGCGCAGATCGCGCGGGGCGTCGATCGCACCGATCGCCTGGTGCGGCAGCTTCTGGACATGACCGCGGCCGAAAACGCCATCGACGCGGCGCAGCCGCATCCGCAGGACGGCGCGCGCATCCTTGCCGAGGTGGCCGACGAACTCGCCGGGTTGGCGCAGGCGCGCGGCGTCGCGCTGCGGCTGGAAACCGGCCAGGCGGAATGGCGCACCACCCAGGCGGCCCTGTTGGCGCCGGCGCTGCGCAACCTGCCGGAAAACGCCATCCTCGCCTCGCCCGCCGGGGCCGCCGTTGACGCGCGGCTGCTGCGCGCGGGCGAGGCGGTGCGCTTCAGCGTGCTGGATCGCGGCCCCGGCATCGCCGAGGCCGACCGTCCCCATGTCACCGAGCGTTTCTATCGCGGCGCGGCCAGCCCCTCGGGCGGCGGCAGCGGGCTGGGCCTGTCCATCGTCGCCGCGGCCGTCAAGGCGATGGGCGGCGAGCTGCGCCTTTCGCCCCGCGACGGCGGCGGCGAACAGGCCGAAATCATCCTGCCGGGCCGGGCCCGGTCCGCACCCCGCGAGCTGTGGTGGAACCGGCCCGCCGCAGGGAAGCAAAGCGGCGGGTGACGGGGCAGGATGCGACGCCGCCGTCCGTCCGGGCTTGGCGCGGGTGGCCATCCCGGCGGCCCTCGACACCCGCCCGGATGCCGCCGATGCCGCCGCGGGTCGTGGAAAAACCGCCGGCAAGGTCGCTGTCGCGCCGCCGGATCGACCCGCCTTTGGGAAAAGCCCGGACAGCCCCCGCCGGTCCTGCTGTCGCGGCCGGGCCGGGCCGGGTCGGGGCCCGATCCCGGCTTGCGGCTAGGGATTCCCGACCGCCGGCGACAGGGTGACGCGCACCACGAAGCCGTCCCGGCGGGCAGGGGCGGGCGAGATGAACTCGAGCTTGCCTTCGGCCGCCGAAACGATCTGCTGGCAAATATGCAGGCCCAGGCCGAACCCGTCCCCCCGGTGCCGGGCGAAGCGCAGAGTCAGCCCGGCCAGGTCGGCGGCGGCGACGGCCGCGCCCTTGTTCGCGACCTCAAGCACGGCGCCTTGCCGCAGGTGCAGCCGGACCGGGCTGTCGGGCGGGCTGTGCTGCAAGGCGTTGTCGATCAGGTTCGACAGCACGATGGCAAAGGCATCCGGGTCGATGCGCGCCATGACCGGCCCGGAGGGCAGGTCGACCGCCAGCCGGGCGGTGTCCGACCGCGCGCGTTCGGCAAGGACCAGCCGGGTCAGGGCCGCCAGGTCATGGACTTCCGCGGAATCGCCAAGGCCGGCATCGGCACGGGCCAGTTGCAGCAGCCGCGCCACCAGCCGCCGCATCCGCTGCAAGGCACGCTCCAGCGCATCGAGGCGGGCGACCTGCTCTGGCGCGGTCGCGGTCTCGCGCAATTGCTGAGCCTGGGCCAGGGCGATGGCGACGGGGGTGCGCAATTCATGCGCGGCATTGGTGGCGAAGGCGCGCTCGGCCTCCAGCGCCTGCGACAGCCGGGCGATGAAGCCGTTGACCACGCCGGCGATCTGCACCAGGTCGTCGGGCCAGTCGCCGGCGTCGATCATGTCGAGGCGACTGCCGTCGCGGGCCGCGATCTCGGCCCCCAGTTCGCGCAGCGGCGCCAGCGACCGCCGCGAGATCCAGCCGACGATCAGCCAGGTCAGCGGCAACAGCGCGACCATCGGCAGCAGAAAGCTGGTCATCCCTTCGCGGAAGGCCTCGCGCCGCTCGGCCAGAGGCGCAGCGATCTGCAAGGCGTGGCCGGCGGCGTCGAAGGGCGTGGCATAAAGCCGGTAACCCGGCGCGGGAACCACGCGGCCGGGCGTCAGGCCGGCGGCGTCGGGCAAGGTCGCCCGGCCGGCCAGTTCCG
Source organism: Paracoccus simplex (assembly GCF_042648325.1). NCBI lineage: Bacteria > Pseudomonadati > Pseudomonadota > Alphaproteobacteria > Rhodobacterales > Paracoccaceae > Paracoccus > Paracoccus simplex. The sequence goes on along the minus strand of NZ_JBHRXE010000033.1, from coordinate 17,946 downwards.
ATTGCCACAGCACCCGGCCGTCCCGCGCGACCAGGCGATAGACCAGCGCCTCGTCCATCGAGATCGCGGGCTGCGGCACCTCGACCGGGATGTCCTGCGCATGCATCTGCTCCACCAGCGGCAGCAGCACATGCGCCGTCTGGACAAGCTGCTGGTCGAAAAGCTCGTCCTGTTCGGACCGGAGCACCGCCGACATCATCAGCACCGCCCCCGCCCAGACCGCCGCGAGGCCCAGCGTGGTGAACAGCGCGACGCGCCGCGACAGGCTGGCGCGCCGCATCAGGCCCGCCCCATGCGATAGCCGAAGCCGCGCTCGGTCACGATGGCATCCCGCCCCAGCTTGGCGCGCAGCCGGCTGACATGCGCCTCGATGGCGTTGCTTTCCACCTCGTCGCCGAAACCGTAGAGCGCGTCTTCCATCTGCGCGCGGCTGGTGGTCATGTCGGGACGCCGGCTGAGCCGCTCGATCAGCGCCCATTCGCGCAGGGTCAGGTGGACCGGCCGGCCGTCCAGCAGCACCTGACGCCGCTCGGGCAGGACCGTCAGCCGGCCGAAGCGCCGCTCGACCTCGGCCGTGCCGGCGGCACGGCGATGGATGGCCAGGATGCGGGCATGCATCTCGTCCAGGTCATAGGGCTTGACCAGATAGTCATCCGCACCGGCCTCGAGCCCGGCGATCCTTTCGGTGATGCGGTCGCGGGCGGTCACGACCAGCACCGGCACGCGCGCGCCGCGTCCGCGCAGATCGCGCAACAGCGCCAGCCCGTCGCCATCCGGCAGTCCCAGGTCCAGAAGCACCAGGTCGTAATCGGTCGCCGCCAGCGCCGCCGCCGCATCCTCGGCGCTGCCGGCAAGATCAATGGCATGGCCGGCCGCGCGCAGATAAGCGCCGATGGCTTCGGCCAGATCCGGCTCGTCCTCGACAGCTAGCAATCTCATCCGCGCCTCTCTTCGTAAGCGAACCGTAATCTTGACGTCCCAGGAAACGCGCCGAAAGCGCCCGCGTCACGGGACCGGCCGGGCGGCACAAGGATGACGCATGATGACGGCAAATACCATCTGGCTCGGGATCGGTTTCCTCGGCCAGCTTCTTTTCACCTCGCGCTTTCTGGTGCAATGGATCGCGAGCGAGCGCGCCCGCCGCAGCGTCGTGCCCTTGGCGTTCTGGTGGTTCAGCCTTGCCGGCGGGGCGACGCTGCTTGCCTATGCGATCTGGCGGCGCGACCCGGTTTTCGCCGTCGGGCAGGCAAGCGGCCTGGTGATCTATACCCGCAACCTGATGCTGATCGGACGCGGCACGCGCCAGGGAAAGCCGGCATGATCCGCCGTCATCCGGTCGCCCTTGCCATGGGCTGCCTGCTGCTGACGGCCGCGCTGGGGCTGCTGTTGCGCCCGCCGGTCCCCATCGACGAGACCCGCTATCTGGCCGTCGCGTGGGAGATGCACAGCACCGGCAACTGGCTGGTGCCCAGCAAGAACTTCGCGCTTTACAGCGACAAGCCGCCGCTCTTGTTCTGGGCGATCAACCTCGTCTGGCTGGCGACCGGCGTCAGCGGCTTCGCCGCCCGGCTGGTCGGGCCGGCTTTCGCCTGCCTGGCCATCTGGCTGGTCGCGCGGCTGGCGCATCGGCTTTGGCCCGGGGACCGGGACGCGGCCGGTCGCGCGGCCATGGCGCTTGCCGGGCTGGCGGTCTTTGCCCTGTCGGGCAGCCTGACCATGTTCGACGTGCCGCTGACCGTGGCGGTTCTGGCCGGGCTGATCGCGCTGGACGCCGCCAGGCCGGGCGGCTGGCAGACCTGGGCCGGCTTCGGCGCCGCCATCGCCCTGGGCGTGCTGACCAAGGGGCCGGTGATCCTGTTCCACCTGCTGCCGGCCGCGCTGCTTTTGCCGCTATGGAGCGGGACCGGCATCCGCTGGCGCGAGCTTCCGGCAGGCCTGGGTTTCGCGATCGTGGTGGCGCTGGGGCTGGTTGCGCTGTGGCTGGTGCCGGCGGCCGTGCTTGGCGGCCCGGCCTGGCGCGAGGCCGTCCTGTGGCATCAAAGCGCCGGGCGGTTGGCAGGATCCTTTGCCCATGCCCGGGCCTGGTGGTGGTATCTGGCCCTGCTGCCGGTGCTTGGTTTTCCCCTGCTCTGGAGCCCGGGCTTATGGCGCGAGGGCTGGCGGACCCCGTGGCGGCAGGATCGCGGGCTGAGGCTTTGCCTGATCTGGACCGGCGCGGCGCTGGTGCTGTTCAGCCTGACGAGCGGCAAACAGCTGCATTACCTGGTGCCGGAACTGCCCGCGCTGGCGCTGATCGCGGCACGGCTGGGGCGGAACGCCCCCGGATTCGCCTTGCAACCGGCGATCATCGCCGTCGGTCTGGCCGGCCTGGCCGCGGTGGCTGCAGGCTTCGGCGCCTTGCCGCTGCGGTTGCGGACGCTTTTCGATCCTGCCAGCACCTTCCTGGCCTGGGCGCTGCTGGCCGCCGCCCTGTGCTGGATGGCGATGCGCTGGCGGGGCGGAGCGGGGGCGATGACCCTGTCGCTGGGTTTGCTGCTGGCCACGAACCTGCTGATCGGCACCACCCGCACGGCGCGGGTCTATGACGCCGGCCCCATCGCCGCCCGGCTGGCGGCGCATCGCGCCGACGGGCTGGCCTTTGCCGGCGCCCCCTATCATGCCGAATTCAACTTTGCCGCCCGGCTGACCGAGCCGGTCGCCGAACTGCTCGATCCGGCCGCGCTGCGATCCTGGGCCGCGCGGCATCCGCAAGGGCTGATCGCCGGCCGGACCGACCTTGCCACCCCATCCTGGCCTCCGCGCGAGACGATCCTGTTCCGCAATCGCGATTACGGGATCTGGTCCGTGGCGGACGCCCCTCCGGCTGAAAGGAACCCCGGATGAACGACATGCTCCCCGACGTTTCGGTGATCATCCCCGTCCGCGACGAGGCCGTCGCCGTCGAGCCGCTGATCCACGAGATCGCCGCTGCGATGGCCGGCCGCGACCATGAGATCATCGTGGTCGATGACGGATCGGACGACGGCACCGACCGCATCCTGCAGGCTTTGGCGGCGCGGATGCCGCGCCTGCGCCTGCACCGCCATCCCCGTTCGCGCGGGCAATCCACGGCGATCCGCAGCGGCGTGCGGCTGGCCCGGGCGCCGCTGATCGTGACGCTGGACGGCGATGGACAGAACCCGCCCGATCAGATCCCGCTGCTGCTTGCACCCTTCGCGGCCGATGCGCCCAGTCTGGGACTGGTGCAGGGCCAACGGGCGGTGCGGCAGGACGGGCTGGCGAAACGGCTGGCCTCGCGCTTCGCCAATGGCGTCCGGGGCGCGCTGCTGCGCGACGGGGTGCGGGATTCCGGCTGCGGGCTCAAGGCGTTCCGGCGCGAGGCCTATCTGGATCTGCCCTTCTTCGATCACATCCACCGCTTCATGCCCGCGATGATGCTGCGCGAGGGCTGGTGCGTCGAGACCGTCGACGTCACCCATCGCCCGCGCCGCAGCGGCCGCTCGAAATACTCGAACCTCGCGCGCGGGCTGGTGGGCATTCCCGACCTGCTGGGCGCGGCCTGGCTGATCCGCCGCTCGGGCCGCCGGGGACTGGCCGCGCCCGAACCGCCGCAGCACCGGCCGGCCACCCGCGGCCGCGAAGACGTGGCCCGGCCATGAGAAGCGCGCTGGCGAAGCCTGGCTATGCGGGGCTGGCGAATGCGGCCCTGTTGGCGCAGAACGGCGAGGCGACGGGCGTCGATCCGTCGCCGGAACGGGTGGCGCAGGTCGATGCCGGGCAAAACCCGGCCGCGGATGGCGCAGCGGCCGACTGGCTGCATCCCAGCCGCATCGGCGGCGGCGACCGGTTCGGAGCCAGCTGATGCGCCGCGCCCTGATCACCGGCTGTTCCGGCTTTATCGGCTTCCACCTTTGCCGCCGTCTGCTGGCGGACGGGTTCAGCGTGGCCGGCATCGACAACCTGTCGGATTATTACGACCCCGCCCTGAAGCGGCAGCGCCAGGCAATCCTCGAGGCCGATCCGGCCTTCTCGGTCGTCAACGACAGCATCGAGACCCCCGGCCTGCTGGAGCGCATGTTCCGCGACCACCGCCCCGAGATCGTCGTCCACCTGGCCGCGCAAGCCGGGGTGCGGCATTCGATCGACCAGCCGCGCGCCTATCTTTCCAGCAATATCGTCGGAACCTTCGAGCTGCTGGAGGCCGCGCGGGCGATGCCGCCCCGGCACATGCTGCTGGCCTCTACCTCGTCTGTCTACGGTCCCAACGAGCGGATGCCATGGCGCGAAACCGACCGGACCGACCATCCGATGTCCTTCTATGCCGCGACCAAGAAGGCCACCGAGGCGATGGCCCATGCCTATGCCCATCTTTACCGGTTGCCGGTGACGATGTTCCGCTTCTTCACCGTCTACGGCCCCTGGGGCCGGCCCGACATGGCGCTGTTCAAGTTCACCCGGGCGATCCTTCGCGGCGAGCCGATCGACGTCTACAACCGCGGCGAGATGCAGCGCGACTTCACCCATGTCGACGACCTGATCGCGGCGATCCGCGGCCTGATCGACACGCCGCCGCCGGAAGGCGACGAGCGGGACGAGCGGGATGAGGACGTTTCCCCGGTGGCGCCGTGGCGGGCCGTCAATATCGGCAATTCTCACCCGGTGATGCTCGGCGAATTGATCGCCGCGGTCGAACGGGCGACCGGCCGGCCCGCGATCCGCAGGCTTCTGCCCATGCAGCCGGGCGACGTGCCCGCGACCTGGGCCGATACCTCGACGCTGCACCGATTGACAGGGCTGTCGCCCGGCACCGAGATCCGCAAGGGTGTGCAGGATTTCGTCGACTGGTATCTGCGCCATTACGACCAGAAGGCCGCCGGAATGGCCTGTCGCAGGACGAGCACATGCGATGCCCCGCCCTGCGAAACCGGGCAAGAACAGAACCTGCTTGCCGATCCCCCGGCGAGCGGTCGGGCGGCGGAGCACCGGAAACCCGCATGACCACGCACGGTCGGCCGGCAGGTCGCCTTGCAGGCCGTCGGCATCGACGGGACATCGCCGGCAACAGGGGCGTGGGCATCCTGACGGCCGCTCGGAACCGCCCATCCGGAGGTTCCGGGCACGACAACCGCCTGTCGCCCAGATCGGCGCGTTGCGGCACCAGACCAGACCGGGCCGGGCCGGGAAGCGCCGCCGGATGCATATGGCGGAAGGCGTTCCGCCGGGGATCTTGCCAGTGTTTTTCTGCCGTTAAAGCAAGCTATCGGCAAAATTCGTCCATGATGCGGATTACATGCGGTTCAAGGATCCTTGCCCATTACCCGCGATAAGGTCCGCTTATCGGGAGTCTTGACGATCCGGCCCGGCCGCCCCAGAATGCCGGCATGGATCTGCTGGCCCCCCCTGCCCTGCCGCCGGCCGAAGCCGAAGCGCTGAGCGATCTTTGGCGCCGCGGCACGCCGGAAAACACCCTGCGCGCCTGGGAACGTGACCTGGCCTATGTCGCCGCCTGGAAACAGGCCGCCTTCGGCCAGCCGCTGGAATGGCCCGAACGCCAGGACGTCGCTCTGCGGTTCCTGCTCGACCACGCCGCCGACCTGAGCGAGGCCCAGGGACCGGCCCGCGCCGCCGCCGAGGCGCTGATCGCCGCCGGGCTGCGCCGCAGCCTCGCCTGCCCTGCCCCGGCGACCCTGGACCGCCGCATCGCCTCGTGGCGGGCCTTCCACCGTATGCGCAACCTGGCCTCGCCCTTTGAAAGCCCGCTGATCGCTCAGGCGCGCGGCCGCGCCCGGCGGGCCGCCGCGCGGCCGCGGCATCGCAAGTCGGACAACCCGATCACCCGCGAGGTTCTGGAGGCGATGCTGGCCAGCTGCGACCATTCGCATCGCGGCATGCGCGACCGCGCCTGCCTGATGCTGGGCTGGGCCTCCGGCGGCCGCCGGCGCTCGGAAATCGTGGCGCTGAGCCACGACGATATCGACGCCCGGGAATTTGCCGAACAGGGGCTGATCCGCATCCGGCTGCTGGCGACCAAGACCACCGGCCAGGACCGGGCGCCGCGCCTGCCGCTGAAGGGCCGGGCCGCCCGCGCGGTGATGCGCTGGATCGCCGCCGCCCGGATCAGCGAAGGACCGCTGTTCCGCCCGGTCAGCCAGGCCGACCGGGTGCTGAAGCGGCGGCTGTCGGCGGACGGGCTGCGCGAGATCGTCCGGCACCGGCTGGTTCTGGCCGGCTACCCGCCGGATTTCGCCAGTCCGCACGGGTTGCGCGCCGGCTTCCTAACCCAGGCGGCGCTGGACGGCGCCCCGCTCGCCGCCGCCATGCAGCTGAGCCTGCATCGCTCGGTCCAGCAGGCGCAGCGCTATTACGCCGATGTCGAGATCGCCGAGAACCCCGCCGCCGATCTGCTGGGCTAGGCATCCGGCGCACCGATCATGCGCAGGTGGCCGGTCCGCCGGACCGGACCTCGCGCCCGCTGGCCGGGTCGTCAACGCCGCCCCGACCGGCACATCGCGTCACGCCCCGAAGAAAATTGCCAATTGGCAATTTCAGCCATGACGCCGCAGGTAATCCTCCAGGGCGGTGCGCAACTGGTCCTGGGGAATGTCCTGCCGGAACTCGATCCGGACCTTGCTGCCGCGCCGCGCGACGGTCACCCTGCCCTGGCGGCCGCCGGTCTCGATCACCTCGTCCTCGCGGGCCGGCTTCGGGCCATAGGCCACCGCCTTCAACCGGGCCAGCACCGCCGGAACGGCGATGAATGCGGCCTGACCGGCCCGCGCGGCGGCCTGCTGGTCGGCGATGGCGGCCGCCTCTGCCAGCAGCTTGTCCCCGGCATCCTGCAGCATCGGACGCAGGCTGCGGGCATGCAGCTCTTTAAGCTCGGTGATCTGCGGCCAGGCATCGACGATCTGCCGCGGCAGCCGCGCCAGGTAGAGATAGCGCGAGAGCCAGGCCTCGGAGACCTCGAGCCGCGTCGCCATCGCCTTCTGCTTGCCGCCGTAATAAAGCTCCAGGGCTTGCAGGTAGTCCCGCGCCCTTTCGTAATCGCTGAGATCGGCCCGGTCGCGATTCTCGATATCGGCCAGGCGGAAGGCCTCTTCGTCGGTCAGGTCACGGACCTCGATCAGATAGCGGAACTGCGGGTAGTTGTTGGCCCGCAGCCAGCTGACCGCGAAATGGCGGCGCGCGCCGCAGATCACCTCGTATTCGGACCCCTGCCCGGCCGGCAGCCGGCGCACGATGGCGGGAAACTCCTGCTGACCCTGCGCCCTCAGGCTGTCGATCAGGTCGCGGCAGTTCTCCTCGGACAGCAGGTCATAGGCGCGGTTATGGCGTTGCCACATCACGCAGCTGGCCGGATCGACCCAGCGCAGCACCTTTTCCTCGCGTTCGCCACTGTCGGTCAGCGCGTTCTGCCGCTTGAGAAACCGCGCGCCGCCCTTGTCCAGGGCCGCGGGTTCGGACAGATCCTTCAGCACGTCGTCGAAAATCGCATCATGGCGCTTGCTCACAGCAGGCCCTCCTTGCGCAGCTGGCGGTGATGGCTGGGCCAGGTCTTGCGGATCAGCAGTTCGACCTCGCGCCCGACCGCATCCAGATAGGCGCGGCAGCGCTTGTGGGTCTCGGTCCGGGTCGCCGGTCCGGTCAGCTCGTAGACGGTCATCAGATTGGCGGTGGCGTTGTCGATCTCGGCGGAATCCTTGAGCGAGGCGTTCAGCATGTCTTGCGGAAAAACCGCATCCATCATCCGCTTGATCGCCTGATGCGCCGATTTCTGATCGTTCATCTTGGAGGTCAGGATCTTGACGAAACTGTATTCGCGGGCGCCGCCATGCCGGGCCAGCTCGGCCAGGGTGGATTCCATCATCTTCAGGAAATGCGCCGTCGAGGCGAAGTCGATATTGTTCGGCGGCGCCGGGATCAGCAACGCATTGGCGGCGCGCAGCACCGACAGCGACAGCATGCCCAGGGCCGGCGGTGGATCCAGCAGGATGATGTCGAACTGATCCGCGATCGAGGCCACCCCGTCGCGCAGCCGGTCCAGGATGAAGGCCGGATCCCGGGCCATGCGGGCCGCGAACTCATATTCCGCGTCGTAAAGCCCCAGATTGGCGGGGATCAGCGCGATGCCGGGCCAATAGGTGGCGCGCAGGGCGTAATGCAGGGTCTTGGGCCCGCCATGCTGCAGGAAGGGATAGAGCGTATCCTCGTCCTCATCGACATCGACATCGGGATTCAGGCCGAAAACCGCCGTGGTCGAGGCTTGCGAGTCGCAGTCGATAACGCAGACCCGGTAGCCCTTCAGCGCGAAATATTGCGCCAGATGCACCACCAGGGTGGATTTCCCGACGCCGCCCTTGAAGTTCTGCACCGCCATGACCAGCGGCGGATCCTCGGGCGCACGATGCGGGCTGGTGCCGAACACCTCGCGCATCCGGTTCACCTCGGCCAGGGTATAGCCGTTGCGGCGGTTGGTGGCGGCATCCTTGGTCGGCTCGGGCAGCCTGCCATCGGCCTCGGCATCCCTGATCGCCTTTTCCGAGCGGCCGACCATTTCCGCCGCGGAACGGACATTGAACAGCACCTCCAGCTTTTTCTGGGTGCCGGGGGCAAAGACCCGCTCGCGCAGGCGCTCGATGACCGTCGAGGCACGGCGGCTGAGCACCGAAAGCTCCTCGAGGGTGACGGGGGGAACGACGGGGTTCATGGGATATCTTCTCTGCTCGTTTGCGGTACTATGCCGAGAGCGGCGCATTTCGTAAAGTTCGGATTTTGAGCGCCGATTCCACAAAAACCGGAAGTTCGCCGTGATCTGTCACCGGACGGCAAACCCGGGCCGGCTGCGTCGCAGGAAGGAAGCCAGACCCTAAGAATCATCCCAATCTGTAAGGTTAACGACCGACCGGGACGTGGGTTTTCCCGGAATCCTGTGGATAAACCACCCACCGGAATTTTCTGATTCATGGATTCAGGGTTCGTCTGCAGCAAGCCATTGCTTGAAAAGCCGAAATCGCCCGCATACTTACATTTGGGGACGATTCGCGCTACGTCCCGGGATGGTTGGCCTTACGGATCGGGCGGGGTGGCCTTACGTCCCGGGTGCGGTCGAAACCTTACGCATCGGGTGCGGGTTGCAGAAGCGCCGCGGTGCATGGAAATTTCCAACGAAAGCAACAGGCTGCGAATCACCTTGGGCAAGGCGCGCGCGGCGTTGCTTACATTTTGGGTGCAACGCCCGCAGCCCTTGCCGGATCGCTTGAGAACTTACGTCGTTTCCGATACAAAAGTAAGGAAAACGGGGTAGGGGAACATGGCCGAGTCGGCGATGAAAACAGTGGAAGCGCGGCCGAATGCCGACAGCCTGATCAAGCCGGGCGAGCTCGTCGATCTGATCGAGGTGACGCCGCTGACCCTGAACGACCGCCGGATCTATAACCAGCTGCTGGAAAATGCCTGGGATGCCATCGACAAGCCGGTCACCCATGTCATCGCGAAATCGGCGCTGCGGGGCAGCCACAATTCCAACGACCGGGTGGGCGAAAGCCTGGAACGGCTGATGTCGGCCATCGTCAAGGTGGCGGTGATCTGGGACGGCGAGCCGGCCATCGAGCGGGTGCAACTGCTGGGCGGCAACCTGGAAAGCGGCCGGGCCGACGGGCTGCTGGAATACGAGATCCCGTCCCGGCTGCGCAAGATCATCCGCAATAGCCAGGTCTTTGCCCGCCTGCAGCGCGAGGTGATGTTCGCGTTGTCCTCGAAATACGCGCTGACGCTTTACGAGATGGTGCAGAAGCGCGGAAACCTGCGCTGGAAGGCGTCCGAGCGCTTCACGCTCGAGGCGCTGCGCGGCATCATGGGCGTCCCGAAAGGTAAGCTGTCGTCCTGGTCGAATCTCAAGCTGCGGGCGATCGATCCCGCCGTGGCCGAGGTGAACGCGCTTTCCGACTACATGGTCGAGATCGCGCCGATCAAGACCGGCCGTGCCGTCACCCATGCCGAGATGCGCTGGTGGCGCAAGGACGGCGATGCCAGCGGCGCCGCCGACCGGGCGCTGCAATTCTCCAAGGTCGGTCGGCGCGTCAAGGCCGAGGGCCGCACCGAGCAGGTTTCGGCGGGGCAGATTTCGGCGGGGCAGGGCGCCCGGCCGCGGCCGGCATGGCTGGATGCCCGCGGCCCCGCCCTGCAAAGCTCGACATACGAGACCGCGCGCCTGCGCCATCCGGGCTATGACATCTATTTCGTCGAGGGCGAATGGCGGAGTTGGAGCGCCGGCAAGGATCCCGCCAAAGACCCGGACCGGGCCTTTCTGGCCTTCTTCCGCAGCTATGCCGAGAAGAACCCGCTGTGAAAAATTGCCAATTGGCAATTTCCGGAAATGCGGGCGGGCCATGGCGTTCCGGCCGGGGTCGGCGGCAGGTGCCGGGCCTTGCCGCATCGGGTGGGCTGTCCGGATTGCCCGCCGCGGTTCCCGATATCGGCGAAGCCGCTATCGGCTGGCCAGCAGCCCGATCTCGCGGGTCAGCGCGAACAGGGCCTTGAGCTGCGGCGGGGTCGGGGCCGCCCCCAGGTGCTGGATCGACGCGATCAACCCGATGCTGCCGAGAAGCTGGTTCTGCGGACTCAGGATCGGCGCGGCGATGGCGTTGATGCCCAGCAGCGATTCCTCGGGCGCGGTCGCGTAGCCGGCGGCGCGGATGCCGTCGAGCTGCGCCGCCAGCGCCGCTTTCGAGATGAGGCTTTTCGGGGTCACCTGCGGCAAGGTCTCAGGCAGGGTGTCCAGCAGTTCGGGGGAACCGAAGGCCAGGAAAACCTTGCCCTGGGCCGAGGAATGCAGGCTCAGTTCGCTGCCGGGACGCACCCCGATCTCGATGGGTTGGTTGCTGCTGACCGTCGCCAGGATGAAGGCCGAGCGGGGGGCGGGAATGCTCAGCACCACGGCCATGCCCAATTCGTCGCGGGTGGCGCGCATCAGGGGCAGGGCCAGTTCGGCCAGGCTTGCGCCGGCCGGCGCCTGCTGCGCCATCAGCCACAGCTTCGGCCCCAGCGCGTAATGCGAGGTGACCGGATCCTGAACGACCATGCCGTGTTCGATCAGCGTGCGCAAATGCTTGAATGCGGCCCCCTTGGCGATGCCGACATCAGCGGAAATCTGGGTCACGCCCACGGGCGAATCGGCGAACGCGATACGTTCGAGAATGCGCAGGCAGGTGTCGGCGGCCCGGACGGTCTCGACCTTTTCCAATGTGTTTCCCCAAGAATTTGCTCCTCCTCTCTGTGTTGACGCCTTTGCTTTGTCGTGTCAATATGAGAACAGCGTTCCCTGACAGGGAACATAGGAGGAGAGAAACATGATGAAATCCGCCGCCCTGATCCTGATGGGAAGCCTGCTTTCGACAGCGGCCTGGGCCGATCCCGTCACGCTGCGGCTGGGCCATGCCGTATTCGAGCAGCATCCGATCCACGATACCGCCGTGCGCTTCAAGGAGGCGGTCGAGCGGCTGTCGGATGGCGACATCAAGATCGAGATCTTTCCCTCGCGCCAGCTTGGCGACGTGAAGGAGCTGATGGAGGGCGTGCAGTTCGGCACCGTCGACATGACGGTGAACTCGACCTCGGCCTATTCGACGCTGGAACCGTCGATCGACGCCTTTCAGCTGCCGGGGCTGATCCCCGATTACGAAGGCTTCGCCGCCATGGCGAAAACCCCCGAGGCGCGGGCGATCATGGATCGGCTGGAAAACCACATGATGGTCGCCCTGGGGGTCTATGACGGCGGGCAGCGCCATTTCCTGACCGTCGGTGCGCCGGTCGAAAGCCTGGCCGACATGCATCACAAGAAGACCCGCGTCGCCCCCAACCGGATGTTTCTGGATGCCTGGCAGGCCGTGGACGTGAACCCGACGCCGATGGCCTATGGCGAGGTCTATTCGGCGCTGGAAACCGGCACGCTGGACGCGGTCGAGATCAACCTGACCTCGATCGAGAGCGAGAAATACTATGAAATCGCCAAGGGCGTGACGCTGACCGGCCATTACTTCTGGCCGAGTTTCCTGCTGGTCAACCAGATGAAGTTCAATTCGCTGACGCCCGAACAGCAGCAGATCATGCGCCAGGCCGCCGACGAGATCGTCGAGCCGCAGGTGATGGCGGTCAAGGCGTTGGACGAGCAGATCAAGGCGCATCTGGCCGAGCTGGATATCCCGGTCGTGACCCCGTCGGATGCGTTCAGGGCCGAGCTGCAGGCCGCCTTCGCCCCGGTGGTCCAGAAATACGAGGCCGCCGATCCGCTGATCGCCGATTTCGCGGCGGCGGCGGAAAAGCTGGCCCCGGCCGCACAATAGCGCCGGCGCGCGCGGGCTGGTCCCGCGCGCTTCCATCCGCGCTCTCAACGGAGAAACCCATGTCCAAGCTCTGGCGCGCCTATGTCGCGGCCGTGGAAGCATTCTGTTTCGCCGGGATCGCCGCGATCCTGGTGATCGGCAGCATGCAGGTCGTCTGGCGCTATGTCTTCAACAGCTCGCTGTTCTGGTCGGAAGAGGCGATGCGCTATCTGATGATCTGGATCGTGATGATCGGCGCCGGCCTCAGCTATTCCCGCGGCCAGTTCCTGGGCATGCGGCTGGCGGTGGACCGTCTGCCGGCGGGCCTGCGGCGGGCCGCGGATCTGCTCTCGGGTCTGCTCATGCTGGTCTTTCTGGCGGCGATCCTGTGGTTCGGCACCAAATTCGCCTGGATGACGCGGTTGCAGACCGCGACCGCGCTCGGGTTCTCGATGTTCTGGGTCCATGTCGCGATCACCGTGGGCGCGCTGCTTCTGGCGCTGCATGTCGCGCTGAACGAATTTTTCGGCATCGCGCGGCAGGAGAAATCCGAAGAGCATCCGATGGGCGCGGAGGAAGCGTTGTGATCTGGCTCGGCTCGATTTTCTTTCTGACGCTGGCCATCGGCATGCCGATCGCCTTCGTGCTTGGCATCAGCGCGCTGGGATATTTCTACTTCACCGGCCAAACGCAATTCCTGATCGTGCTGCCGCAGCGGATGCTGGCGGGGATGGACATGTTCGTGCTGCTGGCGATCCCGCTTTTCGTGCTGGCGGGCGCGATCATGGACGTGGGCGGGCTGACGCGCCGCCTGATCGGCTTCGCGAACTCGATCGTCGGCCGGTTCCGGGGCGGCTTGTCGCTGACGGCGGTCTGGGGCTGCTTCCTGTTCGGCGGCGTCAGCGGCTCGGCAGCGGCCGACGCGGCGGCCATCGGCACGGTGATGGTGCCGGACATGAAGCGGCAGGGCTATGACGTGGACTATTCGGCGGCGCTGATCGCGGTCTCGTCGCTGATGGCGCCGCTGGTGCCGCCCTCGATCGCCATGATCATCTATGGCGCGCTGTCGGGCACCTCGATCTCGCAGCTGCTGGTTGCCGGGCTGGCGCCGGGCTTCATGCTGGCGGTGTTCCTGTCGGCCTATGCGGTCTGGATCGCGCATCGCCGCGGCTATCCCAAGGCGGCGAAGCAATCGCTGGCCGCGATCCTTCGGGGCAGCTGGCAGTCGATTCCGGTGCTGCTGCTGCCGGTCATCATCGTGGTCGGCATCCGGGGCGGCATCTTCACCGCGACCGAGGCGGCGGCGGTGGCTGCCATCTATGCGCTGGTCATCGCCACCGTCGTCTATCGCGCGATGAGCTGGAAGTTCCTCAAGGAGGCCTTCGTCGCCACGGCGATCATCAGCTCGGCGATCTATTTCCTGGTCGCGGTCGCCAATGTCGCCGGCTTCATCTTCGCCATCGAGCAACTGCCGCAAAAGACCGTGGCGCTGCTGACCGGGGTCTCGGACAACAGATACGTGATCCTGCTGATGGTGAACGTGATCCTGCTGTTTCTGGGCATGTTCCTCGACACCATCGGGGTGCTGATCCTGACGGTGCCGGCGCTGATGGCCATCGGCAATCTTCTGGGGCTGGAGCCGGTGCATCTGGGGGTCATGGTGGTCTTCAACGTGCTGGTCGGTTTCGTCACCCCGCCGGTCGGGCTGTGCCTGTTCGTCATCGCCGGCGTGACCGGCCGCCCGATGGAGCGGATCGCCTACAGCGCCCTGCCGATGATCGGGATCGCGCTGTTCGTTCTGGCGCTGATCACCGTCTTCCCCGAAATCTCGTTGTTCCTGCCGCGCGTGCTGGGGGTGGCGGGATGACCGATCTTTCGGTGCAGATCGGCCGGACCCGGCTGAAGAACCCGGTCATCGCCGCATCGGGCGAACATCTGATCGACGATGCCGGGATCCTGTCGGCCATCGCCGCCGGGGCAGGGGCGGTGGTGATGAAGTCCGGCAACGATTCGGCCGCGGCGCAGCGACAGCTTTTGCAGGCCGAATATGTCGCGCTGGATGCGCATTGGAACCGGCTGGACTGGGGCGCCGGGGCGCCGCGCGCCGCGACGCTGCTGACGCGCTCGGGCCTGACCCCGCTGTCGCTCGGGGAATGGCTGGATCAGGCGCGGCGGATGGATGCGGCGGCCCGTCAGGCGGATTGCGTGCTGGTCGCCTCGGTGGTGATGGCGGGGATCGAGGATGCCGTCCGCCGCGCCCGCGCCGTCGAGGATGCCGGCCTGCGGGTCTTCGAGTTCAACATCGGCACGCCCTATGCCAGCCAGTCCGCCAAGGGGGCGGTCAGCACCGAGCTTTCGCCGGCTCGCGTGGCAGAGCTGGTCGGGACGGTGACGTCGGCGGTGTCGATTCCGGTCTGGGTCAAGCTGTCGGGCCAGAGCGAGCGGGTTCCCGACCTTGTCGCCGCCGCCCTCGGCGCCGGGGCGGACAGCGCGGTGATCGCCGGGCGGGCGCTGGGGCTGGTCCCCGATCTTGAGACCATGCAGCCGATGCTGGGCACCAGCTGCGGCATCGGCGGCTACTGGAACCTGCCGCTGACCTGCCACTGGCTGGCGATGAGCCGGGCGACGCTGGGCCCGGACCGGGCGCTGATCGGCATCAACGGCGCCTGTTCGGGCCATGACGTGGCGCGGATGATGCTGGCGGGCGCCTCGGCGGTGGGGCTGTCCTCGGCCGTGATGCTGCGCGGCTGGGACGTCATCCGCGATGCCGTCGCCGATCTGGAAGCCTATTGCGCCGGCAAGGGCGCAAGCGCCCGCGATCTGATCGGGCGTGCGGCCGATGCCCGCCGCAGCTTTGCCGAGATGCCGGTCCTCGATCAGGTCTGGCGCAACCACATTCCCGCGCCGCTGGCGCCGGGCGAAACAGTCAGGAGAAACAGATGACTGCCGAACAAAGCCGCATTGACGACCTGATGAAGGGCGCGGTCGATCTGCACGTCCATTCCGGCCCCTCGCTGCATCCGCGCAAGCTGGATCATATCGCCGCCCTGCGCGAGGCGGATCAGGCCGGCATGGCCGCCGTGCTGCTCAAGGATCACTACTATCCGACCATGCCGCTGGCGACGCTGATCAATCAGAACATGGGTTTGCGGACCCGGGCCA
The DNA here is from genome assembly GCF_042648325.1 of Paracoccus simplex. NCBI lineage: Bacteria > Pseudomonadati > Pseudomonadota > Alphaproteobacteria > Rhodobacterales > Paracoccaceae > Paracoccus > Paracoccus simplex. Next base: position 2,464 of record NZ_JBHRXE010000033.1, on the reverse strand, counting down.
TCGGCTCGATCGTGCTGAACAATCCGCTGGGCGGGCTGAACCCCTCGGCGGTGGATTATGCGCTGAAGCAGGGTGCCCGCGTGGTCTGGATGGCGACCGCCCATGCCCGGAACCACATGGAGCACGAGGCCCAGAAGCCCGGTTTCAAGTTCCCGCAGAACAGCAAGAAGACGGTCGCCCCCGTCCCGCTGACCCTGACCGACGAAAAGGGCGCGGTGCGCGACGAGGTCAAGCATATCCTCGACCTGATCGCCGAGGCCGATGCCGTGGTCTCGGGCGGCCACCATCACGCCCGCGAACTGCTGCCGTTCTATGAGGAGGCGAAGGCGCGCGGGGTGAAGCGGCTGTTCCTGAACCATCCGACCTATGTGAACGATTGCAGCCTTCAGGATGTCGCGCATCTGGTCGGCATGGGGGTCAGGATGGAGCATTCGGTCTGCATGTTCATCCCCTCGACCTTCCAGCTGTTCGACCAGGATCACCTGCGCGCGGTGATCGAGGCGGCGGGGGTCGACAACACCTTCTTCGGCACCGATCTGGGCCAGACCGGCAATCCGAACCCGGTCGAGGGCATGCGGCAGATGATCGCCATGCTGATCGGGCTGGGCTATGGCGATGCCGACATCCGCAAGATGACCACGACCGTCGGGGCCGAGCTGGTCGGGCTGGAAGCATGAGCGGGCTGAAGGCACGGATCAACGCCGGCGAGACCGTCATCGGCAGCTTCGTCAAGACGCCCTCGCCGCATGTGGTCGAGATCCTGGGTCTTGCCGGGCTGGATTTCGCGGTGCCGGATCAGGAACATGCGCCGCTGGACCTGGGGGTGATGGACCAGCTTGCGCTGGCCTCGCGCGCGGTCGGGCTGCCCCTGGTCGCGCGCTGCTGGGGCCAGTCGCCGGCGCGGATCTCGCCGCTGCTGGACCTGGGCTGCGCGGGGGTGATGGTGCCCCATGTCGCGGATCGCGACACGGCAGAGGCCGTCATGGCCGCGGTCAAGTTCGGGCGGGGGTCGCGTGGCCTGTCGTCTTCGCCGCGCGCGGGGCATTACGGCACCCTTGCCGTCCCGGCCTATACCGCGCAAAGCGACGCCGAAACCGTGGTGATGCTGCAGATCGAGGACAAGGCGGCGCTGGACCGGCTGGACGACATCGCCGGCGTGCCGGATGCCGATGTGCTGTTCGTCGGTCCCGCCGATCTGTCGCAATCGCTGGGCTGCGGCTTCCCCTCGGCCGAGCTTGACGCGGCGATCATCCGGGTGATCGCCGCCGCCCGGCGGGCCGGCGTCGCCGCGGGCCTGTTCGTCGGCGACGAAAGCCAGATCGCCCCCTGGCGCGACCGCGGCGTCAGCGTCTTCGTCTGCGGCTCGGACCAGGCGCTGCTGATGAAGGGCGCGCGCCGGATCATCGCGGCGGGCCGCGCCTGAGCCCGCGCTGACAGGAAAGGATTTCCCCATGTACAAGGACAAGGATCCCCGCGCGGCCCTGTTCGCCGCCGCCTCGGCCCCGGCCCGCACCGGCCTGATCGCCAAGGAGCAGCTGGCCGAGTTCGACAAGACCCCGCCGCAGGAAGACGCCCATGGCCGCAAGGTCTGGTATCAGCGCGGCTGCAATTTCGTGCTGGCCTATGCCGAGGCGCAGCCGGGCGCCGGCTTCGCCCGCGCCGGCCAGCCGGACGAATATGTCGTGCTGCTGCCCGACCAGCCGGCGCTGATCGAGGCAAATGGCGACAGCCGCGAGGTCGCCGGCAATTCCATCGCCTTCGTGCCGCCGGGCGACAGCCGGGTGACGCTGCCGGAAGGGGGCAGGGTGGTCCGGCTGTTCACCGCCGCCGCCGCGGATCTGGTCGCCCTGTGTCCCAATGCCGATGCCTATGCGGCCGGGCGCAGCCATATCCCGCCCTTCGAGCCCTGGCCCGAGCCGGCCGGCGGGCTCAGGATCCGCGCCTATGATCTGGACGTGCCGCCGCAGGAGGGGCGGTTCGGCCGCATCTTCCGCTGCACCACCTTCATGGTGAATTTCCTCGACCTGCAGCAAGGCCCGCGCGACCCCGGGAAGCTGTCGCCCCATCACCATGACGATTTCGAGCAATGTTCGCTGGCGCTGGCCGGCAGCTTCACCCACCACTTGCGCTGGCCCTGGACCGTCGACCGCAGCGACTGGCGCGAGGATCGCCACATCGCCGTCGGCGCGCCTTCGTCGCTGGTGATCCCGCCGCCGGTCATCCACACCACCGAAGCCAGCGGCGCGGGCGGCAATGCGTTGGTGGACATCTTCTGCCCGCCGCGGCTGGACTTTTCGATGCAGCCGGGCTGGGTGCTGAACGATGCCGATTATCCGGAGATCCCGCAGCAGATCCCGCAGCGCTGAACAGGCGGAAGCGACCGGCCGATGCCCGAACAGCGGGCTGGTCGCCGTCCTGCGCGTTCCATGTCCTTTGCCATGTTCTGCCTCGGCTCTTGTGCGTG
>NZ_JBHRXE010000032.1:0-5414 GCF_042648325.1 Paracoccus simplex | reverse complement strand
CGCCGGTGATGGGGGTCCGGGGCGCGCTGCCGCGGGGGCGGCAGCGCGGGGAGGGTCAGGCGCCGATCTCGATGCCGCGCTGCACCGCCGGGCGGGCCAGGAAACGGTCGAGATAGGCCTGTACATTGGCGAAGCCGTCCATGCCGGTTTCCGCCTCGGCCTCGTAATTCACCCGCACGGTGCGCAGCCAGGGACCGACCGCCATGTCGGCGATGGAATAGTCGCCGGTGATCCAGTCCCGCCCCTGAAGCTGCTGGTCGAGCACGCCCAGAAGCCGCCGCGCCTCGGTGTAATAGCGGGTGCGGGGGCGGGGATCCTCGATCTCGCGGCCCTTGTAGCGGTGGAAGAAACCGACCTGGCCGAACATCGGCCCGACGCCGCCCATCTGCCACATCAGCCATTGCAGGGTGTGGTAGCGCGCCGCGCCCGAGGCGGGCAGGAACTTGCCGGTCTTGTCGGCCAGATAGATCAGCATGGCGCCGGTCTCGAACAGGCCGATGGGGTTGCCGTCGGGGCCGTTCGGGTCGATCATCGCCGGGATCTTGTTGTTGGGGTTCAGCGACAGGAATTCCGGGGTGAACTGGTCCTCGGGGTCGGAGATGCTGATGCGGTGGGCGTCGTAGGCGAGCCCGCATTCCTCCAGCATGACCGAGGTCTTGATGCCGTTCGGCGTGTTCAGCGTGTAGAGCTGGATCACGTCGGGGCGCCGGGGCGGCCAGCGGCGGGTGATCGGGAAATCGGGAAGTGCCGTCATGTCGTTTCCTGTGCTGACTATGTTGCAAGGGACAATCGTGATATGGCAGCCTGTGCCGGAACACGCGCAACAGGCTGGAAAAGGTAAGCCCATGTTCAAGGAATTCAAGGAATTCATCGCCCGCGGCAATGTCATTGACCTGGCCGTCGGCATCATCATCGGCGCGGCCTTCACGGCCATCGTCAACTCTCTGGTGACCGATCTCATCAACCCGATCATCGGCCTGCTTGGCGGCACCGATTTCAGCGGCTGGTATTTCGTGCTGAGCGGCAACGTGCCCGAGGGCGCCAGCCTGCAGGCGGCGCGCGATTCCGGCGCCGCGGTCTTTGCCTATGGCGCCTTCCTGTCGGCGGTGATCAATTTCCTGATTATCGCCTGGGTGATCTTCCTGCTGGTCAAGGCGGTGAACCGCGTGCAAAGCGCCGCCATCCGCAAGAAGGAGGCGGAGGCGCCCGCCGCCGCCGGCCCGACGCAGGAAGACCTGCTGATGCAGATCCGCGACGAGCTGCGCGCGCAGCGCGCCTGATTGCGCTGGCCGGCGCGGCGGTTTGCGCGCCGGCCCCTGGCCTGTCAGTCCGCGACCATGCGGGCGGCGGCGGTCCAGCCCCGCCCCTGCGCCTCGGCCACCGGGGCCGAGGCCAGAACGCCCTCGTGCACCGCCAGTCCGGCCAGCAGGTTCGGGTCGTCGCGCAGCGCCTGCCGCCAGCCCTTGTCCGCCAGCGCCAGCACGAAGGGCAGGGTGGCGTTCCCCAGCGCCCGGGTCGAGGTGCGGGCCACCGCGCCGGGCATGTTCGCCACGCAGTAATGCATGATGCCGTCCACCTCGTAGACCGGGTTCTGATGCGTGGTCGGGCGCGAGGTCTCGAAGCAGCCGCCCTGGTCGATGGCCACGTCCACCAGCACCGAGCCGGGCTTCATCAGCGCAAGCTGCGCCCGCGTCACCAGCTTGGGCGCCGCGGCGCCCGGCACCAGCACCGCGCCGATCACCATGTCGACATCGGGCAGCAGCTCGGCGATGGCGCCCTGGGTGGCGTATTGCGTGGTCAGCCGGCCCATGAACACGTCGTCGAGATAGCTGAGCCGCGGCACCGAACGGTCCAGCACGGTGACATTCGCGCCCATGCCCACCGCCACCCGCGCCGCCGCCGTGCCGACGACGCCGCCGCCGATCACCATGACATTGGCCGGCCGCACCCCGGGCACGCCACCCAAAAGCACGCCCGAGCCGCCATTGGCCTTTTGCAGCGTCCAGGCGCCGACCTGCGGGGCAAGCCGGCCCGCCACCTCGGACATCGGCGCCAAGAGCGGCAGGCCGCCGCGCGCATCGGTCACCGTCTCATAGGCGATGGCGGTGGCGCCGCTGGCCAGCAGCCCGTGGGTCTGGTCCGGGTCCGGCGCCAGGTGCAGATAGGTGAACAGCACCTGGCCGCGGCGCAGCATCGCGCGCTCGGCCGCCTGGGGTTCCTTGACCTTCACGATCATCCCGGCCTCGGCGAAGACGGCGGCGGCATCGGGCAGGATGCGGGCGCCGGCAGCGGCGTAATCCTGATCCGGAAAGCCGGAGCCGGTGCCCGCGCCGGCCTGCACCAGCACCTCGTGGCCGCGGGCCGTGGCCTCGCGCACCGCCTCGGGGGTCAGGCCGACGCGGTATTCCTGTGGCTTGATTTCGGTCGGGCATCCGATCTTCATGGGGGTCCTCCTCTCCTGTGGCGGCATGGTGGCATGGGCGGGATCAGAATTCCTGCTTAAACTGCGCCGGAAAACCGGCTAGTTTCGAAGAATTCGCCCGTCTTGGCGCCTGATGCGCGGGGATATTCAGCAATGATCGAGCTTGACGCAACGGACCGCCGCATTTTGACCGTGCTGCAGCGCGACGGCCGCCGGACCAATGCCGATCTGGCGGCCGAGGTCGGCCTGTCGCCCAGCGCCTGCCACCGCCGGGTGCAGCGGCTGGAGGAGGCGGGGGTGATCCGCGGCTATGTGGCGCTTCTGGATGCCCGCAAGCTGGAGCGGCCGACCACGGTTTTCGTCGAGATCACGCTGTCGGGCCAGGCCGACGAGCTGCTGGAAGCCTTCGAGCGCGCGGTGCGCAAGATCCCCGACGTGCTGGAATGCCATCTGATGGCCGGCTCGGCCGATTACCTGCTGAAGGTGGTGGCGCAGGATACCGACGATTTCGCCCGCATCCACCGCCAGTCGCTGGCCAAGCTGCCGGGGGTGCAGCAGATGCATTCCTCGTTCTCGCTGCGCACGGTGGCGCAGACCACGGCGCTGCCGGTCTGAATGAAAAACCCCCGCGAAAGCGGGGGTTTTCCTGAAACGAACGTGTCGCTCGTCTTACAGCGCGCCTTCGCGTTGCGCTTTCTTGCGCGCCAGCTTGCGGGCGCGGCGGACGGCCTCGGCCTTTTCACGGGCCTTCTTGACCGAGGGCTTCTCGAAATGCTGCTTGAGCTTCATTTCCCGAAACACCCCTTCGCGCTGAAGTTTCTTCTTCAGAGCACGAAGCGCCTGTTCGACGTTGTTGTCGCGAACACTTACCTGCATGTGGTTGTCACCACCTTCCTAGGTTAGAGTTGAGCAGATTTGCAGGACGCGGCCTTCTAGCAGGGCGAATCGGCTTTGTCCAGATTTTCCGGGCCCGTGCATGCAGCAAGGAGGAATGAGCCATGACGGATGCCATGAAGGACGAGCGCGAGCGGCTGGTCGAGGCCGCCCTGTCGCATGTCGTCTTCGAGGGCATGGGCGACAATGCCATCGCCGCCGGCGCCCGCGACATCGGCATGGACCCGGCCCTGGCCCGGGTCTGGCTGCCGCGCGGCGGCGCCGATCTGGCCGCGGCCTATCACCGCCGGGGCGATGCGGCGCTTGGCGCCCGGCTTGCCGCCCACCCGCCGCAGGGCCGCTTTCGCGACCGCGTCGCGGCGGCGGTGATGCAGCGCCTGGCGCTGAGCGACCGGGAGCTGGCGCGGGCCGGGGCCGCGATTCTGGCCCTGCCGCAGAACGCCACCCTGGGCGCCCGGCTGGTCTGGGAAACCGCCGATGCCATCTGGGACGCGCTTGGCGACCGGTCCGAGGACGTGAACTGGTATTCCAAGCGCGCCACGCTGTCGGCGGTCTATGGCGCGACGGTGCTTTACTGGCTGGGCGACGATTCGCCCGAACACGAGGCGACGCGCGACTTCCTGGACCGCCGCATCGACGGGGTGATGCGCTTCGAGACCTTCAAGGGCCGGGTCGGGGCGCTGCCCGGCGTTTCCATGCTGGCCGGCCTTGCAACGGGCTGGATCAGGCGGCCGGAAAATCGCAAGCTGCCCGGAAGGTTGCGCCCCGATGCGCGCCACGGCAGCAAAGGAGGCGATGGGTGATTCCGGATGTAATGCAGGCGGTCGAGATCTCCTCTCCCGGCGGTCCCGAAGTATTGGCGCCCGTCACCCGGCCGGTGCCGGCGGCCGGGCATGGCCAGATCCTGATCCGAATCGCCTGGGCGGGGGTGAACCGGCCGGATGCGCTGCAGCGCGCCGGTTCCTATGCGCCGCCGCCGGGGGCATCGGACCTGCCGGGGCTGGAATGCGCCGGCACCGTGGCGGCGGTGGGGCGGGGGGTGACGCGCTGGAAGCCGGGCGACCGGGTCTGCGCGCTGCTGCCGGGCGGCGGCTATGCCGAATATGCCACCTGCCCGGCCGAGCATGCGCTGCCGGTCCCCGCCGGCCTGACCCTGCGCGACGCCGCGGCGCTGCCCGAGACCGCCTACACCGTCTGGTCCAACGTGGTGATGCGCGGCGGGCTGCAGGCGGGCGAGCGGTTCCTGGTGCATGGCGGCTCGTCCGGGATCGGCACCATGGCGATCCAGGTGGCGAAGGCGCTGGGCGCCAGGGTCTGGGCGACAGCCGGTTCGGAGGAGAAATGCGCCGCCTGCGCCGGGCTGGGCGCCACCGCGGTGAACTACCGCGAGGAGGATTTCGTCGGGCTGCTGCGCAAGGCGGGCGGCGCGAACCTGATCCTCGACATGGTGGGCGGCGATTACATCGCCCGCAACATCAAGTGCCTGGCAGAGGAGGGGCGGCTGGTGATGATCGCCTTCCTTGCCGGTCCCAAGGCCGAGATCAACTTCGCCCAGATCATGACCCGGCGGCTGACGGTGACCGGCTCGACCTTGCGGCCGCAATCGGACCGCGCCAAGGCCGGCATTGCCCGGCAGCTTTGCGATACGCTGTGGCCGCTGGTCGAGGCCGGCGCGGTCCGGCCGGTGATCGACAGCAGCTTCCCGCTGCGTCAGGCCGCCGATGCGCATCGCCGCATGGAGGCCGGCGCGCATATCGGCAAGATCCTGCTGCAGGTCGCGGCGGAGGACTGATCGCGGCTCCGGGCCGGGGCGCATCGCGGCCGGGGCACGCTTCGGACAGGCGGTCAGCGCGGGGCGCGCGGCTTGCCCGTCCGACGATCTGCCATTGAAGGATCTGGAGGCGGGTACCGGAATCGAACCGGTCTTCACGGATTTGCAATCCTGCCCCGGTTGCTGAAAGCAAAGGCAATCTCTGTAAACGTATCTGCTTTGTTCACGGCCGTGAATCAACGGCTTACGCTTTGACGGCTCTGTTGCACAAATCGGCTTAAGGCCGAGGTTCCCCTTTCCCCGGACGGACTTATCCCACAGCTTCCG
>NZ_JBHRXE010000031.1:9194-50607 GCF_042648325.1 Paracoccus simplex | reverse complement strand
CGGAAGCTGTGGGATAAGTCCGTCCGGGGAAAGGGGAACCTCGGCCTTAAGCCGATTTGTGCAACAGAGCCGGTTAACGACGGCCATCCGCAACCTGAGGCTGTTAGCGGAACCACTCTGGAAGTTCATAAGGAAATACAGAAATATCAATAAATTGATTGCAGTAATCCGGCCATTTCCCGACCTGTCCCAAAGGGCAACTGGCAATCCGCGTGCGAAACGCGTTAATTGCATTTTATTAAATGTTCTCAATTTCGAGTTGGTGAGTGATGCTGGTAAACGGTAAGGTCCTGAATTTTTCCGCGATGAACGCTGCCCGCGAGTCGGGCGAGTTCGGCTTTGCGCATCTGCAGGTCTCGGGCATCGAGACGCTGGGCGTGAGCTTTTCGGGTTCGGTCGCGGATTGGTGCGAACTCGGCTTCTCGATCTGCGAAAGCTATCTGATCGAGGCGCAGAACATCTACATTGAAAACGATCTGGGCGGCTTCCTCTCGATGGCCGAGGCGCAGTTCGACGCCGACCTGTCCGACGAGGTGCTGGCCCATGCCAATACGCTGCTTCGCGGCGTCGCCTTCCGCCGGCTCGCCGGCGAACTGCAGGTGGTCGAGACGGTCGAGGGCCAGGCGGATCTGGACTGGCAGACGGTCGCCAGCCTGTGGCGTGCCATGGAGACGACGCAGGGCGACATGCGCATGCCGCGTCTGGATGCCGGCTTCGAGAAGCAGTTGCGCGCCGCGATGCGGCTGAGCTGAGCCGCGGCCCGGTTCTCGCGATGCTTGGATCGCGGGCCGGTTTTGGCTATGACGGCGGTCCAGACCTGAAAGGATGCCGCCCGTGGACGCAACCGACCGCATCGCCCGCACCATCGCCGCCGAGATCGCTGCCCGCCCCGACCAGGTGGCGGCGGCGACCAGCCTGCTGGACGGGGGCGCCACGGTGCCCTTCGTCGCGCGTTACCGCAAGGAAGTGACGGGCGGGCTGGACGACACCCAGCTGCGCACGCTGTCCGAGCGGCTGGCCTATCTGCGCGAGCTCGAGGCGCGGCGGAGCGCGATCCTCGAATCGATCAGGGGGCAGGGCAAGCTGACCGAGGATCTGGCCCGCGCCATCGCCGGGGCCGAGACCAAGGCCACGCTTGAAGACATCTACCTGCCCTTCAAGCCCAAGCGGCGCACCAAGGCGATGATCGCGCGCGAAAACGGGCTGGAGCCGCTGCTGCGCGCCATCCAGGACGACCGCGCCGCCGAACCCGAGGCGCTGGCGGCGGGCCATGTCTCGGAAGCGGTGCCGGATGTGAAAGCGGCGCTGGACGGGGCGCGCGACATCTTGGTCGAGGAACTGTCCGAGAATGCGGCGCTGCTGGGCCGGCTGCGCGAATTCATGCAGGCCGAGGCGATCATCCGCGCCAAGGTGGTGCCGGGCAAGGAGCAGGTCGGCGCCAAGTTCAGCGATTATTTCGACCAGTCCGAGAAATGGGCCAGCATCCCCGCGCATCGGGCGCTGGCCATCCTGCGCGGCGCCAAGGAGGAGGTGCTGACCATCGAGATCGCCCCCGAGCCGGAAACCGGCGCGGCGCGGGCCGAGGGCATCGTCGCCTCGGCCCTGGGGCGGCTGGGGGACCAGCCGGGCGACCGCTGGCTGCGCAAGGTGGCGGGCTGGTGCTGGCGGGTGCGGCTGTCGAACACCATGTATATCGACCTGATAACCGAGCTGCGCACCCGCGCCCATGCCGAGGCGATCCGGGTCTTCGCCCGCAATCTCAAGGATCTGCTGCTGGCCTCGCCCGCCGGACCGCGCCCGACCATCGGGCTGGACCCCGGCATCCGCACCGGGGTCAAGCTGGCCGCCGTCGACGGCACCGGCAAGCTGGTCGAGACGGCGACGCTGTATCCCTTCCCGCCGAAATCCGACCTGCGCGGCGCGGAAGCGGCGCTGGCCGCCGCCATCGTCAAGCACAGGATCGAGCTGATCGCCATCGGCAACGGCACCGCCAGCCGCGAGACCGAGCGTTTCGTGGCCGAGGTGCTGAAGCGCCTGCCCGACGGGGTGAAACAGCCGGTCAAGGTGATCGTCAGCGAGGCCGGCGCCTCGGTCTATTCCGCCTCGGAGCTGGCGGCGCGGGAATTCCCGGAGCTCGACGTCTCGCTGCGCGGCGCGGTCTCCATTGGCCGGCGGCTGCAAGACCCGCTGGCCGAGCTGGTGAAGGTGCCGCCCGAAGCGATCGGCGTCGGGCAGTATCAGCATGACGTGGACCAGCGTCGGCTGGCCAAGACCCTGGAGGCGGTGGTCGAGGATGCGGTGAACGCGGTGGGGGTGGACCTGAACACCGCCTCGGCCCCGCTGCTGGCGCATGTGGCCGGGTTGGGTCCGTCGCTGGCGCAGAACATCGTGGCCTGGCGCGACGAGAATGGCGCCTTCCCGTCGCGCGCGGCGCTGAAGAAGGTCGGCGGGCTTGGCCCGCGCGCCTTCGAGCAATGCGCGGGCTTCCTGCGCATCCGCGACGGCAAGGAGCCGCTGGACGCTTCCTCGGTCCACCCCGAGGCATACGGCGTCGCCCGCCGCATCGTCGCCGCCTGCGGCCGCGACATCCGCCAGATCATGGGCGATGGCGCGGCGCTGAAGGGCGTCCGGGCGGAAGCCTTCGTCGACGAGCATTTCGGCCTGCCCACCATTCGCGACATCCTGGCCGAGCTGGAAAAGCCCGGCCGCGACCCGCGGCCGAGCTTCGTCACCGCAAGCTTTGCCGAGGGGGTCGAGGATATCAGGGATCTGCGGCCGGGCATGGCGCTGGAGGGCACGGTGACCAATGTCGCCGCCTTCGGCGCCTTCGTCGATATCGGCGTGCATCAGGATGGGCTGGTGCATATCAGCCAGCTGGCCGACCGTTTCGTCAAGGATCCGAACGAGGTGGTGAAGGTCGGCGATGTGGTCAAGGTCCGGGTGACCGAGGTGGATGTGGCCAGAAAGCGCATCGGCTTGACCATGCGCAAGGACGGCGGCGCCGCCGCCCGCGAGGCGCAGAAGGAGCGCGGGCCCAAGGTCCAGCCGGCGCGCGGCCCGAAATCCGCCGCCCCTGCCGGCAAGGAGCAGCCCGGCGCCCTGGGCGCGGCGCTGCTGAACGCATTGCGCAAGACCTGAGGGGGGCGCTGCCCCCGCCGCGCCTGCGGCACGGCTAAGGGGGTATTTGGGCAACGAAGAAGCCCGGGATCAGCAGCCCAGCAGGGCCGCCCGGAACTTGGGATCCGACAGCACCACCTCTTTCGTTCCCAGTTCCGCCGCGCGCGTCAGCGCGCGCGCGGTCTGGAGCTGCGCAAACTCCACCGCCTGGGAGAGGCTGCGGCCTTGCCCCAGCGCGGCGGTGATCAGCCCGGCGAACAGGTCGCCGGTCCCGGCCAGCGCCACCGGCAGATGCGGCGTCGGATGGCGCGTCAGCCCCTGCGGTCCCAGGATCACGCTTTCCAGCATGCCGGGCGCGGTCTCGCGCAGCCGGCAGCCGGTGACGATCAGCTGCGCCGCGGGCGCCATGCGCAGCCCTTGCGCGGCGCGGTGGATGTCGGCCAGTTCCGTGATGGGCTGCCCGGTCAGCCAGGCGACCTCGAACGGGTTGGGCGAGGCGATGTCGGCCATGGGCAGCAGCCGGTCGCGGAAGGTGTCGGCGATCTCCTGCGGCACATAGAGGCCCGGTTGCTCGTCGCCCAGCACCGGGTCGCAGTAATAGCGCAGGCCCGGGTTCGCTGCCTTGGCGCGGGCGACGAAATCGGCGGTCAGCCGCGCCACCTCGACCGAGCCGATATAGCCGGTCAGCAGGACATCCGCGCGTTCCGGCAGGCCGCGATCCCAGAGGCCCTGCAGGAGGTCGGCGAAAAAATCGCCGGGCAGCGGCCGGCCGCGCAGGCTGGGATAGTCCGGGGTGTTGGAAAAGATCACCGTCGGGACCGGCGCCACCTCCAGCCCCGCCGCCAGCATCGGAAACACCGCCGCCGAATTGCCGACATGACCCATGACCACCTGGCTCTGGATCGAGATCACCAGCGGGCGGCTCATGCGCCGCCCTCCAGCCGCTTCGACCAATCCTCGACCCGGCCGCTTTCCAGCCGGCGCACCGCGTAGCGCCGCCAGCCCTCGGCCAGCACGTCCAGCGCGGCGATGCCCTGCAATTCGCCCAAGTTCAGCCGGTCCACGTAGAGCGCATGCCAGAGCCGGCGCAGCGTCCAGTCGGGCGCCACGCGGTCGATCCGCTCCAGCCGGTCGCCGGGGGCGACGATGCCGGGCTGCAGGACGCGGTAATACCAGCCGGTGCGGCCGCTTTGCTGCACGCGCCGCGCCATGTCCGCGACGCCGAAGCGCCGGTTCAGCTTCCAGCAGGGCTGCCGGCCCTGCGACACCTGCACCAGCGCCGAGCCGAGCCGGAAGATGTCGCCCACCGCGACATCCGTCTCGGTCAGGCCCCGGGTCGAGATGTTCTCGCCGAAGGCGCCGGGTGCATCCAGCGGGGCGCCGGTTTCCCGGTTTTCCGGATGACCCACCGGGGGCTGGCCGCCGAATCCGCCACCGGTCCGAGAATCGGCGGCCGGCGGGTGCGGCCCGCCCGGCGGTTCGGCCGGACGCAGTGGTCCAAGTTCCTCGCGCCAGGCCGGGTAATGGTCGAAAGCATAATGGTGCACGGCCTTTTCCGGCCCGCCATGCACACGGCGGTCGGCCTGCTCGTCGCCCTCGAACCCCTCGGGGCCAAGCGTCAGCGGCCGGTCCGCCGGGCGCTTGTCGATGCCGCTGAGCTGGTCGCTGCCCGGCAGCGGCGCCGCCTTGCCCGTCAGCAGGATGATCTGGGCCATGGTTCCCCCGGCTTGCCTGGATGCGGGCAGATTAGCCAAGGAACCGGCAAGCTCAAGGGGCCAAGACCCGGCCGGTCCCGCCCCGCCCGCATCGCCGCGCTGCCCGTTCCCCGCGCGCGGCGGCGCATATCTGCCCGGTCCTTGCGCAGGGCGCGGATGGGCCGGGCGACGCGCGCGGCAGGCATTGCCGGCGCCCGGTTCCGCTGGCACCTGCTGGGACGGGAGAGAGCAGGAAGCAGATGGACAAGCGCCTTTCGATCGTCGTCATCGAGCCCGACCCGGAACGCGCCGCCCCGATCGTGGACGGGCTGCGCGAGGTCGGCGACCACGACATCCGCATCATCTCGGAGGAAACCGGTCTCGCGCGCCACATCGCCGAATGCCGGCCCGATATGGTGCTGATCGACCTGGCCAACCCCTCGCGCGACGTGCTCGAGGAGCTGGCGCTGGCCTCGGGCCCGACCGAGCGGCCGGTGGCGATGTTCGTGGACCGCTCGGACGAGCACCTGACGCGGGCGGCGGTCGAGGCCGGCATTTCGGCCTATGTCGTGGACGGGCTGCGGCCCGAGCGCATCAAGCCGGTGCTGGACGCGGCCATCGCGCGCTTTCACATGTTCCAGCGCATGCGCGCCGAACTGGCCGCGACCCGCGCCGCGCTGGAGGAGCGCAAGGTGATCGACCGCGCCAAGGCGGTGCTGATGAAGGCGCGCGGCATCGACGAGGAGGCCGCCTATGCGCTGTTGCGCAAGACGGCGATGGACCAGGGCAAGCGCGTGGCCGAGATCGCCCAGCAGCTGGTCCTGGCCGCGGGGTTGCTGTCATGCCGCTGACGCCCCTGCGCCTGGGCTATGTGCCGCTGATCGACGCGGCGCCCCTGATCGTGGCGCGCGAGCTGGGCTTCGCCGCCGAGGAAGGGCTGGCGTTCCGGCTGCTGCGCCTGGGCGCCTGGGCGCAGGCCCGCGACATGCTGGGCGCCGGGCTGATCGAGGCGGCGCATATGCTGGCGCCGATGCCGGTGGCGCAGGCGCTGGGGCTGGGTCCGGCGCTGCCGGATCTGGACCTTGCGATGTTCCTGTCGCAAGGCGGGCAGGCGGTCGCGGTCGGCGCCGCCTTGGCCGCCAGGATGCGCGACCAGGGCCATGATTTCGACTTTCGCGATGCCCGCAAGGCGGGGCTTGCGCTGCAACGCGCCGCGTCCGCCCGGCTGCGGGTGGGCGTGCCGTTCCATTTCTCGACGCAGTTGGAGCTGATCCGGCACTGGCTTGGCGCCTGCGGCTTCAGCCCGGCGCTGGAGGTCGTCACCGTGCCGCCGCCGCTGATGGCCGAATCCATGGCCGCGGGCGAGCTCGACGCCTTTTGCGTCGGCGAGCCCTGGGCGTCCAGCGCCGTGGACCGGGGCCTTGCCGCGCTGCTGTTGCCCGGCACGGCGATCTGGGCCGCACCACCGGAAAAGGGCCTGGTGCTGCGCCGCGATTTCACCGTCTCCGATCCGCAGCTTACCGGGGCGCTGATGCGGGCGGTCTGGCGGGCCGGGCGCTGGCTCGACGAGCCCGAGAACCGCGACACCGCCGCCGAGATCCTGTCGCGGCGCGAATATCTGGACCTGCCGGCCGAACTGGCCGAGCGCGGACTGACCGGACGGCTGCAGGTCACCCCTGCGGGCGAGTTCCGCCATGTGCCGGGCTTTGTCGCCTTCCATGCCGGGGCGGCGAACTTCCCCTGGAAAAGCCTGGCCGCCCTGTTCGCGCAGCGCATCGCCCGGCGTCATGGGCTGGAGCCCGGGCCGGCGATGCAAAAGGCGATGACGCATTTCCGCACCGACCTTTACCGCGCGCATCTGCGCGAAGCCGGGGCGGCGCTTCCGGGCGCCTCGGCCCGGCTGGAGGGCGCGCTGGCCGAGGACCGCGAGGTCGCGGCCGAAAAGGGCCAGATGATTCTGCGCGCCGATGCCTTCTTCGACGGCATTGTCTTCGAGCCGCCCTTCGCAAGCTGAGCGTTTCGCGGGCAGGCCGGGCGCGGTGCTGCCCGGGTTTCGGGCGGAACCGGCGGCGGATGCTGCGATGCCGCATCGACGCTTGATCCGCCCGGTTCGCTGATCCAGTCTGATCCCATGGCCCGGCGCAACGGCGCGCCACCGGCCCGCTCGCAATGATGCGGCACGGATTCCCGCGACGATGCGGCGATCCTCCCCCGAAAGCGCAAATCCGCTGCGGCGTCCCGCCGCCCGGCCGCGTGCTTTCCGACCGCCTTCGCCATCAGCAACGCATCGGAGCCACCATGCCCGCCGTTCCCCCCGTTCCCCCCTCCGAGGCCAGCCGCGCGCTGGGCCTTTCGACCTTCGCCTTCACCATCTGCTTCGCGGTCTGGACGATTTTCTCGATCATCGGCCTGCAGATCCGCGCGCAGCTTTCCCTGACCGAAACCCAGTTCGGCCTGCTGATCGGCCTGCCGATCCTGACCGGCTCGCTGGTGCGCATCGCCTTGGGCGTGCTGACCGACCGGCTGGGCGGGCGACGGGTCTATACCCTGACCATGCTGGCCGCCGCCGGCGCCACCTTCCTGTTGTCCTGGGCCAGCACCTATCCGCAGATGCTGCTGGCGGCGCTGGGCGTCGGGCTGGCCGGCGGCTCTTTCGCGGTGGGCGTCGCCTATGTCTCGCGCTTCTATGCCGCGGGGCGGCAGGGCACGGCGCTGGGCATCTTCGGCACCGGCAATGTCGGCGCCGCCCTGACCAAATTCGCCGCGCCCTTCGTCATGCTGGCGCTGGGCTGGCAGGCGACCGCGCAGATCTGGGCCGCCGTGCTGGCGCTGACCGCCGTGCTGTTCTGGCTGCTGAGCAAGGACGACCCCGTCACCGCCGCCGGGATCGGCCGCAAGGCGCCCTTGCGCGCCGAATTCGCGCCGCTGGGCCAGATCCGGGTCTGGCGCTTCTCGGCCTATTATTTCTTCAGCTTCGGCGGCTTCGTCGCCCTGGCCCTGTGGCTGCCGCATTACCTGACCGAGGTCTACGACTTCGACATCGCCACCGCCGGCATGATCGGCGCCGCCTATTCCATCCCCGGCTCGATCTTCCGCGCCTGGGGCGGGGTGCTGTCGGACCGCATCGGCGCGCGGGTGGTGATGTATGCGACCTTTGCCGTCTCGCTGGTCGCGACCGCGATCCTGTCGATCCCCTCGGGCGTGCCGGTGCCGGTCTTTTTGGCGGTGATCTTCGTGCTGGGCTTCTTCATGAGCCTGGGCAAGGCTGCCGTCTACAAGCACATCCCCAGCTATTACCCCGGCCATATCGGCGCGGTCGGCGGGCTGGTGGGCATGATCGGCGGCCTGGGCGGCTTCGTGCTGCCGCTGCTGTTCGGCTGGCTGCGCGACCAGACCGGGCTGTGGTCCAGTTGCTTCATGGCGCTCTTCCTGCTGGTCGGGTTCTGCGCGCTGTGGATGCACGCCTCGATCCGCCAGATGGGCCGCGCCGCCCTGCAAGCCGCCTGAGAAAGGAGTCCCGCAATGAAGAACCTTGTCGTCATCGGCGCCGGCATGGCCTCGGGCCGCCTGCTGGAGCATCTGTTCGAGGCCGCGCCCGGCGCATGGCAGGTCACCCTGTTCAACGCCGAGCCGCGCGGCAATTACAACCGGCTGATGCTGTCGCCGGTCCTGTCGGGCGAAAAGACCTATGAGCAGATCGTCACCCATGACGCGGATTGGTATGCCGCGCATGGCGTCGATTGCCGCTTCGGCGAGCCGGTGGTGCGGATCGACCGCGCCAATCGCACTGTCTATTCCAGCGCGGGCGGCGCGCCTTATGACGCCCTGGTCATCGCCACCGGCTCGGCGCCCTTCATCATCCCGGTGCCCGGCAGCGATCTGCCGGGCGTGGTGACCTATCGCGACCTCGAGGACACCAACGCCATGATCGAGGCCGGGATCGCCGGCAAGGACGCGGTGGTGATCGGCGGCGGGCTTCTGGGTCTCGAGGCGGCGGCCGGCATGGCCGCGCGCGGCGCCCGCGTCACCGTCGTCCATCTGATGGGCCATCTGATGGAGCGGCAGCTCGACCCCGCCGCCGGCTATCTGCTGCAGCGCGACCTGGAGCGGCGCGGCATCAAGGTGCATTGCAAGGGCGCGACCAAGGCGATCCTGGGCCATGGCCGGGCCGAGGCGGTGCTGCTGGAGGACGGCACCGTCCATCCCGCCGATCTGGTCTGCATGGCCGTCGGCATCCGCCCCGAGGTGCGGCTGGCCAATGACGCGCATCTGGAGGTCGAGCGCGGCATCGTCGTCGACGACGCCCTGCGCACCTCGGACCCGCAGATCTTCGCGCTTGGCGAATGCGTCGAGCATCGGGATCAGGTCTTCGGCCTTGTGGCGCCGCTTTACGATCAGGCCAAGGTGCTGGCCCGGACCCTGCTGGGCGAGGCGGCCGGGTTCCGCCCGGTGCAGACCGCGACCAAGCTGAAGGTGACCGGCTGCGACCTGTTCAGCGCCGGCGATTTCGCCGAAGCCGAGGGGCGCGAGGACATCGTGTTCCGCGACCCCGGCCGCGGCATCTACAAGCGGCTGGTGCTGGAGAACGACCGCATCATCGGCGTGGTCATGTATGGCGACACCGCCGACGGCAACTGGTTCTACGGGCTGATGAAGGACGAAACCGACGTGTCGGGGATGCGCGACACGCTGATCTTCGGCCCGGCCTTCCAGGGGGGGACCAAGCTGGACCCTATGGCGGCCGTTGCAGCCTTGCCGCCTGAGGCGGAGATCTGCGGCTGCAACGGCGTCTGCAAGGGAACCATCGTCGCCGCGGTGCAGGACGGCGCGACCACGCTTGATGCGGTGCGCGCCTGCACCAAGGCCTCGGGATCCTGCGGCACCTGCACCGGGCTGGTCGAACAGGTGATGAAGCTGACCCTGGGCGACGGCTTCGTCGCGCCCGCCTCTGGCGGCATGTGCAAATGCACCGACCACAGCCACGAGGACGTGCGGCGGCTGATCCGCTCCATGGGGCTGAAGTCGATCCCGGCGGTCATGCAGGAGCTGGGCTGGAAGAGCGTCGGCGGCTGCCATTCCTGCCGCCCGGCGCTGAACTATTACCTGCTGGCGGAATGGCCGCTGGAATACCAGGACGACCGGCAGAGCCGTTTCGTGAACGAAAGGAACCACGCCAACATCCAGAAGGACGGCACCTATTCGGTGGTGCCGCGCATGTGGGGCGGCGTCACCACGCCGGCCGAGCTGCGCGCCATCGCCGACGCGGCCGAGAAATATGCCGTGCCGATGGTCAAGGTCACCGGCGGCCAGCGCATCGACCTGCTGGGCGTCCGCAAGCAGGATCTGCCGCAGATCTGGGCCGACCTGAACGCCGCCGGGCTGGTTTCCGGCCATGCCTATTCCAAGGGGCTGCGCACGGTGAAGACCTGCGTCGGCAGCGAGTTCTGCCGCTTCGGCACCCAGGATTCCACGGGCCTCGGCATCCGGCTGGAAAAGCTGCTTTGGGGTTCGTGGACGCCGCACAAGGTCAAGCTGGGCGTCTCGGGCTGCCCCAGGAACTGCGCCGAGGCGACCTGCAAGGACGTGGGCGTGATCTGCGTCGACAGCGGCTACCAGATCAGCGTCGCCGGCGCCGCCGGGATGGAGGTGAAGGAGACCGAGCCCCTGGCCGCGACCCCGTCCGAGGACGAGGCGGTCGAGATCGTCACCGCCTTCGTCCAGCTTTACCGCGAAAACGCCCGCTATCTGGACCGGCCCTATAAATGGGTGGCCAAGGTCGGGCTCAACTGGGTCAAGGCGCAGGTCGCCGACCTGCCGACCCGCCGCGCGCTGGTCGAGCGCTTCGAGATCAGCCAGTCGGTCTATCGCCGCGACCCCTGGGCCGAACATTCCACCACCGCCGAGACGCCCCGCTGGGCGCCCCTTGCCGATCTGACCCTGGAGGCCGCGGAATGACCGTCTTTGTCGATATCGGAGCCTTGGACGACATTCCCCGCCAGGGCGCGCGGGTGATCCGCACCGCGCAGGGCTGCGTCGCGGTGTTCCGCACCCTGGACGACCGGGTCTTTGCGCTGGACGACCGTTGCCCGCACAAGGGCGGCCCGCTGTCCGAGGGCATGGTGCATGGCGACCGGGTGACCTGCCCGCTGCACAACTGGGTGTTCGACATGAACTCGGGCGCCGCGCAGGGCGCCGACGAGGGCGCGGTCCGCACCTGGCCGGTCCGCGTCGAGCAGGGCCGCGTCCTGATCAGCGCCGAACTCGTCACCCGCTCGCACGCCGCCTGAGGAGGGGCCATCATGCAGACCATCCGCACCACCTGTCCCTATTGCGGCGTCGGCTGCGGCGTGCTGGCGACGCCCGACGGCCGGGGCGGGCTGGGCGTCGCCGGCGATCCCGGGCATCCGGCGAACCGGGGCCGGCTCTGCGTCAAGGGCGCGGCGCTGGGCGAGACCGTCGGCCATGCCGGCCGGCTGCTCGCCCCGCGCATCCATGACCGCGAGGCGGGCTGGGACGAGGCGCTGGGCCTGGTCGCGCGCCGGTTTTCCGAAACCATCGCCGAACACGGGCCGGATTCGGTCGGCTTCTACGTCTCGGGGCAGCTCTTGACCGAGGATTACTATGTCGCCAACAAGCTGATGAAGGGCTTCATCGGCTCGGGCAATATCGACACCAATTCGCGGCTCTGCATGGCCTCGGCGGTGGCGGGGCAGCGGCGGGCCTTCGGCTCGGACACGGTGCCGGGGCTCTACGAGGATCTGGAACTGGCCGATACGGTGGTGCTGGTCGGCTCGAACCTCGCCTGGTGCCATCCGGTGCTTTACCAGCGGCTGGCGGCGGCGCGCGCGGTGCGGGGCACGCGGGTCGTGGTGGTCGATCCGCGCCGCACCGCAAGCTGCGACATCGCCGACCTGCATCTGCCGCTGGCGCCGGGTTCGGATGCGGCGCTGTTCAACCTGCTTCTGGCAGAAATCGGCAGAATATCAGAGTTATGCGTTGATAATCTGGAAGGAATCGAGGATGCGATGGCCGCGGCGCGCGCCACGTCCCCCTCGGCCACCGGGCTGGCGCACAGCCAGTTGCGGCAGTTCTTCGACCTCTGGCTGCACAGTGACAAGGTGGTGACGGTCTGGTCGCAGGGCGTGAACCAGTCCGACAGCGGCACAGACAAGGTGAACGCGATCCTGAACTGCCACCTTGCCAGCGGCCGCATCGGCCGGCCCGGCATGGGCCCGTTCAGCGTCACCGGCCAGCCCAATGCCATGGGCGGGCGCGAGGTCGGCGGGCTGGCCAACATGCTGGCCTGCCATCTGGAGATCGAGAATCCCGCGCATCGCGCGGCGGTGCGCGCATTCTGGAACGCGCCGCGCATGGCCGAGCGGCCGGGGCTGAAGGCCGTGGACATGTTCCGCGCCGTCGAGGACGGCCGGATCAAGGCGCTGTGGATCATCTGCACCAACCCCGCCGCGACCATGCCCGAGGCCGACCGCGTCGCCCGCGCCATTGCCGGCTGCGATTTCACCGTGGTCTCGGACATCATGGCGCGGACCGACACCCTGCGGCTGGCGCATGTGGCGCTGCCGGCGACCGGCTGGGGCGAAAAGGACGGCACGGTGACGAATTCCGAACGCCGCATCAGCCGCCAGCGCCGTAGTCTTTCCCCGGTCGGGCAGGCGCGCGACGACTGGCGCATCCTGGCCGAGGTCGGGCGCCGCATGGGCTGGGCCGAGGCCTTCGCCTGGCGGCACCCGGCGCAGGTCTTTGCCGAACACGCGGCGCTTTCGGGCATCGCGGGCGGTCTGGGCAGCGATTTCGACATCTCGGCCCATGCCGGCATCACCCCGGCGGAATATGACGCGCTGGCGCCGTTCCTGTGGCCGCATTCGGCGGGCCGGCAGGGCGGACGGTTCTTCGGCGACGGGCGGTTCCATACGCCTTCGGGGCGGGGCCGCATGGTGGCGGTCACGCCGCGCCCGCCGCGGCCGGTGGATGCGGACCATCCCTTCCGGCTGAACACCGGCCGGGTGCGCGACCATTGGCACACCATGACCCGCACCGGCCTGTCGCCGCGGCTGTCCCGGCATCTGGCCGAGCCCTTTCTGGAACTGCACCCCGACGACGCCGCCCGGCTGGGCCTGCAGCCCGCCAGCCTGGCCGAGATCGTCAGCCCGCATGGCCGCGCGGTGCTGCGGGTGCTGGTGAGCGGCCGGGTGGCGCCGGGCCATCCCTTCGCGCCGATGCACTGGACGGGCGAGACCGCGGCCTCGGGCCGGGTCGATGCGCTGGTGCCGGGTGCTGTCGATCCGGTCTCGGGCCAGCCGGCGCTGAAATCGGCGGCGGTGGCGATCCGGCCCTTTGCCGCGCGTTGGTTCGGCTTCGCCGTCTCGGCCGGCCGGATCCGGCCGGATTGCGACTATTGGGCGCGGGCCACGCTGCCAAGGGGCGAGCAGGCCGAACTGGCCGGGCTTGCGCCGCCGCAGGACTGGACCGCGCATGCCCGCGCGCTGTTCGGCCTTTCGGACGAGCCGCTGGTGCTGCAGGACCGCGCCCGCGGGCAGGTGCGGCTGGCCTTCCTGCACGAGGGTCGGCTGCAGGCGGCGTTGTTCGTGGCGCCCGGGCCGGTGGCCCTGTCGCGCAGCCATGTCGCGGCGCTGCTGGGCGAGGGCGCGACCCTGAGCGGGGCCGAGGCGCTGGCCGGCCGTCCCGGCGCCGACCGCCCGGACGAGGGGGCGCTGGTCTGCGCCTGTTTCGGCATCGGCGTGAACAGCATCGTGCAGGCCATTGCCAGCCGGCGCCTGACCTCGGTCGAGGCGGTGGGGCAGGCGCTGCGGGCCGGCACCAATTGCGGCTCGTGCCGCCCCGAGATCCGGGCGCTGCTGGATGCCGGCACCGCCTGCCGGACGGCGGCCGAGTAGGGGCGCTGTCACGAAGATACCACGAGGCTGCCACGAAAGCGTTACCCGGCCGGCTTAGGCGGGGCCTCGCGCCGACCGGCGCAAGGACCGAAAACCCCCGGGGGACCCATGAAATACCAACTCCGCTCGCTGATGGCAGGCGCGTCGCTTCTGGTGCTGGCCTCGAACGCCGTCGCGCAGGACAATGTGCTGCAGGCCGAGGATTCCTATTTCACCGCGGCCAAGGCCGAGCTTGCCCGGAAGATCGCCGACCAGCCGAATGTCGGCCGGGCCAGGAACGTCGTGCTGTTCGTCGTGGACGGGCTGTCGGTGCCGACCATCACCGCCGCGCGCATCCACGAGGGCCAGAGCCGCGGCGTGGACGGGGAATCGAACGTGCTGTCGTTCGAGGAACTGCTGCCCTACACGGCGCTGTCCAAGACCTATACACATGACAGCCAGGTGGCCGATTCGGCCCCGACCGCGACGGCCATCGTCTCGGGGGTGAAGTCCTTGAACGGCACCGTCGGCGTGACGCAGCAGGCCAAGGTCGAGGATTGCGCCAGCCAGAAGGGCGCCGAGGTCACGACGCTGTTCGAGCTGGCCGAGACCGCGGGCCTTTCGACCGGCATCATCTCGACCGCGCGCATCACCCATGCGACGCCTGCCGCCACCTATGCCAAGGTCACCGGCCGCGACTGGGAAGCCGACAAGGACCTGCCCGAGGAAGCGGTGCAGAACGGCTGCAAGGACATCGCCGCGCAGCTGGTCGACTGGCCGGCGGGCGATGGGTTCGAGGTCGTCCTGGGCGGCGGCCGCGGCAATTTCATGCTGGCCAGCCAGCAGGATCCCGAGGACGAGACCAAGACCGGCGCGCGCAAGGACCGCGACCTGATCGCCGAGTGGAAGGCGCGCCACAATGACGGCGCCTATGTCTGGAACAAGCAGGAATTCGACGCGGTCGATCCGGCCGGCACCGGCAAGCTGCTGGGTCTGTTCAACGCCAGCCACATGCAATACGAGGCGGATCGCGAGAAGGATGCCGCCGGCGAACCCTCGCTGGCCGAGATGTCGGTCAAGGCCATCGACATGCTGTCCCGCAACGAGAACGGCTATGTGCTGATGATCGAGGGCGGCCGCGTCGACCACGCCCATCATGCCGGCAATGCCGCCCGGGCGCTGACCGATACGGTGGCGGTGGCCGAGGCGGTGAAGGCGGTCTATGACAAGGTCGATCCGGCCGAGACGCTGATCATCCTGACCGCCGACCACAGCCATGTCTTCTCGATCGCCGGCTATCCGGCGCGCAACAACCCGATCCTGGGCATCGCGGGGCAGGGCGACGACGGCAAGCCCTATACCACGCTGGGCTATCTGAACGGCCCCGGCGCCCGCCTGGACGAGCCGCGCGCCGACCTGACCGGGATCGACACCACCGATATCGACTTCCTGCAACAGGCGCTGGTGCCGCTGGGCGAAAGCGAGACCCATGCCGGCGACGACGTGGCGATCTTCGCGCAGGGGCCCTGGGCGCATCTGTTCCACGGCGTCGTCGAGCAGAACCTGATCTATCACGTCATGGAACATGCGACCGGTCTGGCCAGCCGGGCGGCGCTGGCCACCAGCCAGGCCGCGAAGTGACACGACACATGCGCCGCCGGGCAGCCGGCGGCGCATCCCTTCGACCGGATGATGCCATGAACCGCCGCGCCCTGCTGACCGCCCCGCTGCTGCTGCCGCTTCTGCCGCGCGGCGCGCTGGCCGTGCCCGAGGCGCTGAAGTTCCGCGACCTTTACGTCCGCGGCCGCCAGCTGACGCCGCGCGCCGCCGCGCTGGCCGGGCAGCAGGTCACCATGATCGGCTATATGGCGCCGCCGCTGAAGCCCGAGATCGCCTTCTTCGTGCTGACCAAGCTGCCCATGTCCACCTGCCCGTTCTGCGAGACCGAGGCGCAATGGCCCGACGACATCGTGCTGGCGCTGACCGACCATCCGGTGCGCCCGGTGCGCTATACCGATCTGATCCGGGCGACGGGCATCTTCGAGACCGGCTTCCAGACCGATCCCGAAACCGGCTTCATCAGCTTCGTGCGCCTGCGCGGCACCCGCTACGAGAAGCTGTGATGGCGCGGCTTTCGGTGCGCGGCCTGCGTCATGCCTTCCATGCCCAGCCGGTGGTGGCATTGCCGATGCTGGAGCTGGAGCCGGGCCTGACGGTGCTGACCGGTCCCTCCGGTTCCGGCAAGACCACGCTGCTTTACCTGCTTTCCGGGCTGATCCGGCCGCAGGCGGGGGCGGTGATCTGGGACGGCGTGGACCTGGCGCGGCTGTCCGAGCGCGGCCGCGACCGCTGGCGGCGCGCCCATGCCGGCTTCGTCTTCCAGGATTTCCACCTGCTGCCCGAGCTTTCGCCCCTGCAGAACGTGCTGATGCCGGCGCGCTTCGCCGCCTTCTCGGCACGGCGCCATGCCGGGCGGGCGGCCGGACTGCTGCGCCGCTTCGGCGTGCCCGACCGCCGGTGCGCCGCCCTGCTGTCGCGGGGCGAACAGCAGCGCGCCGCGCTGGCCCGGGCCCTGCTGATGGATCCGGCCGCCCTGTTCGCGGATGAGCCGACGGCCAGCCTGGATGCCGCGGCCGGGCGGGTGGTGGCCGAGGCGCTGCAGGCGCTGGCGGCCGAGGGGCGCTGCGTCATTGCCGCCAGCCACGATCCCGACCTGATCGCGCTGGCCGGGCGCCGCCTGCATCTGGAACATGGCCGGATCGAGGTTTTCGCATGAACCCCGTCCCCTTCGTCCGGGCGCTGCTGGCCCGCAACCCGCGCACCGTCTGGCTGTTTGCAGTGCTGGTGGCGCTGGCCGCCGCCCTGGGCATCGCCATCAGCGCGCAGGAGCGGGCGCTGCGCCAGGGCTCGGCCCGCGCCGCCGATCGCTTCGACCTGATCGTGGCGGCGCCGGGCAGCCAGACCGACCTGCTGATGTCGGCCGTGTTCCTGCGCCCGGCCCAGGTCGAGCTGCTGCCCGGTCCGCTGGCGCATCGGGTGCTGAGCGACGCGGACGCGGAATTCGCCGCGCCGCTGGCCTTTGGCGACAGCCATGGCGACAGCCCGGTGATCGGCACCACCGCGGCGTTCGTCGCCCATCTGAGCGGCGGCCTGGCCGAGGGCCGCGGCTTCACGCGCCTGAACGAGGCGGTCATCGGCGCGCTGGTCGAGGGCGAGATCGGCGCGGCCCTTGCGATCCGCCACGGCCATGCCGACGAGGTGGCGGCCGGGCTTGACGCCGACCGCGCGGCCGAGACGCCCGACCACGATCGCGACCACGGCCATGCCGGACAGGACGGCCATCACCACGAGGAGGTGGTGATCACTGGCCGGATGCGCCCGACCGGCACGCCCTGGGATCGCGCCGTGGTGGTGCCGGTGGAATATATCTGGTCGGCGCATGTCATGGGCACCGGCCATCCGCCGGGGACCGAGCGCATCGGCCCGCCCTGGCAGGCCGAGCTGATGCCGGGCCTGCCGGCCATCGTGATGAAGCCCGCCAGCGTCGCCGATGCCTACGGGTTGCGGGCGCGCTACCGGAGCGAGGTCTCGACCGCCTTCTTCCCGGCCGAGACGCTGGTCGAACTTTACGCGGTGATGGGCGATGCGACCCGGGTCATGCTGGGCCTGACCCTGGCGGCGCAGGTGCTGATCGTGGCCGCGATCCTGGCCGGCATCCTGGCGGTCTTGGACCTGCAGCGGCGCAGCTTTGCGGTGCTGCGGGCGTTGGGGGCGCCGCGGCGCTATGTCTTCCTGTCGGTCTGGCTTTATGTCGCGGTCATGGTGCTGGGGGGCGCGCTGGCCGGGCTGCCGCTGGGCTGGGCGGCGTCGCAGCTGGTCTCGGCGCTGATCTCGCGCGAGACGGGGGTGGCCTTCGCCGCCACCCTCGGCGGGTCCGAACTGGCCATGGCGGGCCTGCTGATCCTGGCCGGCTTCCTGCTGGCGCTGCTGCCGGCCTGGCGGGTCTATCGCCAGCCGCTGGTCGAGGGGCTGCGCTGAACGCCCGGGCCGGCGCGGTCGAAAGCCGGGCTGCGGCACATTGTCCCTTTCCCTGCGCGCGGATTTCTGCCACCCCTGCGGCCGAAATCTCGCGGATGAAGGCATGGGCGCGCTGGCCGGACGAAAGCAGGGAACGGGAAGGGGCCACCGGCTGATCGGCTGGCTGGCCGTGCTGCCGTTCCTGCTGCTGTCGCTGATCGTGCCGGGCACCATGCTGGAGCGGGACGCCCGTGGCGGCGTCACCGTGGTGCTTTGCGCCGGCGACGATCTGGTCGAGATGGTCATGGCCGCCGATGGCAGCCTGTCCCCGGCCGGCAAGGCCCCGCATGGCGACCATCGGCCCTGCGACTGGGCGCCGCATGGCCAGCCGCTGCTGGGGGCCGACATCGCCGCGGCGCCGGCACCGCTGCTGCAGGCGCTGCATCTGGCGCGGGTGCTGGACCTGCCCGACCCTCTGTATCGCGCCGAGATGCTGGCGCCCTCGGCGCGGGGACCGCCGCGGCTCGCCTGACCCGAGCTTTCCGATCCGCGCGGCCATGGGCCGGCGGTTCACGCCCCTATTCAGACGAGAACGATCATGAAGAACCCTGTTTTTGGCGCGCTTTGCGCCTCGGCGCTGGCGCTGGCCGCCGCGCCGGCCCTTGCCCATGCCACGCTGGAACAGTCCGAGGCGCCCGCCGGCGCCGCCTATCGCGCGGTGATCCGCATCGGCCATGGCTGCGACGGCCAGGCGACCCAGACCCTGCGCGTGCAGTTGCCCGAGGGCTTCTACAACGCCAAGCCCATGCCCAAGGCCGGCTGGACGCTGGAAACGGTGAAGGGCCCCTATGCCCAGCCCTTCGACAATCACGGCACCCCGATGACCGAGGGCACGCGCGAGGTGGTCTGGTCCGGCGGCGATCTGCAGGACGATTGGTATGACGAATTCGTCATCCGCGGCACGGTCGGCGCCGATGTGACGCCGGGCACGGTGCTGTATTTCTCGACCGTGCAGGAATGCGCGGATGGCAAGGAGGAATGGATCGACGTCACCGGCAGCAAGGAAGCCCAGAATCCCGCGCCGGGCGTGACCGTCGTCGCGGGCAAGGCCGGGCATGGTCATGGCCATGGCGCCGCCGCCGCCGCCGCTGCCCCGGCTGCGCAGGCCGCGCCGATCACGCTGGGCGATCTGACGCTCAGCGGGCCCTTCACCCGCGCCACGCCGCCCGGTGCGCCGGTGGCGGGCGGTTTCTTGACCGTCGCCAATGCCGGTGCGGATGACCGGCTGGTCGCGGCCCGCGTCGATTTCGCCGGCCGGGCCGAGATCCACGAGATGGCGATGGAGGGCGATGTCATGAAGATGCGCCAACTGTCCCACGGGCTGGCGATCCCGGCCGGGGCGACGGTTGAACTGAAGCCCGGCGGCTATCACCTGATGTTCATGGATCTGAAACAGCCGCTGGTCGAGGGCGAGACGGTCAAGGTCACGCTGCAATTCGAGAAGGCGGGCGAAGTCGAGGTGCCGATGACGGTCGGGCCGATGAATGCCGGCAAGCGCGGCGGAAAGGATGGTGGACATGGCGGACATTAAGCAGGGCTCGCCGCTGCGCCCTCTGCGCTATGCGCTCTGGGCGTTGGTCGTGGTCGCGCTGGCGGTGGTCGGCTGGATGAAGTTCGGCGCCCCGCGCCTGGCCGAGGTCGCCGATGCCGGCACCGCCTCGCTGGGCCGCGGCGATTACCGGCTGGTCGCCACCGACGGCACCGAGTTCACCCAAGCGACGCTGAAGGGCCAGCCCTCGGCGGTGTTCTTCGGCTTCACCCATTGCCCCGATGTCTGCCCGACCACGCTGGGCGACATCGCTGGCTGGCAAGAGGAGCTGGGCGCGGATGCCGGCAAACTGCGGGTGTTCTTCGTCACCGTCGACCCCGAGCGCGACACGGTCGATGCACTGCGCGATTACGTGTCCTGGGTGCCGGGGGTGGTCGGCGTCTCGGGCGCGCCCGAAGAGGTCGCCAAGGCGGTGAAGGCCTTCCGCATCTATGCCCGCAAGGTGCCGCAAGAGGGCGGCGAATACAGCATGGACCATTCCTCGACCATGCTGCTGTTCGACGGGAACGGCGAATATGCCGGGCTGATCGGCTACCAGGAAGACCCCGAGCGTGCCATGGCCAGCCTGCGGCGGCTGCTCGAAAGCTGAACCCGACGGCGCCGGCCGGTCCGGCGCCGTTTCATTTCAGGGCTCCGCGGGGCGGTTTCCCCGAGGCTTGCCCGTGAACCGGAACGTCTGGGCGGACGGCTTCGGCATGCGCCAGCAAGGCGCAGGCCATGTGCTCCATCTTCTTCCCGGCCACGACACCGATCCGCGCCATCGCGATGCCGGATGCGCGGCGCTGTTCCTGAACGCGATCCCGTTCGTCCGTGGCGCGGCGCTGCGACGCCTGCCGGGCCGGTCCGGCGCCGGCCTGGCCGTCCGGCCGCCGGGCGATGCGCCTCCTCCTCCCCGCCGCCGCCGGACCTCCCATCCCCGGTCCATCGCCACCGCGGCATTGTCGCGCCGCTCCCATCGCGGCCATTGTTCCCGGCGCCCCGGCCATGCTACCTCGCGCCCGAGAATGGAGGCGCGCGTGATCCTTTGCGAATTCGGTCCTGACGGCGGGCCGGTCCTGTTCCGGGACCCGCGGGAATTGCTGGTGGTGACTCGCCCCGAGGAGGTCGCCGCCGCGCTCGACCATCTCGAGGCCCGGCGCCGGCAGGGCGCCTGGATCGCCGGCTACCTGTCCTATGAGCTCGGCTATGCGCTGGAGCCGGTGCTGGCCCGCGCCATGCCGGTCGAACGGCGTACGCCGCTGCTGGCCTTCGCCGTCCATGATGCGCCCGAACCGGCCCCGCCGCTGCCGGCGGGCGACATGGCCCGGCTGGCGCCACTGACGCCCATGATCTCGCAGCAGGATTACGCGGCCGCCTTCGCCCGCACCCGCGACTATATCGCGGCCGGCGACTGCTACCAGATCAACCTGACCTTTCCCCTCGGCTCGCGCCTGGTCTCCGGCTCGGCGCTGCAGCTTTACGCCGCGATGGCCGCGCGCCAGCCGGTCGGCTTCGGCGCCTATGTCGATCTGGGGCAGGGGCCGATCGTCGTCTCGCGCTCGCCCGAGCTGTTCTTCCGCCTGGATGCGCAGGGCCGGATCGAGGCGCGGCCGATGAAGGGCACGGCGCCGCGCGACCCCGATCCGGCGCGCGACGCGGCCTTAGCGGCGGCGCTGGCGGCATCGGAAAAGAACCGGGCCGAGAACCTGATGATCGTCGACCTGCTGCGCAACGACATCGCCCGCATCTCGCGCGTGGGCTCGGTGCGGGTGCCCGAGCTTTTCGCCGTCGACAGCTTCGCCACCGTCCACCAGATGAGTTCGCGCGTCGTGGGCCGGCTGGAGCGCCCGGCCGAGCTGGGCGCGATGCTGCGGGCGCTGTTTCCCTGCGGCTCGATCACCGGCGCGCCCAAGATCCGCGCCATGCAGATCATCCGCGAGGTCGAGCCGTTTGCGCGTGGCGTCTATTGCGGCGCCATCGGCTGGATGGCCCCGGACGGGGCGGCCTGTTTCTCGGTGGCGATCCGCACGCTGTCGGTCTGGCCGGATGGCGCGGTCACGCTGAATGTCGGCGGCGGCGTCGTGCAGGATTCGACCGCCGAAGGCGAATGGGAGGAGGCGCTATGGAAAGCCCGCTACGCGCAGGATCTGACGACCCCGGATTGCGGCTGATCGAGACGGTGCTGTGGGACGGTGCCGGCTGCCCGCGGATCGCGGGGCATCTGGCGCGGCTGGCGGCGGGGGCGGGGGCGCTCGGCTGGCCCTGCGATGCGCCGGCCGCCCGCGCGGCGCTGATCGCCCCCCCGGGCCGGCCGGCGCGGCTGCGGCTGACGCTGGACCGGGCCGGGCGGATCGAGGTGACGCGCGCGCCCCTGCCGCAGTCGCGGCCGGAATGGCGGCTGGCGCTGGCCGGCACCCGGCTCGATTCAGGCGATCCCTGGCTCCGGCTCAAGACCACGCGGCGGGCGCATTACGACGCCGCCCGCGCCGCGCTGCCCGAGGGGATCGAGGAGGTGGTCTTCCTGAACGAGCGTGGCGAGGTCTGCGACGGCACCATCACCACGGTCTTCTTCGACCGCGGCCAGGGGATGCGCACGCCGCCGCTGGCCTGCGGGCTTCTGCCGGGCGTGCTGCGGGCGGAGATGCTGGCCGAGGGCGCCTGCCGCGAGGACATGCTGCCGGCCGGGGATCTGCCGCATGTCCGGCTGTGGGTCGGCAATGCGCTGCGCGGGCTGATGCCGGCGGTCTGGGCGGGCTGAGCGGCTCAGATCAGCTCGGCCAGTTCCGCGGCGGCGCGGCGCAGGGCGGGCAGGTGCGACATCACCGCCTGCATCGACATGCGCTGGATCGGGGCGTGGAAGGTCAGCAGCGCCAGCACCCGGCCGCGCCCGTCCAGCGCCGGGACCGAGGCGCCGACCATGCCGGGAATGAACTCCTCCTCGTCCGTGGCATAGCCCTGCTTGCGGATGCGCCGGATCTCCTCGCGCAATGCGGTGGCAGAAGAGAGGGTGCGCTCGGTATGCGGGCGCAGCCGGGCATGGCGCAGGTAATGCTCGAAACTGCCGGGGTTCATGAAGGCCAGGCAGACCTTGCCGGCCGCCGTGGCGTGCAGCGGCACCCGGGTGCCCAGCGCGATCACCAGCCGCAGCGGCCAAGGCGTCTCCACCCGGTCCACATAGACCAGCGAATCGCCTTCGGGGATCGAGATCGAGCAGGTCTCGCCCACGGATTCGTACAGCCGCACCAGCACGTCATGGCGCGGCAGGTCGAACTGGGCGGCGTGCATCACCCCCAGCATCATCTCCCGCAGCTTGTGGCCGGGCAGGAAGCTGCGGCCGTCGAGCTGCCGCGACAGGTAGCCCTCCTGCTCCAGATTGGCGACGAGGCGGTGGATGGTCGGCTTGGGCAGACCCAGCTCGGCATTGATCTCGGTCGCGGTCAGCGGCCGGGCGGCGCGCGCCAGAACCTCCAGGATTTGCAGATTGCGCAGGCTGGGCGATGTGCCGGAGCTGGGGTGCATATCTTTCATGATCGGCCTCGACATTTCAGTCTTTTTACCCCGCCACCCCGGCAGGTCCAGAGCCGAGGCGGCGGATATGCCCGTTTTTCCTTGCTTTTGCCCGGAAATCCCCGGCCGCCGGCAAATGCGTCATCGCAGTGCAGCATTATCGTTGCCCCAGCGTCATCCTTCCTTTAGGTAACGCGACTCACGACCCCGGCGGCACTGGTATCATCGCTCGGCCGCGCTATATCGGGGACAGGCGCGACGCGGGCAGAGCCGGGGGGACCATCATGCTCGATCTGACGACCATTCGTGGCGAGTTGGCCTCGCATTACGATCTGGAGCCTTCGCTCGAACTGGCCGAGCGCATGGCCGACATCCATGCCCGCATGGGCCGCGTCATGCCCTGGCCGGACTGGGCGATCCATGCGCCCTATGTCGCGGCGATCAACCGGCTGAAAAAGGAACGCAATGCCGTGGTGCTGGCGCATAACTACATGACGCCGCAGATCTATCACGGCATCTCGGACGTGGTGGGCGACAGCCTGGCCCTGGCCATCGCCGCGACCAGGGTCGAGGAACAGGTGATCGTGCAATGCGGCGTGCATTTCATGGCCGAGACCTCGAAGATCCTGAACCCGCAGAAGACCGTGCTGATGCCCGACATGGAGGCCGGCTGCTCGCTTGCCGAAAGCATCACCGCCGAGGGCATCGCCCAGATGCGCGCCCGCTATCCCGGCGCGCCGGTGGTCAGCTATGTCAACACCACCGCCGAGGTGAAGGCGGCATCCGACATCTGCTGCACCTCGGCCAATGCGGCGCAGATCGTCGCGGCGATGGACAGCGACACCGTCATCATGACCCCCGACAAGTGGCTGGCGCAGAACGTCGCCAACAAGGTGCCGCAGAAGCGCATCGTCTGGTGGGACGGCGCCTGCATCGTGCACGAGCAGTTCACCGCCCAGGATCTGCGCGATTTCCGCGACTGGAATCCGGGGCTGAAGATCATCGCCCATCCCGAATGCCCGCCCGACGTGGTGGCCGAGGCCGATTACGCCGGCTCGACCGCCAATATCCAGGGCTGGGTCGAGAGCGAGCGGCCGAAGCAGGTGATGCTGGTCACCGAATGCTCGATGGCCTCGAACATCTCGGACGCGAACCCGGATGTCGAGTTCCTCGGTCCCTGCAACATGTGCCCCTACATGCAGAAGATCACGCTGGAGAAGGTGCTCTGGTCGCTGCACACCATGACCGGCGTGGTCGAGGTCGATCCGCAGGTCGCCGATCGCGCCCGGCTGGCGGTGCAGCGCATGATCGACCTGTCGCAGCGCCTGGCAGCCTGACGGATGCGCGAGGTCTCGACCGGCCGCGTCATCATCGTTGGTGCCGGACTGGGTGCGCTTTACGCGGCGTTGAAGCTGGCGCCGCGCCCGGTGCTGATGATCTCGCCCGAGGTCTTGGGCCAGGGCGCAAGCTCGGCCTGGGCGCAGGGCGGCGTGGCGGCGGCCATGGACCCTTGCGACAGCGCCGCGGCCCATGCCCGCGACACGCTCCGCGCCGGCGCCGGCACCGTCGATCCCGCCATCGCGGCGCTGGTCACGGACGAGGCGCGGGCGCATATCCTGGATCTGACCCGGCTTGGCACCCCCTTCGACCGCAGGCCGGATGGCGGCTATGTGCTGTCGCGCGAGGCGGCGCACGGCTTTGCCCGCGTCGTGCGGGTGCGCGGCGATCAGGCCGGGGCCGAGATCATGCGCGCCCTGGTCGCCTGCGTGCGCGAGGCCCCCTCGGTGCAGGTGCTGGAGGGGGTGATGGCCACCGGGCTGCGCGTCGAGGACGGCGCGGTCGCCGGGGTCGAGGTGGCGCTTTCCGGCCCGCAGGGTTCGGCACCGGTCCTGATCCGGGGGCCGGCGGTGCTGCTGGCGGGCGGCGGCTCGGGCGGGCTTTACGCGCTGACCACCAACCCGCCGCGCATTCGCGGCCAGGTGATCGGCATGGCGGCGCGAGCCGGGGCCGAGATCGCCGATGCGGAATTCGTGCAGTTCCACCCCACCGCCATCGATTGCGGCGAAGACCCGGCGCCGCTGGCCACCGAGGCGCTGCGCGGCGAGGGCGCGCATCTGGTCAACCGGCTGGGCGAACGCTTCATGCCGGCGGTGCATCCCGATGCCGAGCTGGCGCCGCGCGACGTGGTGGCGCGCGCGATCTATGCGCAAAGCCAGGCCGGGCTGCGGCCGATGCTGGATACCCGCGCCTGTCTGGGCGACCGCATCCTGACCGAGTTTCCGGCCGTGGCGGGGGCCTGCGCGCGGGCCGGCATCGACCCGACGTGCGAGCCGATCCCGGTGGCGGCGGCCGCGCATTACCACATGGGCGGCGTGGCGGTGGACAGCGACGGCCGCGCCAGCCTCGACCGGCTCTGGGTCTGCGGCGAGGCGAGTTCGACCGGGCTGCATGGCGCGAACCGGCTGGCCTCGAACGGGCTTCTGGAGGCGCTGGTCTTTGCCCGCCGCTGTGCGCTGTCGATCGAGGCGCGGCTGGGCCCGGCGCAGGCTGTGGCCCCGGTGACGCTGCCCGACCTGCTGCCGCCCGGCCCGGTGCCCGATCCGGCGCTGGTCGCCCGCCTGCGCCGCGCCATGACCGAGGGGGCGGGGGTGCTGCGCGATGCCGCGGGCCTGAGCCGCTGCCTGCGCGAGATCGCCGCCATCGAGGCGGCGCAGCCCGACTGCCCGGCGCTGCTGAACATGACCGCCACCGCCACGCTGATCGCCGCCGCGGCGCTGATGCGGCAGGAAAGCCGCGGCGCGCATTGCCGCACCGACTTCCCGCAGACCCTGCCCGAAGGCCGCCGCTCGCGCCTGACGTTATCGCAGGCGCTTGCCCTGCGCGCCTCGCTTGAACCGGAGACGACATGACCGAGATGCCCCCGCTGCCCGACCTGGTGCTGGAGCCGCTGCTGCGCGCGGCGCTGACCGAGGATCTGGGCACCTATGGCGACATCACCACCCGCACGGTGATCCCGGCCGGCACCCGCTACCGGGCGCGGATCGTGGCGCGCGAGGCGGGCGTGGCCTCGGGGATGCAACTGGCCGGCATCGCCTTCCGGCTGATCGACCCGGCGCTGGCGTGGCGGCCGCGCCATGCCGACGGCAGCCGTTTCCAGCCCGGCGACACCCTGGCCGAGATCGAGGGCGAGGCGGCCTCGATCCTCTCGGCCGAGCGGGTGGCGCTGAACTTCGCCGGCCGGCTGTCGGGCATCGCCACGCAGACGGCGGATTTCGTGGCCGAGACGGCGGGCACGAAGGCGCGCATCACCTGCACCCGCAAGACCACGCCGGGGCTTCGGCTGGTCGAGAAGCAAGCGGTGCTGCATGGCGGCGGCTTCAACCACCGCTTCGGCCTGTCCGACGCCATCCTGATCAAGGACAACCACATCGCCGCGGCGGGCGGGATCCGGCCGGTGCTGCAAGCGGTGAAGGCCCGCGCCTCGCACATGATGCGGGTCGAGATCGAGGTGGACCGCCTCGACCAATTGGCCCAGGTGCTGGAGGAGGGCGGCGCCGATGTCGTGCTGCTGGACAACATGGCGACCGCGCAGCTGCGCGAGGCGGTGGCGATGACCGCCGGCCGGGTGGTGCTGGAAGCCTCGGGCAATATGCGACTCGGCCGGGTGGCCGAGGTGGCGGCGACCGGGGTGGATTACATCTCGGTGGGCGCGCTGACCCATTCCGCCCGCACGCTGGATCTGGGTCTGGATTTCTGACCAGATCGTATCAATCCGAAAACCCATAACCCGTTCAGGCAGCTAAGCCGGATCTCTTGAAAAAGGCCGGCGGTGGGCCGGCCTTTCCGCGCCCGGCCGGCGACGGGCGTTTCCGCCACGTTCCGCCGAAAATCAGTTATCGCTAACATTTTCCCTTGCGCCGCTTGCGGTCTGACGTGCTTTAAGCAGAATCGGGGAAACGGCCCGCATTTCCTTGCCGGGGCCGCGACTGGACAGGGGAAAGCATGGCCAAGGACGAAATGCCCCAAAGCGATTTCCGCGACGCGATCCTGCGGCACCTGACCTATACGCTGGGCAAGGATCCGGATCATGCGCAGCTTTCCGACTGGCGGCTGGCGCTGAGCCATGCGGTGCGCGACCGCATCGTGGACCGCTGGATGGCATCGACCCGCGCCACCTATCGCGCCGATGCCAAGCGGGTTTATTACCTGTCGATGGAATTCCTGATCGGCCGGCTGCTGCAGGACAATATCGTCAACCTGCGACTGGCCGAGGCGGCGCAGGCGGCGATCGAGAGCTTCGGCCTCGCCAATTCCGACCTGCTGCTGGACGAGCCCGACGCGGCGCTTGGCAACGGCGGCCTGGGGCGGCTGGCGGCCTGCTTCATGGAGTCGCTGGCCACGCTGGGCTGCCCGGCCTATGGCTACGGCATCCGCTACGAGCACGGGCTGTTCCGCCAGAGCTTCGCCGAGGGCCGGCAGGTGGAAGCGCCCGAGGACTGGCTGGACCACCCCTTCGTCTGGCAGTTCGAACGCCCCGAGGCGCGTTTCACCCTGGGCTTCGGCGGCCGGGTCGCGACCCGCGACGGCCGCGCGGTCTGGGAGCCCGAAAATTTCGTGCAGGCCGAGGCCTATGACACGCCGGTCATCGGCTGGCGCGGCGCCTGGGCCAATACGCTGCGGCTCTGGGCCGGGCGGGCGGTGGACCCCTTCGACCTGGACCGCTTCAACGCCGGCGATTTCACGGCGGCCGCCGAGGCCGAGGCGCTGGCGCGCACCATCTCGCGCGTGCTCTATCCCGAGGATTCGACCGAAGCCGGCAAGCGGCTGCGGCTGACGCAGGAATATTTCTTCTCGGCCGCCTCGATCCGCGACATCCTGCGCCGCTTCGAGGCCGAGCATGCCGACCTGCGCCTGCTGCCGCGGAAGGTGGCGATCCAGATGAACGACACCCATCCGGCCGTCGCCGCGCCGGAACTGCTGCGCATCCTGCATGACGAACGCGGCCTGCCCTTCGACGAGGCGCTGGCCATCACCCGCGGCTGCGTGAACTATACCAACCACACGCTGCTGCCCGAGGCGCTGGAAAGCTGGGACGAAGGGCTGTTCTCGGACCTGCTGCCGCGCCACCTGCAGATCATCGACCGCATCGACGCGGCCGATGCCAAGGCCCATCCCGACCGCAGGAATGCCGCGCGCGACCACGGCAAGGTGCGGATGGGCGAGCTGTCCTTCATCCTGTCGAACCGCGTCAATGGCGTCTCGGCGCTGCATACCGGGCTGATGAAGACCACGGTCTTCGCCGACCAGCATCGCATCTGGCCCGACCGCATCGTGAACGAAACCAACGGCGTCACCCCGCGTCGCTGGCTCTTGGGCTGCAACCCGCGCCTGGCGGATCTGATCACCCGCAGCATCGGCGACGGCTGGATCGGCGATCTGGAGCAGCTGCAGGCGCTGGAGCCGCATGCCGCCGATGCCGGCTGGCTGCAGGACTTCGCCGCGGTCAAGGCCGCCAACAAGGCCGATCTGTGCGACTGGACCACCCGCGAGCATGGCGTGATGCTGAACCCGGATGCGCTGTTCGACGTGCAGATCAAGCGCATCCACGAATACAAGCGCCAGCACCTGAACATCCTGGAAGCCGTCGCGCTGTGGCAGGAGATGCGCGAGACCCCCTCGGCCGACTGGACGGCGCGGGTCAAGATCTTCGGCGGCAAGGCGGCGCCGGGCTATTTCTTCGCCAAGGACATCATCCGGCTGATCAACGACGTGGCGGCGGTCATCAATGCCGACGCGGCGACCAACGAGAAGCTGCAGGTCGTCTATCTGCCGAATTACAACGTCACCCTGGCCGAGCGGCTGATCCCCGCCGCCGATCTGTCCGAGCAGATCTCGACCGCCGGCAAGGAGGCGTCCGGCACCGGCAACATGAAATTCGCCCTGAACGGCGCGCCGACCATCGGCACGCTGGACGGCGCCAATGTCGAGATCCGCGAGCGCGTGGGGGCCGAGAACTTCTTCCTGTTCGGCCTGACCGCCGAGGAGGCCGAGGCCCGCCGCGCCGTCCCCGACCATGCCGCCCGCGCCGTGGCCGGCGATCCGCGCCTGACCGGTGCCATCGAGGCGATCCGCAGCGGCACCTTCAGCCCCGGCGAGCCCGACCGCTATGCGAATATCGTCGAGAACCTGACGCGGGCCGATTACTTCCTCGTCGCCTCGGATTTCGCCGATTACTGGCGGGCGCAGCGCGAGGTGGATTTCGCCTATGCCAGCCGCAGCGATTGGACGCGCATGGCGGCGCTGAACGTGGCGCGCTCGGGCTGGTTCTCGTCGGATCGCACGATCCGCGGCTACATGCAGGACATCTGGAACGCGCAAAGCCTGCTTGGGCAGGCGTGACGCCGCAAGGGGGAACCATGGCGCAGATCGACCCCAAGGAAGTCGCCGATCCCGCAGTGCTGACCCGCATCGCCGAGGGGCGTTTCGACGATCCCTTCGCGGTGCTCGGCCCGCATCTGCGCGGCGGTCAGCGCCATGTCACCGCCTTCGATCCCGGCGCGCAGGAACTGGCGGCGATGCTGGGTAGGAAGGCGTATCCGCTGGCGCCGGTCGAGGGCTGTCCCGGCCTGTTCCACGGCAAGGTGCCCGGCGCGGACCCCTATCTGCTGCGCGGCCGCCGGGACGGCGAGGAATGGCTGGCCGAGGACGCCTATCGCTTCGGCCCGGTGCTGGGCGAGCTTGACGAATACCTGCTGGGCGAGGGGCGGCACCAGCGGCTCTGGCAGGCGCTCGGCGCGCATGTGATCGCGCATCAGGGCGCGCGCGGCACGCATTTCGCGGTCTGGGCGCCCAATGCCCGCCGCGTTTCGCTGATCGGGGATTTCAACGCCTGGGACGGGCGGCGCCATGTCATGCGCCGGCGCGGCGCCACCGGCGTCTGGGAGATCTTCATGCCCGGCCTGGGCGAGGGCACCGCCTATCAATACGAGATCCTCGGCGCCTATGGCGGGCTGGCGCGAAAGGCCGATCCGGTCGGCTTCGGCGCCCAGCACCCGCCGGCCACCGCCTCGGTGGTGCGCGACATCGCGGGCTATGGCTGGTCGGATGGCGGCTGGATGGGGACGCGGGCCGAGGCGCAGCGCATCGACCGGCCGATCAGCATCTACGAGGTGCATCTGGGCAGCTGGCGCAGGAAGGACGGCGGCCGCCCGATCTCATACCGCGAGGCGGCGGTGGAGCTGGTGGACTATGTCCGCGACATGGGCTTCACCCATATCGAGCTGCTGCCGATCAGCGAATATCCCTTTGACGGCTCATGGGGTTATCAGCCGGTCGGGCTGTTCGCGCCGACCATCCGCTTCGGCCCGCCGCACGAATTCCGCGACCTGGTGAACGCCGCGCACAAGGCCGGGCTGGGGGTGATCCTCGACTGGGTGCCGGGGCATTTCCCGACCGATCCGCACGGGCTGGTGCAGTTCGACGGCACCGCGCTTTACGAACATGCCGACCCGCGCGAGGGTTTCCATCAGGACTGGAACACGCTGATCTACAATTACGGCCGCGCCGAGGTGATGAACTACCTGACCTCGAACGCGCTGTATTGGCTTCGGGAATATCACCTCGACGGGCTGCGGGTGGATGCGGTCGCCTCGATGCTCTACCGCGACTATTCCCGCGCCGAGGGGCAATGGATCCCCAACAAGGACGGCGGGCGCGAGAATTACGAAGCCATCGCCATGCTGCAGGAGATGAACCGCCTGACCTATGGCGAGGAACCGGGCATCATGACAGTGGCCGAGGAATCGACCTCATACCCCAAGGTATCGCGGCCGGTGCATGACGGCGGGCTGGGCTTCGGCTTCAAGTGGAACATGGGCTGGATGAACGACACGCTGGATTACATCAGGCGCGAGCCGATCCATCGCAAGCATCATCACCACCAGATGACCTTCGGCCTGCATTACGCCTTTTCCGAGAATTTCATCCTGCCGATCAGCCATGACGAGGTGGTGCACGGCAAGGGCTCGATGCTGGCCAAGATGCCGGGCGACGAATGGCAGAAATTTGCCAATCTGCGCGCCTATTACGGCTTCATGTGGGGCCATCCGGGCAAGAAGCTGCTGTTCATGGGCCAGGAGTTTGCCCAAGGCTCGGAATGGAACCACGATGCCGAGATCGACTGGGCCTGCATCGGCAAGCCGCTGCATCGCGGCATGCAAGCGCTGGTCCGCGACCTGAACGCGCTTTATCGCGCCACGCCCGCGCTTTACGCGCAGGATTGCGCCGGCGCCGGCTTCCAGTGGATCGAGGCCAATGATGCCGCCCATTCCGTCTATGCCTGGACCCGGCGCGGCGGGCCGGGCGATCCCGAGGCGGTGGTGGTCTGCAACTTCACCCCGGTCGAGCGCCGCGGCTGGCGCATGGGCTTTCCGCAGCCGGGCGAGTGGCGCGAGGCGCTGAACACCGATGCCGCGATCTATGGCGGCACCGGGCGCGGCAATCTGGGCCGCGTCGCCGCCCTGCCGGGTGGGAGCCATGGCCAGCCCGCCCATGCCGATCTGGTGCTGCCGCCGCTTTCGACCCTGATCTTCGTGAAGGACGACAGGATGTAACCATCCCGCGCGCAGGTGCCGGGTAAAGAGGGAGGGGATAGAGATGGTCCAGCGTGAGGAAAGGCTTTCCAGACGATCCATGGCCTTCATTCTGGCCGGCGGCCGCGGCTCGCGCCTGCGCGAACTGACCGACAAGCGGGTGAAGCCCGCGGTCTATTTCGGCGGCAAGTCGCGGATCATCGACTTCGCGCTGTCGAACGCGCTGAACTCGGGCATCCGCAAGATGGCGCTGGCCACGCAATACAAGGCCCACAGCCTGATCCGCCACGTCCAGCGCGGCTGGAACTTCTTCCGGGCCGAGAGGAACGAATTCCTCGACATCCTGCCCGCCTCGCAGCGCTATGACGAATCGATGTGGTATCGCGGCACGGCGGATGCGGTGGCGCAGAACATCGACATCATCGACAGCTACGGCGTCGATTACGTGCTGATCCTGGCCGGCGACCATATCTACAAGATGGATTACGAGCTGATGATCCGCCACCATGTCGAGGCGGGCGCGGACGTGACCATCGGCTGCCTGACCGTGCCGCGGACCGAAGCCTCGGCTTTTGGCGTCATGGCGGTGGACGGCAAGGACGTCATCACCAGCTTCCTGGAAAAGCCCAAGGACCCGCCCGGCACGCCGGACGATCCGGATGTGACGCTGGCCTCGATGGGCATCTATGTCTTCCGCTGGGACTTCCTGCGCGACCTGTTGATCCGCGACATGCAGGACGAGAGGTCCAGCCACGATTTCGGCAACGACCTGATCCCGCAGATCGTCAGGAACGGCAAGGCGCAGGCGCATCGCTTCGCCGACAGCTGTGTGCGCGCGCCCGGCGATCCGGTCTATTGGCGCGACGTGGGCACCGTCGATGCCTTCTGGCGGGCGAATATCGACCTGACCGACTTCAATCCCGAGCTGAACCTCTGGGACCGCGACTGGCCGATCTGGACCTATTCCGAACTGGTGCCGCCGGCGAAGTTCATCCATGACGAGCCGGACCGCCGCGGCAGCGCCGTCAGCTCGCTGATCTCGGGCGGCTGCATCATCTCGGGCAGCGAGATCCGCGAGTCGCTCTTGTTCACCCAGGTCCACACCAATTCCTATTCCAGCCTGGAACGCGCGGTTGTGCTGCCCTATGCCAATGTCGCGAGGCACGCGCGTTTGACCAACGTGGTCATTGACCGCGCCGTCAGAATCCCCGAAGGCCTCGTGGTCGGCGAGGACCCCGAGGAGGACGCGAAATGGTTCCGCGTCTCGGAAGGCGGCGTCACGCTGATCACGCAGGACATGCTGGATCGAAGGGAAGCGTCTTTATGAGGGTTCTGTCCGTCGCCTCGGAATGCGTGCCGCTGGTCAAGACCGGCGGGCTGGCCGACGTGGCGGGGGCGCTGCCGGCGGCGCTGGCCGGGCACGGGGTCGGGATGCGGGTGCTGCTGCCCGGCTATCCGGCGGTGCTGGCCGCGCAGGCCAAGGCGCCGGTCGTGCGCAAGATCCCCGAGCTGTTCGGCGGCCCGGCCCGCATCCGGCGCGGCGCGCTGGGGGATGCGGGGCTTTACATCCTTGACGCGCCGCATCTTTTCGACCGGCCGGGCGGCATCTATCTGGGGCCGGACGGCCGCGACTGGCCCGACAATCCGCAGCGTTTCGCCGCGCTGTCCAAGGCCGCCGCCCTGATCGCCGCCGAGGGGATCGAGGACTGGCGCCCGCAGGTGCTGCACCTGCACGACTGGCAGGCCGGCCTGACCCCGGTCTATCTGCGCCGGGCGGGGGTGCGGGACGTCCGGACGCTGCTGACCATCCACAACATCGCCTTCCAGGGCCTGGCGCCGGCGCATATGCTGTCGGCGCTGCAATTGCCGGCGGATCTGTTCAACCCGCGCGGCTTCGAATACTGGGGCAAGATCTCGGCGCTGAAGGCGGGGATCGTCTTTGCCGACAGGATCTCGACCGTCAGCCCGACCTATGCCGAGGAGCTGATGACCCCGGAATACGGCATGGGCATGGAGGGGGTGCTGGCCGACCGCGCCGGCGATTTCACCGGCATCCTGAACGGCATCGACCTGGACGCCTGGAAGCCGCCCTATGCCGCGCCAGACGGCAAGGCGCCGCATCGCGCCGCGCTGCGCAAGGAGTTCGCTCTGCCCGAGGCCGAGGGGCCGCTTTGCGTGGTCGTCTCGCGCCTGACCGGGCAGAAGGGGCTGGACCTGCTGATCGAGGCGCTGCCGGCGCTGTTGGAAAACGGCGGCCAGCTTGCGGTGCTGGGCTCGGGCGATCCCGGCCTGGAGGCGGCGTTTTCGCAGGCCGCCATCCGCCATCCCGGCGTCGCCTTGCGGCTGGGCTATGACGAGCCGCTGTCGCGCCGCATGATCGCCGGCGGCGACGCCATCCTGGTGCCCTCGCGCTTCGAGCCCTGCGGGCTGACCCAGCTTTACGGGCTGCGCTTCGGCACCCTGCCGCTGGTGGCGTTGACCGGCGGGCTGGCCGATACCGTCATCAACGCCTCGGCCGCCGGGCTGGCTGCCGGCGTGGCGACCGGGCTGCAGTTCCACCCGGTCGATGCCCGGGCGCTGTCCCGGGCGCTGTCGCGGCTCTGCGCGCTCTGGCGCCAGCCTGCCGTCTGGCACCGCATGATGGAAAACGCCATGGCGCATCCGGTCGGCTGGGACGCCTCGGCCCGCGCCTATGCCGGACTGTTCGGGGCGATGGCCGCCTGATGACCCAATTGCGCATCCTCGAGGGCCGGGCGGAACCGCTGGGCGCCACCTTCGACGGCGAGGGCGTGAACTTCGCCGTGTTCTCGGAACATGCGCGCCGGGTGACGCTGTGCCTGTTCTCGGCCGACGGCCGGTCCGAGACGCATCGGCTGGACCTGCCGGAACGCGACGGCGATGTCTGGCACGGTTATGTCCCCGGCCTGCGCCCCGGCCAGCTTTACGGGCTGCGTGCCGACGGCCCCTATGCGCCCGCCGAGGGGCACCGTTTCAACTATCACAAGCTGCTTCTCGACCCCTATGCCAAGCGGCTGACCCGGCACCCGGTCTGGCACGACGCGCTGATGGGCTACACGGTCGGCGCGCCCGAATCCGACCTGAGCTTCGACCGCCGCGACAGCGCCCGCTTCATGCCGCGCTGCGTGGTCGAAGACCCGTCCTTCGCCTGGGGCCCCGACCAGCCGCCGCGCCGCGACATCGCCGAGACGGTGATCTACGAGGCGCATGTCAAGGGCCTGACCGAAGCGCATCCCGATGTCCCGCATCGCGGCACATTTCTCGGCCTCGCCTCGGACCCGGTTCTGGAGCATCTGCAGAACCTGGGCATCACCGCGCTGGAGCTGCTGCCGGCGCAGGCCTTCCTCAACGACCGTTTCCTGCTGGAAAAGGGGCTG
This sequence comes from Paracoccus simplex, assembly GCF_042648325.1. Taxonomy (NCBI): domain Bacteria; kingdom Pseudomonadati; phylum Pseudomonadota; class Alphaproteobacteria; order Rhodobacterales; family Paracoccaceae; genus Paracoccus; species Paracoccus simplex. The sequence continues at coordinate 15,804 of NZ_JBHRXE010000031.1, read as the reverse complement.
GTGAACTATTGGGGCTACCAGACGCTGGGGTTTTTCGCTCCCGACCCGCGCTATCTGGCCAGGGGCCAGATCGCCGAGTTCCAGCACATGGTCGCCCGGATGCACGCCGCCGGCATCGAGGTCATCATGGACGTGGTCTATAACCACACCGGCGAGGGCAACGAGCTTGGCCCGACGCTCAGCTTCCGCGGCCTCGACAACCGCAGCTATTACCGGCTGCAGGACAATCCGCGCCATTACGTGAACGACACCGGCACCGGCAACACGCTGAACGTCAACCACCCGATGGTGCTGCGCATGGTCATGGATTCCTTGCGCTACTGGGTCGAGGTCATGCATGTGGACGGCTTCCGCTTCGACCTCTGCGCCACGCTGGGCCGGCGGGTGCGGGGCGGCTTCGACCGCAGCGCCTCGTTCTTCGATGCGATCCGGCAGGATCCGGTGCTGACCCGGGTGAAGCTGATCGCCGAACCCTGGGACATCGGCCCCGGCGGCTATCAGCTGGGCGGCTTCCCGCCGCCCTTCCTGGAATGGAACGACAAGTATCGCGACGGCATCCGCCGCTTCTGGCGCGGCGACGCCCGGCAGGTGCCGGAACTGGCCGACCGCATGGCGGGTTCGGCCCGGCAGTTCGACCATTCCGGCCGGCCCGCCACGGCCTCGGTGAACTTCCTGACCGCGCATGACGGCTTCACGCTGATGGATCTGGTCAGCTACTCCGAAAAGCACAACGCCGCCAATGGCGAGGAGAACCGCGACGGCCATCCGCAGAATTTCTCGGACAACATGGGCGCCGAGGGGCCCAGCGACGCCCCCGCCATCCTGGACGCCCGCGCGCGGCGGCGCCGCAACCTGCTGGCGACGCTGCTGTTGTCGCAGGGCACGCCGATGCTGCTCGGCGGCGACGAGCTGGGCAATTCGCAGGCCGGCAACAACAACGCCTATTGCCAGGACAACCAGATCGGCTGGGTGGACTGGTCGGCGGCCGATCCGGCCTTCCTGGACTTCACCCGCCGGCTGATCGCCTTTCGCCGCGCCCATCCGATCCTGCGGCAGAAGCGTTTCCTGCATTCGCGGCCGCGCCTGACCGACGGGCTGCCCGACCTGTTCTGGCTGCGCCCGGATGGCGCGCAGATGACCCCGGCCGATTGGGGCAATCCCGAGCTGCGCGTGCTTTGCGCCGAGCTGCGCATGGCCGCCGGCACCCCGGAATATGCGCAGCGCGAGGAGGCGCTGTTTCTGGTCTTCAACAACGGCCAGCCGCTCGAGGTGGTGCTGCCCGAGCGCCCGGCGGGCTGGCGCTGGCGGCTGCACCTGGACACCAGCCGCCCCGACCTGGCCCCGCATCTGGTCGAGGCCGAGCGGCTGGCGGTGGACGGCCGGTCCGTGCTGGCCTTCGATCTGGAGCGCGCGGATGACTGACCCCCGGCAGGCCCTGGCCGGGCGGATGGGCGTGCTGCCGGGCTTTCACGACCTTGCCGGCCAATGGCGCGAGACCCCGGTCGAGACGGCGGTGGCGCTGCTTGCCGCCATGGGCCTTGCCGTGCCGACCGCGGCCGAGGCGCAGGCGGCGCTGGACGACCACGCCGACCGCCTGCCGCAGGACGTGATCTGCGCAGCCGGTTCCCGGCCCGACCTGTCGCTTGGCGACTGGCAGCTGGCCTTCGAGAGCGGCGCCGAGGCCGAGGGGCGCGGCCCGCTGCCCGAGCTGCCGCTGGGCATCCACCGCCTGCGGGCCGGCGGCCGGGACTATACGTTGCTCGCCGCCCCGCCGCGCCTGCCGGGGCCGGCGCGTTGCTGGGGGCTGGTGGCGCCGCTTTACGGAATCTCGGAAACCGGGATCGGCAGCTATGCCGATCTGGCGGTGCTGGCGCGGGGCATGGCCGGGCAGGGCGCGGGGTTCCTGGGCATCAACCCGGTCCATGCCGGCTTTCCGACCGAGCCGCGGCTGTTCAGCCCCTATACCCCCTCGCACCGCCGGCGGCTGAACGTCATCCACCTGCCCGGCGGCCCCGGCACCCCCGGCCCGCGCATCGACTATGCCCGCGACATCCCGGCACGCATGGCGGCCTTGCGGGCGGAATACGACGCCTTTCCCGGCGATCCCGGTTTCGACGCCTGGCAGGCGGGCGAGGGCGAGGGCCTGCAACGCTTCGCCCTGCATCAGGCGCTGTCGGCGCGGCTGGGGGGCTTCTGGGGCGACTGGCCGGCGACGCTCGCCGCGCCCGACATGCCCGCCGCCCTTGCCGCGCGGGCCGAGCTGGCGGCCGAGATGCGCTTCCACGCCTGGCTGCAATGGCGGGCCGAGCGGGCCCTGGCGGCAGCCGGGCAGGCGGCGCGCGACGGCGGCATGGCGCATGGGCTCTATCTCGACCTTGCCGTCGGCACGCATCCCTTCGGTGCCGAGACCTGGGAGGACCGCGCGAGCTTCGCGTTTGGCGCCTCGCTCGGCGCGCCGCCCGACGCCTTCGCCCCGCAGGGCCAGAACTGGAGCCTTGCGCCCTTCAGCCCGCCGGGCCTGCGCGCGCAAGCCTATGCGCCGCTGGCCGAAACCCTGCGCCGGCAGCTGCAATTCGCCGGGGTGCTGCGCATCGACCACATCCTGGGCTTCGAGCGCGCCTATTGGGTGCCCGATGCCGCGCCCGGCGCCTATGTCGCCATGCCGCGCGACGCCATGCTGGCCGTGGCCCGGATCGAGGCGGCGCGCGCCGGCAATGCGGCGATCGTCGGCGAGGATCTGGGCAACATCCCCGACGGCCTGCGCGAGGCGCTGGCGGCCTCCGGCATCCTCGGTTGCCGGGTGGCGATGTTCGAGCGCGCGGGCTGGCATCCGCCGGCCTTCCGCCCGGCCGAAGCCTATGACCGCGACGCCATCGCCAGCTTCTCGACCCACGACCTGCCGACCTGGCGCGGCTGGCGGCAGGGCGCCGACATCACCGCCCGCGCCCGCATCGCCGGGCGGGAAACCGCCGCCGGCCAGCAAGAACGCGCCGAGGAGGTCGCCGCCTTCGACCGACTGCTGCCCGATCCCGGTATCGACGCGCTGCACGGCTTCCTGGCCCGCACGCCCTCGCTTCTGGTGGCGGTGCAGGCCGAGCTGCTGCTTGACATGGCCGACCAGCCGAACCTGCCCGGCACGGTCGGCGACTATCCGAACTGGCAGTTGCGCCTGCCGGTGGCGGCCGGGGATTTCCCGGCATTGCCCTCGGTCGCGCGGACTGCCAGCATCATGCGCGACCACGAACGCTAAGGAGAGGTCCATGACCGTTCACACCGTCCCGACCAAGCCCATCGCGGGGCAAAAGCCCGGCACCTCGGGCCTGCGCAAGAAGACCCCGGTCTTCATGCAGCCGCATTACCTGGAAAACTTCGTGCAGGCGATCTGGAACGGCACCGGCGGCGCCGCGGGCAAGACCTATGTGCTGGGCGGCGACGGGCGCTATTTCGGCGACCGCGCCGCGCAGGTCATCCTGCGCATGGCGGCGGCCAGCGGCGCGAAGAAGGTGATCGTCGGGCAGGGCGCGCTGCTCTCCACCCCCGCCGCCTCGCATCTGATCCGGCTGCGCGGGGCGGATGGCGGCATCATCATGTCCGCCAGCCACAATCCCGGCGGCCCGACCGAGGATTTCGGCGTCAAGTACAATACCGGCAATGGCGGCCCGGCCCCCGAACCGGTGACCGAGGCGATCTTCGCGGCCACCAAGGCCCTGACCGAATACCGCATCCTCGACGCGCAGGACGTGGACCTGTCCCGGCCGGGCAGCACCAGCCTGGGCGATATGCAGATCGAGGTCGTCGATCCCGTCGCCGACTATGCCGAGCTGATGCGCACGATCTTCGATTTCGCCAAGATCCGCGCGCTGTTCGCCGACGGCTTCCGCATCCGCTTCGACGCCATGCACGCGGTGACCGGCCCCTATGCCAGGGCGATCCTGGAGGGCGAGCTGGGCGCGCCGGCGGGCTCGGTGGTGAATGCGGTCCCGAAGCCCGATTTCGGCGGCGGCCATCCCGACCCGAACCCGATCTGGGCCAAGGAGCTGATGGACGCGATGTTCGGCCCCGATGCGCCGGATTTCGGCGCCGCCTCGGATGGCGACGGCGACCGCAACATGATCGTCGGCCGGAACTGCTATGTCACGCCCTCGGACAGCCTGGCGGTGCTGGCGGCGAATGCCAGGCTGGTCCCGGCCTATGCCGGCGGCCTCAAGGGCGTGGCCCGGTCGATGCCGACCTCGCGGGCGCTGGACCGGGTGGCGGAAAGCCTGGGCCTGGCCTGCTACGAGACGCCGACCGGCTGGAAGTTCTTCGGCAACCTGCTCGATGCCGGCCGCGCCACGCTTTGCGGCGAGGAAAGCGCCGGCACCGGCTCGGACCATGTGCGGGAAAAGGACGGGCTGTGGGCGGTGCTGTTCTGGCTGAACCTGCTGGCCGAGCGCCGGCAGCCGGTGGCCGAGATCATGGCCGGCCATTGGGCGCAATACGGCCGCAACTACTATTCCCGCCACGATTACGAGGCGGTGGATGCCGCCGCCGCGAACGGGCTGGTCGATGCCCTGCGCGCGCGCCTGGCCGATCTGCCCGGCCGGACCGCCGCCGGGCTGCGCATCGAGGCGGCGGACGAGTTCGCCTATGACGACCCGGTGGACGGCTCGCGCACCGAGGCGCAGGGCCTGCGCATCCTGACCGAGGGCGGCGGCCGCATCGTGCTGCGCCTGTCCGGCACCGGCACCGAGGGCGCGACGCTGCGCGTCTACCTGGAACGGGTCGAGACCGATCCGGCCCGAATGCAGGACGACCCGCAGCGGGCGCTGGCGGGCATCATCGCCGCCGCCGACGAGATCGCCGGCATCCATACCCGCACCGGCCGCACCCAACCCGACGTCATCACCTGAACCGCGGCGGCGGAGCGGCGGCGGCGGGATCAGCCCGCCGCCAGCTCGTCCCAGCAGGCCAGGGCGTGGCCGGCATACATCATGCCCGGCCCGCCGCTCATCTGGATCGCCATGGCCAGCACGCCGGCCAGCTCCTCGCGGCTGGCGCCGGCCTTCATCAGCGCCTCGACATGGAACAGGATGCAGGGCTCGCAGCGCTGCACGATGGCCATGCCCAGCGCGACCATCTCGCGGGTCTTCGCCTCCAGCGCCGGGCCGGCATCCACCGCCTGCGACAGCGCCCCGAACCCCTTCATCACCTCGGGGATGGCCTTATTCATCACCCGCAGCTCGCCCCGCATCCCGTCGATCTTGGCCCTGTAGCCCATGGCTTGCCCTCCTTGGTTCCGGCAGGCCGGTGCTAGCCCGGCCGCAAGCGGCGCGGCTTGATCCAGGTCAATTTATCTGCGAATTTACGAAGATAAGCGGGGATCAGGCGCGGCGGCCGCGCACCCAGGTCTCGCGCATCACCGGCGTGTCGTCCATCATCGCGAAGCGGATCAGGTCGGCGCGCAACCCCGCCGCGATCGCGCCGCGATCCGCCAGCCCCGCCGCCCGCGCCGGGTTGGCCGTCACCGTCGCTATGGCGCGGGGCAGGTCGTCCCAGATCCGCGCCAGGATCAGCGCCCCGGCCAGCAGGGCCGAGGGCACGTAATCCGAGCTGAGGATGTCCAGATGCCCGGCCCGCGCCAGCTCGGCGGCCGAGACATTGCCGGAATGGCTGCCGCCGCGGATCAGGTTCGGCGCCCCCATCATCACCATGATGCCATGGTGGTGGCAGGCGGCCGCCGCCTCGGGCGTGGTGGGGAATTCCGCCAGCCGCACGCCATGGCCGGCCGAGACCGCGACATGTTCGGCGGTGGTGTCGTCATGGCTGGCCAGCACCGCGCCCAGCCGATGCGCGATCTCGACCGCCGCCGCCTCATGCGCATCGCCGAACCGGGCGCGCAACGCCTTGAGCCGGGCGACGTGATCGGCGAATGCCGCGTCGGAAAGCTTGTATTTCCCCTGCACATATTGCGCGAGCTTGGCGATGTCGCGGAACTGGCGCTGGCCCGGCGTGTGGTCCATCAGGCTGATGATGCCGACCCGGTCCCCGGGGCCGAACTCGTCCAGTTCCGCCAGCAGGGTTTCCGAGCAGACCTCGGCGCGCAGATGCAGGAAATGGCTGATGCGCAGCACGCCGCGGCTGCGGATGGCGGCCAGTTCATGCGCCAGTTCGCGGGCATATTTGTCGTAATCCTCGTCCGGCCCCTCATTGGGGATCGAGCCGACGCGCATGGCGTCGAAGACGGTGGTGATGCCGCAGCCCGCCAGTTCGGCGTCATGCGCCAGGATGGCGCCGGCATGGGGCCAGTTCACGCCGGGGCGCGGGCGCATGTGGCGTTCCAGGTTGTCGGTATGCAATTCGACCATGCCGGGGGCGAGGAAATCGCCGGCCATGTCCAGGGCGCCGGTCGGGACCGCCGCGCCCGGCAGGATCCCGGCGATGGCGCCGTTCTCGATCACCACCGCGCCGGGGGTCACGGTCTCGGGCAGGATCAGGCGGGCATTGGCGAGGATGGTTCGGGTCATCGGGCTTTCGGGCGTGGCGTTCGGGTTCCGGCAAGGCAAGGGGTGGCCGATTGCCGCGCCATGGTCAAGCGCGATGCCGGCGCGGCCGGGGGTGGCGGGGGGGG
>NZ_JBHRXE010000031.1:0-9162 GCF_042648325.1 Paracoccus simplex | reverse complement strand
GGGGGGGGGGGGGGGGCGGGGGCTCTGCCCCCACGCCGGGCCAGCCCGGCGTTCCCCCGGGAGTATTTGGGAAACGGTGAGGAGGCGGAGGCGGTCAGCCGCAGAGCGCGTCCACCCAGGCCGGCACCACTTCGGTCGCGGGGCCGGTGCGATGCTCGGCGAAATCGCCGGCGACGGCCGAGGCGGCCAGGTTCAGCTCGACGGTCCGCGCGCCGGCGCGGCGGGCGTGCTGGGCAAGGCCGGCGGCCGGCCAGACCTGGCCCGAGGTGCCGATGGCGGCGAAGATCTCGGCCGCTTCCACCGCCGCCCAGATCCGTTCCATGTGATAGGGGATCTCGCCGAACCAGACGATGTCGGGCCGGGTCAGCGGCTTGCCGCAGCCGGGGCAGGGGTCCGGTGCCCGCATCACCAGCGAGGCCGGCCAGCGATGCCCGCAGCCGGCGCAGAGCGCGTCCAGCAGGCTGCCATGCATGTGGATGACCTCGGGCGAGCCGCCGCGCTCGTGCAGGTCGTCGACGTTCTGGGTGATCAGCGTCAGCTGGTGGTGCCGGGCCAGCCGGGCCAGCGCCCGATGCGCGGCATTGGGCTGGGCGCGGGCGGCATCGGCGCGGCGCAAGTTGTAGAAGCGATGCACCAGCGCCGGGTCGCGGTGGAAGCCCTCGGGCGTGGCGACATCCTCGATGCGGTGCTCCTCCCACAGCCCGTCGGTGGCGCGGAAGGTGCGGATCCCGCTTTCGGCCGATATGCCGGCGCCGGTCAGTACGGTGATGCGCATCGGCCGGTTCACCGCGCGCAATAGGCCTCGGCCGCGGCGGCGAAATTCTTGTAGCGCGCCCAGAAGGCATTGTCGGCATCGCTTTTCGACATGCGCACGTCCTGCGCCTCGTCCGCGTCGCGGAAGAAGCGGGCGGCGCGGCGCTGGTCGGCCCGCGACAGCGTCTGGTCGGCGACCTGCTGGATGCAGCCGCAGACCTGGCTGTTGCGCGCGCCGCGATCCGACCGCACGCAGGCGGAATCGATCGGCCCCGCGACGGCAAGCGGCGTGGTCAGGACCACCGCGGCGGCGGCGATCATCAGGCGGTTCATCATCTCTGTCTCCTCGCTCGTGGCGCGGCAACGGGGCCGGACACCCTCTTTCCGCCGCGCATCTTGTCGGGCGAAGCTTAGCAGAAGCCGCCTCACGGCTCAATCGCGCGGCCGTGACCACGGATGGCGGGGCGCCGGCCTCTGACCCCCAAGATATGCGCGCCGCGCCGCGCCGGCCGCCGGCTCAGGCCGGTTCCGGCGTATAGCCGGCGGCGCGAATCACCGCCGCGGCGCGGGCCGGGTCCAGCCCCTCGACCGTGACGCTGCGGGCGGCGAGATCGGTGGCCGCCCGGCCGCCCGCCTCGGCCACCGCCTTCTCGATGGCGGCCGTGCAATGGCCGCAGCTCATGTCCTCGACGCGGAACTTCATCTTTGCATCCTTTCGCGCTTTCCCCTTCGCCCGGGCCTTTCGCCCGGTCGGGAACCGGCCTATGATCGCGGTCCGGCGCCGCGGGCGCAACTCCCCCTCACGAGGCTGCGACCGATGGTCACCGAAAACTTCCGTGGCGCGATCCTGATGGTCGTCTCGATGGTGCTGTTCGCCTTCGAGGACATGTTCATCAAGCTGCTCTCGGCCGAGCTGCCCTTTGCGCAGGTGCTGGGCCTGATCGGGCTTCTGGGCTTCCTGGCCTTCGGCGCCATGCTGAAGCTCAAGGGCGGGCGGCTGTTCACCCGCGACCTCCTCCGCCCCATCGTGCTGTTCCGCGGCCTGATGGAGGCGGTGGGCTCGATCGGCATCGTGGTGGCGCTGGCGCTGACGGAGCTCTCCTCGACCGCGGCGATCATGCAGGCGCTGCCCCTGGCCATCGTGCTGGGCGCGGCGCTGTTTCTGGGCGAGCCGGTCGGCTGGCGGCGCTGGAGCGCGATCATCGCCGGCTTTCTCGGCGTGCTCTTGGTCATCCGGCCGGGGCTGGCGGGCTTCCAGCCGGTGTCGCTGATGGCGCTGCTGGCGGTGCTGGGGCTGGCGGCGCGCGACATTGCCACCCGCCGCGTGCCGGCGCATATCCATTCCGACCAGTTGGCCGCCTCGGCCTTCTTCGCCATCCTGATCGCCTCGGTGCTGATGGGGCTGGTGCTGGGGCAGGACTTCGTCATGCCCAGCCCGCGGCAATGGTTGCTGGTCCTGGCCTGCATCACCGTCGGCGTCGGCGGCTATGCGCTGCTGGTCGCCGCCACCCGGCTGGGCGAGGCCTCGGCGCTCGCCCCCTATCGCTATGCCCGGCTGGTCTTCGCCCTGATCCTGGCCTTCCTGGTCTTCGGCGAGCATCCGGACGCGGCGACGCTGGCCGGCGCCGCGATCATCGTCGCCTCGGGCTGCTACACCATGTGGCGCGAGGCGGCGCTGCGCCGGCGCCGGCTGCGCGAGGCCGGTTTCGTCGCCATCTCCTGAGCCGCCTCTCGAACCCCCTTTCCGCAACGCCAAAGCCCTTGTATAGCCCGGCCATGACCGACCTTGACCTCATCCGCAATTTCTCGATCGTGGCCCATATCGACCACGGCAAATCCACCTTGGCCGACCGGCTGATCCAGCTGACGGGCACGGTCGCCGAACGCGACATGAAGGCCCAGCTGCTGGACAGCATGGATATCGAGCGCGAGCGGGGCATCACCATCAAGGCCAACACCGTCCGGATCGACTATCCGGCCAAGGACGGGCGCACCTATGTGCTGAACCTGATCGACACGCCCGGCCATGTCGATTTCGCCTATGAGGTCAGCCGTAGCATGCGCGCCGTCGAAGGCAGCCTGCTGGTCGTCGATGCCAGCCAGGGGGTCGAGGCGCAGACCCTGGCCAATGTCTATCAGGCCATCGACGCCGGTCACGAGATCGTCCCGGTCCTGAACAAGATCGACCTGCCCGCCGCCGAACCCGAGCGGGTCAAGGAAAACATCGAGGACGTGATCGGCATCGACGCGTCCGACGCGATCCCGATTTCGGCCAAGACCGGCCTTGGCATCCCCGATGTGCTGGAGGCCATCGTCACCCGCCTGCCGGCCCCGAAAGGCGACCGCAACGCGCCCCTCAAGGCGATGCTGGTCGATTCATGGTATGACGCCTATCTGGGCGTCGTCGTCATGATCCGCGTCATGGACGGCGTGGTGAAAAAGGGCGACCGCATCAAGATGATGCAGACCGGCGCCGTTTACGGCATCGACAAGCTGGCGGTGCTGCGCCCGCAGATGCAGGACATCGCCGAGCTGGGCCCGGGCGAGATCGGCGTCTTCACCGCCTCGATCAAGCAGGTCCGCGACACCCGCGTCGGCGACACCATCACCCATGAACGCAAGGGCGCCGAGGCGCCGCTGCCGGGCTTCAAACCGGCGCAGCCGGTGGTGTTCTGCGGCCTGTTCCCGGTCGATGCCAACGATTTCGAGGCGCTGCGCGACGCCATCGAGAAACTGGCCCTGAACGACGCCAGCTTCAGCTATGAGATGGAGACCTCGGCGGCGCTTGGCTTCGGCTTCCGCTGCGGTTTCCTGGGGCTTCTGCATCTCGAGGTGATCCGCGACCGGCTGGAACGCGAATACGATCTGGACCTGATCACCACCGCGCCCAGCGTGGTGTTCAAGCTGCACATGAAGGACGGCGAGGTGCGCGACCTGCACAACCCCGCCGACATGCCCGACCTGACCTATGTCGACCATATCGAGGAGCCGCGTATCAAGGCCACGATCATGGTGCCCGACGAATATCTGGGCGACGTGCTGAAACTCTGCCAGGATCGCCGCGGCATCCAGATGGACCTGACCTATGCCGGCAACCGCGCCATGGTGGTCTATGACCTGCCGCTGGCCGAGGTGGTGTTCGACTTCTACGACCGGCTGAAATCGGTGACCAAGGGCTATGCCAGCTTCGACTACCAGATCAGCGAATATCGCGAGGATTTTCTGGTCAAGATGTCGATCCTGGTCAATGACGAACCGGTGGATGCGCTGTCGATCATGGTGCATCGCGACCGCGCCGAATCGCGCGGCCGGGCGATGGTGGAAAAGCTCAAGGAGCTGATTCCGCGCCACATGTTCAAGATCCCGATCCAGGCCGCCATCGGTTCGCGCGTGATCGCGCGCGAGACGCTCTCGGCGATGCGCAAGGACGTGACCGCGAAATGCTATGGCGGCGACGCGACGCGCAAGAAGAAGCTGCTGGAAAAGCAGAAGGCCGGCAAGAAGAAGATGCGCCAGTTCGGCAAGGTCGAGATTCCGCAGACCGCCTTCATCCAGGCGCTGAAGATGGACGGCTGAGCGGCGCGGCGGGGATATCCCGCCGTTCCGGGCAGCCTATTGCTTGGGCAGCAGGATGACGCCGATGTCCTGCCGGGCGGCCTGCGGATCGTCCGCGTTGATGAACAGGTCGGGCAGGACCTGAAAGCTGGCGGTGGCCGCGGGATCGGTCGGCAGTTTCGCGACATAGTTTCCCGGCTGGTCCACCGAGATCGAGAACTCCCCCTCCGCCGAGGTGAAGCCGATATTGCTCGACCAGCCCTGCGCGGTGCTGGTCTGGTTTTCCAGGACGATCGGATAGCCGGCGACCGGCTGTCCCAAAGCGTCTTTCAGCTTGCCCTGGATAAGGGCCGTTTCCGCGCTTGCCGGGGCCGTCGGCAACGCCATGGCCAGCAGCGCCGCGGTCAGGGTCGCGCCTCTCATTCCTCTCATTCCATGCCTCCCGGGTCGCCGCTCCGCGTCAGCCGGCCGGTGAACAGCAGCCGGCTGCTGGTGGCGTCGAATGTCGCGGGGCCTTGCGTGACCGTGTAGACCGGCCGGCCGTCCCCGTCGAACTCGGTCGGCGACAGCGCCACGACGCTGTAGGGGCCGGGCTCGTCCACCGACAGTTCGATGGACCCTTTGCCGTCCCTGAAAAGCTCGCTCGAGCCGCGCAGGTAGCGCTGCGGAAAGGCCGCGACCATGACATAGCTGCCCGAGGGCAGGTCGTCGGTCTCCAGCGTGGCGATCAGCGACATGTTCCTGATCTCGACGGTCGGGTCGAGCTTCGCGGACACGAAGCCCGCCAGAACGATTCCCAGGGCGATGGCGAAAAGCGACGGATAATTGGTCCGGATCTTGCCGAACCACGGCAGCTCGATCTCGCTGGGATTGCCGTCCTTGTCCAGGATGACCTGCTGTTTCAGCAGCGCGACGATTCCCCCGATCACGCTGACCAGGGCAATGACCAATACGAGCATCAGCAGAAGCAGGGTGTCCGACATGGCGCCCCCCTTGGGCGAACCAAGGCAAGTGCCCGGATCATAGCATGTTTCCGGCTTCGGAACCAATGAATCGTGCAGGCCCGCGATGCTGGGATCGCGGGCGCTCGGCACCCCGAAACCTGGGCGCCCAAGCCCTGGCGCGTGCCCTGCGATGCCGGTGCCGGGTCGCCGCCGGCATGGCTTGGGCGACGGGTCGCGCGGCCTGCGCCGTCCGTTCCGCCCGGAACGGTGAAAGCCGCGCTACCGGCTCAATAGGGCTGCGGCGTCACCGCCGGCGGCGCATAGGTCGTGGGGGCCTGTCCCATCTGCACCTGGCTGTTCGCCGCCTGGTCGGTCAGCAACGCCCCGGCGCTCTGCATGTCGCGCCCCGCGCCCTGCATGGTCTCGCAACCCGCGACCGCCATTCCTGCCATCAGCACCCCGATCGTCAGAATCCGGCGCATGCTCGTTCCTTTCTTGCTGCTCGTTTATGCGCCAAGCCTAAACCAGCCGGAAAACCCCTCAAACCAGAGGCGGGCATTCGTCGCCGCCATCGGCAAGGAATCTCCCGGTCCCGGGGGCGCTTCCGGCGGATCCCGGCCGATGGCGGGAACGGTGCACGAACGGTGTACGCGCCGTGCACCCCCGCTGCACGCCCGGCACGCCCCGGAAAACCGGCCTCGATTTGACGCAAGTCAAGGGCGGGCCGCCCGGACGCGACGTAAGATCGGCCCGTTTCAACGGAGGATCCCATGGACCTGCATGCCCGTAAGATCAGTCTCACCGCGCGCCGCGACGCCATCCTGGCCGATCTCGCCCGCATCCGGGACGAGCTTGACGATCCCTTGCCCCAGGACTGGGACGATGCCGCGATCGAACAGGAAGATGACCAGGTTCTTCAAGCACTTGGCAATGCGGAACAGGCCGAGCTGAAGCGGATCGAGGCGGCGCTGCGCCGCATCGAGACCGGCGATTACGGCTATTGCACCATCTGCGGCGACGACATCGCCGCGCCGCGCCTCGACCTGATCCCCGACACGCCCTTCTGCGCACAATGCGCGCCCCGCGGCTGAGGCCCTACAGCCCGGACTGCGCCTCCTGGCTCTCGCGGGTGATGGCTTGTCCGGCGCTCTGCATGTCGCGCCCCGCGCCCTGCACCGTCTGGCACGCCGCCAGCGCCAGCAGGGCGAGAACCGGGGTGACTCGAAGAATTCGGCGCATATTCAATCTCCTGCAAGGATGGGCTCGCGCCTCAACGCCGGCGCCGGCGCGTGGTTCCGCCACATCTTAGCACTTCCTTAACCACTTGCGGCTAGGGTCGGTGCATGCGTGTGATTCTGTTTCTTGTCCTGTCGCTTTCGGCCTGTGCCTCGCCGGCGCCGCAATTCCTTGGCGCGACACGGCATGACATCACCCTGGACGGCATCCGCTTTGCCGTGTTCCAGAAACCCCATGAGGCCGAGGTGATCCGCCTTGGCTATCTGACACGGCGCGAACGCATGGCGGTTCCGGAGCTGATGGTCATCGCTGCCGAGCGCACCACCGGCTGCCGAGCGATCCCCAACAGCCTGCGCAGCCGCATCCCCGGCGATACCGGCGAAGCGCGGCTGTCGCTGCGCTGTCCACCGGGGTGATCCCGATCCGGCGTCCAGGACCGGGACTCATCGTTTTTTGTGCGACCCGCATGATTCAGCTTCCGGAAGGGGACGGATCGATGAGCGATCATTCCTGGCTGACCGATGCGCAGATGGCGCATCTTCAGCCCTTCTTGCCCAAGGTGAGGAGCGCGGAAATCAGTCCGAGGGACGGTTTTCCCACCATCGAGCAAGCCGCGCGTTGATCACCGGGCGTGACGATTGTAATAATATTGTTATATAACAATTCATTGTGATGGAAGCGCGCATCGAAAGAATATGACCAGCCAAGGACGCCCTACGATTGCCGGAAGCGATGGGGCATGAGGATTCGCGTGGATGATGGTCGGGCTGGCGGAGGATGCTGCCGTAAGAAGAAGCCGGTCATGATTGATGGGTCAGATGCGAGTTTCGGTGAGCTTGATCGGTGCGGGAAAGTTGGTGTCGCGCTTCTCGTATCGGGTCACGATGGTCCCGTAGCTCTTTCCCAGGACGACCGGGTTTTCTGCCGTCAGCAGATGCCGTTCAGAACCCGGCGATCACTCACGCCAACAACCCCACGCGGCTCGTGTGGCAAAGCGCTTCGAAGATCGACCAATCGAAATCGGTAGACTCGTAACGAGATTGCGCCATGCTGCTCTCCTCTTTGACTGGAGTGAATACGCAATCCGCACAGCACGTTAGGCGTCGACGAGTGCGTAACTTAGGCCAGAAAGTCCGCGACGGCCTCGGCCACCTCGGCGGGCCGGTCGGCATGCAGCCAATGCCCGGCACCGGAAATCATCCGGATCTCGGCTTGCGGGAAATGTGAATGGATCGCCTCGCGCTGCGGCGCCTGGCAATAATCCGAGGTCTCTCCGGCCAGAAACAGCGCCGGCCCGGCGAAGGTGCCCCGGGGGGCCTCGGGCCAGCCGACCAGCAGCGGCATCTGATCGCGCAGCGCCACAAGGTTGAACTTCCAGCGTGGCGGATCGGCTTTCAGATCCAGAGATTGCAGCAGAAAGGCCCGCACACCGGCGTCGACGACATGCTCGGCCAACCGGGCGTCGGCCTCGGAGCGCAGGCGCAGCTCGGCCAGCTCGGTCGCCTCCATGGCGTCGATATGGCCGGCCTGGTTGTGACCATAGGCGAAGGGGGCGATGTCCATCACCACCAGCCGCCGCACCAATTCCGGGCGGGTCAGGGCCAACATCATTGCAGCCTTGCCGCCCATGGAATGGCCCAGCACATCCGCCTGGCCGCCATAGGCCTCGATCACCTCGGCCAGGTCGCTGGCCAGCGCCGGATAGCTGTGGTCGGTGTCGTGAAAGCTGTCGCCATGGTTGCGCATGTCGACCGCGATTACCCGCCGGGTCTCTCCGAGTCGCCGGGCAAGCCCGCCGAGATTGCGCCCCGACCCGAACAGCCCATGCGCCAGCAGCACCGGCGGCTGATCCGAATCCACCCCTGTAACGATCATGTTCAACATCATGCGTGCAATCTAACGGCACCGGCGAAGCGGCGCCAGAAGCGTCCGGGCTCAGAACCTATCGATTTTGCCTGATCCTCATGGTTCAGCCTCTGCGCGGAGGCTGAACCATGAGCAATCTCTTCTGGCTGACCGATGCGCGGATGGCGTGCCTTCAGCCCCTTCTTTTCCAAGGTGAGGAGATCAGAAAACAGGCCGGGGGGTTTGCCCTGACGAACGGGCAAAAACACGCGTTGGCGGCCGGCGAGTTCTAAGCGGAATAATCTTCCTCAATCGCAATGGGCTGTGGTAATGCGATGCGCCTCTGGAGTATGGCCTGCCGGAGATGCTCTACAATCGTCGAATGTGATGGGGCGACATAGAGGCTTCGCGCGGATCATGGCCGGGCTGGCCCATTTGAGCTGCTTCTGGTTTCGTGGACAGCAGGTTAAGCCAGCATAGCTTGGGTCCCTAACCCCATGGGGCTGAGACAGTCCAGTTTCGAATATCACCCGCGCGGGTTGTAGAACCACTCGATATAATCGAACACGTCGACATGTGCCTCGTTGCGGATACAGTAAATTTTGCGGCTGTGTGTTCGGTCTTCAGCGCCGAGAAGAAACCCACCATCACCAAATTTTTTCCCAGACGTTTTTCGCCCTGCTCACCGAGAAAGTGCTGCCGTTGTGGCCAGCAGGCGTTGAAACTGCTCGTTGGTATGTTGCGAACCCTGGTGCGAGGGCTCTGTTGCACAAATCGGCTTAAGGCCGAGGTTCCCCTTTCCCCGGACGGACTTATCCCACAGCTTCCG
>NZ_JBHRXE010000030.1:0-86940 GCF_042648325.1 Paracoccus simplex | reverse complement strand
GCTTCGGCTCGGGCGGCGGTGCGGCCGCCGGGGCGGCGGGCCGGGCTTCTGCGACCGGGGCCGCGGCCGCCGCGGCCTCGCCCTCCTCGCTGCGATTCGACAGGCCAAGGCGGTGAACCTTGCCGATCACCGCGTTGCGGGTCACGCCGCCAAGTTCCTTGGCGATCTGGCTGGCCGACTGGCCCTCGGCCCACATGCGTTTCAGCGTCTCGACGCGCTCGTCCGTCCAGGACATGTCTTGCCTTTCCTGCACCGGCTTGGTTCCGGTGCCCTTCGTGTTCGTGGCTTCAATTCCGCTAGACCCGGCCTTAAATCCGGGGATAGCCAGATTTACCCGTCCGAGCCCGCAAATTCAAGGAGCGCCGATGCGACAGACCCCGACCAGTCCCGGATTCCGCCAGATGGGCGTGCGCCGCTTTGGCCGGATGAACTGGCTGGGCCTCTATACGCTCAGCCGGCGCGAGATCATGCGCTTCATGAGCGTCTGGCAGCAGACCATTTTCGCGCCGCTGATGACCTCGGCGCTGTTCGTGACCGTCTTCGCCCTGGCGCTGGGGCGCAGCCGGGGCGAGGTGATGGGCCTGCCCTACCTGGCTTTCCTGGGGCCGGGCATCCTGATGATGACGGTGATCCAGAACGCCTTTGCCAACACCTCGTCCAGCATCATCTCGGCCAAGATGCAGGGCAATATCGTCGACACGCTGATGCCGCCCCTGTCGGCGGCCGAGATCCTGGCCGGCTATCTGATCGGCGCCGTGGCGCGGGCGCTGATCGTCGCCGCCGCCATCGCCACGGGCATGGCGCTGGTCCTGGGCCAGGGGGTGGCGCATCCGGCCTGGACGCTGGCTTTCGTGGTGCTGGGGGCGCTTCTGATGGGCGGGCTGGGGCTGCTGGCCGGGATCGTGGCGCAGAAATTCGACCAGATGGCGGTGATCACCAACTTCATCGTGACGCCGCTGTCCTTCCTGTCGGGCACCTTCTATTCCGTCGAGGCGCTGCCCGAGCCGTTCCGGGCGCTGGCGCATTGGAACCCGATCTTCTATCTGATCGACGGCGCCCGTTACGGCATCGCCGGGGTTTCCGACGCGCCGGCGCTGCACGGGCTGGTGGTCTGCGCGCTGACGGTGGCGCTGGTCCTGTTCACCGCCTGGCGCTGGCTGGCCACCGGCTATCGGATGAAGCCCTGAAATGGCTGCCGCTCGGACCGCAGAAATGACCGCAGAAATGACCGTTGCGCCGGCCGCGCTTCCGCGCTATGCGACGGGCCATGATCACGCGGACCGTCCATATCGCCCGTCCCCGACGTTGACGCCGTCAACGACCGATCCCGCCTGCCTTCCCGTCTTTTCGTCAGCCATGGTGCCGCCACGCGGCCGTTCCCAGAGAGGGTAACTCCATGATTTCGCACGTCCTGCCGACCTATAACCGCGCGCCCATCGCCTTCGAGCGGGGCGAGGGCTCCTGGGCCATCGCGACGGACGGGACGCGATACCTGGACCTGGGCGCCGGCATCGCCGTGAACGCGCTGGGCCATGCCAACCCCGATCTGGTCGCCACGCTGACCGAGCAGGCGAACCGGATTTGGCATGTCTCGAACCTCTACCAGATCCCCGAGCAGGAGAAGCTGGCGGATCTGCTGATCGAGCATACCTTCGCCGACACCGCCTTCATCACCAATTCCGGCACCGAGGCCGCGGAACTGGCGATCAAGATGGTGCGCAAATATTGGCACGAGGCGGGCGATCCGGACCGCAACGAGATCCTGACCTTCGAGGGTGCCTTCCACGGCCGCTCGACCGGCGCCATCGCGGCGGCGGGTTCGGACAAGATGGTCAAGGGCTTCGGCCCGCTGATGCCCGGCTTCCGGCAATTGCCCTGGGGCGACATGGAGGCGCTGAAGGCGGCGATTTCCGACCGCACCGCCGCCGTCATGCTGGAACCGGTGCAGGGCGAGGGCGGCATCCGCCCGCTGCCCGATGCCGACCTGCGCCTGATCCGCGAGCTTTGCGACCGGACCGGCGCGCTGATGGTGCTGGACGAGGTGCAGTCCGGCATGGGCCGCACCGGCAAGCTGTTCGCCCATGAATATGCCGGCATCGCCCCCGACATCATGATGGTCGCCAAGGGCATCGGCGGCGGCTTCCCGCTGGGCGCGGTGCTGGCCACGGAAAAGGCGGCCGCCGGCATGGCGGTCGGCACGCATGGCTCGACCTATGGCGGCAACCCCTTGGCCTGCGCGGTGGGCGCCAGGGTGATGCAGATCATCGCGGCGCCGGAATTCCTGGCCGAGGTGAATCGCAAGGCGGCGCTGTTGCGCCAGAAGCTCGAGGGGCTGGTGGCGGCGCATCCCGATGTCTTCGACTTCGTGCGCGGCCAGGGGCTGATGCTGGGGCTGAAATGCAAGGTCGCGCCGGGCGAGGTGGTCAAGGCCGGCTATGCCGAGCATCTCCTGACCGTGGCGGCGGCGGACGACACGCTGCGGCTGCTGCCGCCGCTGACCATCTCGGATGAGGAGATCGCCGAGGCGGTCGCGCGGCTCGACCGGGCGGCCGGCAGGCTGGATGGATAGGTTCGGCTTCCGGCCGGTGACGCACGCCGATCTGCCCCTGCTGGCGGATTGGCTGCACCTGCCCGAGGTGGCGCGCTGGTGGCGCGGCGCCGAGGCGCAACTGGCCGGGATCGAGGAGGACCTGGACGAGCCGGCAATGCGGCAATGGCTGGTGTTGTTGAACGGCACGGCCGTCGCCTATGCGCAATTCTACCCGGCGCATCACTGGGGGGCGCCGCATTTCGCCGGCCTGCCGACCGACGCGCTGGCGATCGACTGTTTTTCCGGACCCGAGGGTTTCGGCCATGGCGGCGCCTGGTTGCGCGCCTTGGGCGACCGGCTGCTGGCCGAGGCGTCGATCCTGGTCATCGACCCCGAACCCGGCAATCTGCGCGCGATCCGAGCCTATCGGAAGGCTGGCTTTCGCGGCGAGGAGCTGCGCCCCACCGAGGACGGGACCCTGGCCCGCGTCATGACCCGGCACCGATGAGGCTGCGTCGAATTCTGCCGCGATACCGGGCCTTGGGCCTTGACCTCCCTTCGGCAAAGCGGCTTGCTTGCCGGATCAATCCGAAAGACAGTCACAGATGAACAGTTTCCTCGACATCCATACCACCGACAAGGCAGATCTGCGCGGCATGATCGACACCGCGCGGCGGATGAAGGATGCCCGCAACGGCCAGCCCAAAGGCACGCCCGATGCCGACCTGCCGCTGAAGAACCGCATGGTGGCGCTGATCTTCGAAAAACCCTCGACCCGGACCCGGGTCAGCTTCGACCTGGGCGTGCGGCAGATGGGCGGGCAGACCATGGTGCTGTCGGGCAAGGAGATGCAGCTGGGGCATGGCGAGACCATCGCCGACACCGCGCGGGTGCTGTCGCGCTATGTCGATCTGATCATGATCCGCACCTTCGAGGAGGCGACGCTGCAGGAAATGGCCGAATATGCCACGGTCCCGGTCATCAATGGCCTGACCAACCGCACCCATCCCTGCCAGATCATGGCCGATGTGATGACCTTCGAGGAGCATCGCGGCCCCATCGCCGGCAAGAAGGTGGTCTGGTCGGGCGACGGCAACAATGTCTGCTGCTCGATGATCCATGCCGCCGGGCAGTTTGGCTATGACTTCACCTTCACCGGCCCGGCCACGCTGGACCCCGAGCGCGAGGCGGTGGAATTCGCCCGTGCCCAGGGCGTGCAGGTGCGGATCGAGCGCGACCCGGCCAAGGCGGTCGAGGGCGCCGATCTGGTGGTGACCGATACCTGGGTGTCGATGCACGACCCGCAATCGGCGCGCGAGCGGCGGCACAACCAGTTGCGCGGCTATCAGGTGAACGAGGCGCTGATGGCGGGGGCCCGGCCCGACGCGCTGTTCATGCATTGCCTGCCGGCCCATCGCGACGACGAGGTGACGAGCGCGGTGATGGATGGCCCGAACTCGGTCATCTTCGATGAGGCCGAGAACCGGCTGCACGCGCAGAAGGCGATCATGCGCTGGTGCCTGGGCGTCTGAGGGGGCCGCGGCCCTGGCGGTGATCCGGCGTTGACGACAAGCGGCGCGGCTGCCGCTGCGGGCGGGCTGGCCGGGAGGGGAGAGACCTGCCCGGCCCGGGCGCCGGGCCCCTCCGGGGAGTGGGGGCTTTGCCCCCGTCGTGCGGATGCACGACTCCCCCAGGGTATTTCGGAAACCGAGAAAGCCGGCGCGGCGCGGTTTCAGTTCTCGCGGAAGGCGCGGGTGAAATAGTCGCTCAGCGGCTTGACCAGATAGGCCAGGGGGCTGCGCTCGCCGGTCTGGACATAGACCTCGACCGGCATGCCGGGCACCAGTTCCAGCCCTTTGAGCTTTTCCACCTGCTCGGGCGGGATCGTCACCTCGGCGCGGTAATAGGGGATATGCGTGGCCTGGTCGACCAGCGTGTCGGGCGAGACCCGGCTCAGCACCCCGTCGATTTCGGGCGTGGTGCGCGACGAGAAGGACGAGAAGCGCAGCACCACCTCCTGCCCCGGATGCACCTCGTCGACATTGATGGTGGCGATGCGGGCGGCGACGACCAGCGGCCGGTCCTGCGGGATGATGTACAGGATCGGGTCGGCCGGACGGATGACGGCGCGGGGCGTGGTCACCTGCAATTCCTGCACCACGCCCGAGACCGGGGCGCGGACCTCCAGCCGGGTGATCTGCTCGGTCAGCGAGCGGCGGCGCTCGGCCAGTTCCAGCTCGCGATAGCCAAGGTCGCGCAGCTCGGTCTCGGCGGCTTCGCGGTGGGTGGCGGTCTTTTCCAGCCGCGACAGGTCGATCTCGGCCAATTGCGTCACCGCGCGGGCGCGGGTGGCGGTGGTTTCGCCCAGAAGCCCGTCCAGCCGCGCGGCCTCGCGTTCCAGGGCCAGCACGCGCGGCGCCTGCGCCAGGCCCTTTTCCAAGAGCGAGCGCTGGTCGCGCAGTTCCTCGGCGATGAAGTCGCGCTGCTTTTGCAGGGCGTCGCTTTGGGCGTCGATGCCGCCGATCTGCGACTGCACCTGTTCGGATTGCTTGGCAAGCTGGCCGAGCGATTGGTTGAGCGTGTCCAGCCGCGCCCGGAACAGGCTTTCCTGCCCGTCCATCAACGCCTTCAGCTCGGGCCGGGTCGCCGCCGCCTCGATCAGCGGGTCGGGAAAGGCGATCTCCTTGCGGTCGGCGCGTTCCGCCTCGAGCCGGCCGCGGCGGGCCAGGATCTCGAAATACTGGCCCTCGACGATGGCAAGCTCGGTGTTCAGCAGCGCGCCGTCCAGGCGGATCAGCGGCTGGCCGGCCGTCACCGCCTGGCCGTCATGGATCAGGATCTCGGCCACCACGCCGCCATCGGGATGCTGGACGACCTGGCGGCGCTGTTCGACCTCGACCTGGCCGGGCGCGACCACCGCCCCGGCGATGCGCGCGGTCCAGGCCCAGAGGCCGAAGCCGCCAAGCATGACCAGCAGCGCGACCATTCCCAGCAGCACCGAGCCGCGGGCCGACCATTCCGGGCGTCTGGGCGGGGGCGGCGGCGGCGGATGCGGCAGTTCGGCGCGGCGGGCGCGGAAATGCGGGAGCGGGCCCGCGGGGTCGGCGGGCGTCGCCGACAGCTTTTCGACCGGCGCGCGGCCGATATTGCCTGGATCGCTCATGTGACGCCTCCGCCATGGCCCTGCGCACGGACGATCTGGTCGGCATTCTTGACCAGCGATTTCAGCACCTCGTCGCGCGGGCCGAAGGCGCGGCGCATGCCTTGGTCGAGCACCAGCAGCATTTCGCATTCGGTGATCGCCGCCGGGCGATGTGCCATGATGATGATTGCGCCGCCGCGCGCCTTGATGTTGCGGATGGCGATGTTCAGCGCCGTCGAGCCCTCGTTGTCGAGATTCGAGTTCGGCTCGTCCAGCACGAAGATCGCCGGATCGGCATAGAGTGCCCGGGCCAGGCCGATGCGTTGGATCTGCCCGCCCGACAGCCGGCCGCCGGTCTGGGTGACGGGCGTGTCGTAGCCCTGCGGCAGGTCCAGGATCATGCGATGCGCGGCCGCCGCGGTGGCCGCGGCGACGACGCGCTGCGGATCGGGTTCGGGCGAGAGCCGGGCGATGTTCTCGGCGATGGTGCCATCGAACAGGGTGACCTGCTGCGGCAGGTAGCCGATCAGCCCGCCCAGCACGTCCGGGTCGTATTGGTCCAGCGTCGCCCCGGCCAGCCGGATCGAGCCGCCGGCGATGGGCCAGGCGCTGATCAGCGCCCGCGCCAGCGTGGTCTTGCCGGCGCCCGACGGGCCGATCACCCCCAGGGCCTGACCGGGGTTCAGATCGAAGCTGACGCCGCGCAGCGTCGCCACGCCCTGGCCGGGCGGCACCACGGTCAGGTTGCGCACCTCGAGCTGGGCGTCGGGGCGGGGCAGGGGGGTGCGGGCGGTCGGCGGCGGCCGGCGCGCCAGAAGGTCCGACAGGCGTTTCCAACCGTCCTGCGCGCGCTGGACGATGGCCCAGCCGCCGACCACCTGCTCGATCGGCGCCAGCGCCCGGCCCATCAGGATCGACGAGGCGATCATGGCGCCGGGCGTCACCTCCTGCCGCAGCACCAGCCAGGCGCCGGCGGCCAGCAGCGCGCTTTGCAGGAACAGCCGGAAGGTGCGGGAAAACACCGTGAAGCTGGTGGCGCGGTCATTGCCGCGCATCGTCGCCTCGGTCGCGCGGTCGCGGGCCTCTTGCCAGCGGTGGAAGGCCGCGGCCCGCATGCCGAGCGAGCCGATCAGCTCACCCTCGTCGCGGTAGAGGTCGGACATGCGTTCGGCCGACTGGCCGGCGATGGCGGCCTGCTGCAGCGAATCGCGGCTGAGCCACTGGTTCAGCACCGTGGCGATCACCAGCACCAGCAGGCCCGCCGTGGCGACCGCGCCAAGCAGCGGGTGGAAGATGAAGACCGCGGCCAGGAAGAACGGCGCCCAGGGCAGGTCGAAAATCGCCATCAGCACCGGCGAGCCGATCAGCCGCTGCACCGCCTCGAGGTCGCGCATGCCGCCGCGCACCACCAGGTCCGAACCCGCCGCCTGGCCGTCCTGCAGCCCGGCGGTGAAGACCCGCCCCTCCATCCGTTCCTGGAAGCGGGCGGCGACGCGGGCCATGATGCGGTTGCGCGCTAGGTCCAGCACGCCCATCATCGCGAACAGGAACACCACCAGCAGGAACAGCGCCGTCAGCGTCTCGACCGAGCGGCTGGCCAGCACGCGGTCATAGACCTGCATCATGAACAGCGGCCCGGTCAGCATCAGCGTGTTCACCGCGAATGAAAACAGCCCGACGAAGGCATAGAGCTGCCATGCCCTGCCGCGCGCGGAGGCAAGCTCTTTTCGGCCGTCATGTCGCATCGGCGGCGAAGCCATGCCGGTTCCTTTCCTCATCGTCTGGCCGGGCTTGCCCGGCGTTGTCGCAGCGCTTATCCCAACTCTACGCAGCAGAACAGATTGTATTCCCGATGCGGGGGATTCGGCCTGAAAAATCACGGTTAGCAACGGAAAGTTAGCAAAATATTGAACCGCTGGATTCCTCTTGTCGCGACGCTGGCTCTCACCGCCTGCGCCACCCCCCGCGAGCCGGGGCAGATCAACGACCCGCTGGAGCCGATGAACCGCAGGGTGCATGCCTTCAACAAGGGGGTGGACACGCATCTGGTCAAGCCGGTCAGCCGCGGCGCTTCGGGCGGCGGCGGCGGACAACTCACCGAAGCGGTGGGGAATTTCGGCGCAAACCTGGCGCTGCCCGGCAAGGCGGTGAACCACCTGCTGCAGGGCAAGCCGGCGCCGGCGGTGCGCACGACCTTCCGCTTCGTGGTGAACACCACGTTGGGCTTCGCGGGCTTCCTTGATCCCGCGGGCAAGGATTTCGCCCTGCCCGAGGAGGATACGGATTTCGGCCAGACGCTGGCCGCCTGGGGCGTGGGCGAGGGCGCCTATCTGGAATTGCCGCTGATCGGCCCCTCGACGGCGCGCGATGCGGCCGGGCGCGTGGTCGATATCGCCATCGACCCGATGCGGGGCTGGCTGAACCGCGACCAGTATCTGATCGGCATGGGCGCGCGCGTCGTCTCAAAAGCCGGTGAGCGGGGGCGTTTCGGCGATTCCGTCGATAGCATCCTGCACGAAAGCGCCGATAGTTATGCCCAGACGCGGCTGATCTGGCTTCAGCATCGCCGCCACGAACTGGGCGAGGAAGGAGAGCACATTGACCCTTATGCCGAATGAGACCCGCCGCGGATTCCTGGGGCTGATGACCGGGAGCCTGCTCTCCGGTGGCCTGGCGGTGGCCGCCGCCCCGGTATGGGCGCTGGATACGAACGAGGCGCGGGCGCTGATCCAGACCTCGCTGGACGAGGTCTATACCGTGATCAATTCCGGCCAGCCGCCGGCGCAGATGTACAAGGCCTTCGAGGCGATCTTCGCGCGCTATGCGGATGTCGACATCATCGCGCGCTCGGCCCTGGGGCCGGCGGCGCGGCAGGCCGGCGCCGCCGAGTTCGCGGCCTACCGGCAGGCATTCCAGGGCTATATCGGCCGCAAATACGGCAAGCGCTTCCGCGAATTCATCGGCTCCAGGATCGAGGTGACGGGCGCCAAGCCGGTCAAATCCTTCTATGCGGTGACCTCGGTCGCCTATCTGAAGGGCCGCAGCCCGATGGAGGTCGAGTGGCATGTCTCGGACAAATCCGGGAAAAGCCGCTATTTCAACATCATCATCGAGGGGGTGAACATGCTCGCCTCGGAACGGGCCGAAATCGGGGCGATGCTGGCGCGGCGCGGCGGCGACCTGGCGGGCCTGACCGCGGACCTGCAACAGGCGGGCTGAACCCGCCGCCCTCGCGGAAATCCGCTTCTCGGTTGTCCAAATACCCCCGCAGCGGCGAAGCCCGCGCTGCCGGAAACACAGGATCCGCCAAGCAGAAAGGCCGGCCCCGCGGGACCGGCCTTTTGCTATTGCTGATAGACGCCGTCGATGCCGCGCAGGGCCTGGGTCAGCGGGTCGTCGGCCGGCATCTCGGCCTCGGGGTCGCTGGTCACGGTCTCGGCCGGGAAGGTGGGCGGCCCGCCGGGCTGCTCGACGCCCGGATCGGGCAGCACGCGCCCGCCGCCCTGGTCCATCGGCTGCCCGGCCGGATCCTGCGGCTGCGTCTGACCCTGCTGCGCGGGTTGGCCAAGCGCCTCGGACAGTGCCGCGGCCAGCGGATCGCCGGCGCCGGCCTCGTCCGAGCTGACCACCTGCGGCACGGCGCTGTTCGGGTCGAAGACGAAATTGCCCAGCGGCTCGACCGGCAGGCCCTCGTGGATCTCGGTCATCACCGCCTGCCAGATCTCGGCCGGCAGGCCGCCGCCGGTCACGCCCTTCAGCGGCTTGTTGTCGTCATAGCCCATCCAGACCCCGGTCACATACTGGCCGGTGAAGCCGATGAACCAGGCGTCGCGATAGCTCGAGGTGGTGCCGGTCTTGCCCGCCGCCGGCCGGCCCTTCAGCCGGGCGCGGCCGCCGGTGCCGCGTTCGACCACCTGCTGCATCATGCCGATCAGCTCGCCCGCCGCCTTTTGCGAGATGACCCTCTGGCCCATGCCGCCGGCCTGGCCGATCAGCGCCTGGTCGTCGCCCTTGATGCGCAGCTCGACCAGACCATAGGGGCTGACGGCGGTGCCGCCATTGCGGATGCCGGCATAGGCGGCGGTCATGTTCAGCAGCGTCGAATCGGACACGCCCAGCCCCAGCGACGGCCCCTTGGCCATCTCGTCCGAGACGCCGAAATCGCGCGCCACCCGGCGCACCGCGTCGCGGCCGGCGATCTCCTGCAGGCGGATGGTCGCGGTGTTCAGCGATTGGGTCAAGGCCCGGGTCAGCGTGACCTCGCCCGAATAGCGGCGGGTGTAGTTCTGCGGCGACCAGGGGCCGGAACCGCGCACGTTGATGGTCAGCGGCGCGTCCAGCACCATGTCGTTCGGGCCGTAGCCCTGGTCCAGCGCCGCGGCGAAGACGAAGGGCTTGAAGCTCGATCCGGTCTGCCGCTTGGCCTGGGTGGCGCGGTTGAAGGTGCCCGAGACAGTGTTGTCGCGCCCGCCGATCATGGCGCGCACGGCGCCGTCCGGCGACATGACCACCACGGCGGCCTGCGCCGTCGAGCCCTTGGCGACCTTTTCGTCGAAGACCCGCTTCAGCGCCCGCTCGGCCGCGCGCTGCACGCGCTGGTCGAAGGTGGTCTGGATGGTCACGTCCTCGGTCGTCTCGCTGGTCAGGAATCCGGGGCCGGATTCCATCACCCAGTCGGCGAAATAGCCGCCGGCCCGCGCCGCCGCCGCCTTGGACAGCACCGCCGGCTGCGCCTGGGCATCGGCATATTGCGCGTCGTCCAGGAAGCCCTGCTCGTGCATCAGCCCCAGGATCACCGAGGCCCGGTCCTGCGCCCGCTGCAGGTTCGAGGTCGGCGCGAAATAGCTGGGCGCCTTCAGGAGCCCGGCCAGCATCGCCGCCTCCGAGGCGTTCACCTCGGCCGCCGACTTGTCGAAATAGCGCTGCGCCGCCGCCTCGAAGCCGCGCGCACCGGCACCCAGATACGAACGGTTCATGTAGATGTTGAGGATGTCCTCCTTGGAGTATTTCGCCTCCATGGCGATCGCATAGGGGACTTCCTTCACCTTGCGCCAGATCGAGGACTTGCGGCATTCGGCCTCGAACTCGGCCTCGGACTTCCAGCGGATCGGGTCGAAAGTGTCGCCCAGGCACAGAAGTTTGGCCACCTGCTGGGTGATGGTCGAGCCGCCGTTGCCCTCCAGCGGGCCGCGGCCGGCGGCCAGGTTGATCTTGATGGCCGAGGCGATGCCGCGCGGGCTGACGCCGAAATGCCCGTAAAAGCGCTTGTCCTCGGTGGCGACCACGGCGCTTTTCAGCACCGGGGCGATCTTGTCGGCGCTGACCATGCCGAAGGTTTCGCCGCGCCAGGCGAAGACCCGCCCCTCGTTGTCCTGCATGGTGACGGAACCGCGGGCGCGGCCGTCGAAAAGCGCCGAAGCCTCGGGCAGGGTGGTGTAGAAATAGAAGGTCGCGGCAGCGAGAATCAGCGCAACCGTCAGACCCAGCCGCCAGAACGAGCCCCAGATCACCCGCCAGACCAGGGTCACGAAGCCGGCGATTCCCCGCGTCACGACATTGCCGCGGCGCGGGCGGCGCGGCGGCTTGCGGCGCGGTTCCTGGGGCTGTTTCTGTCTTTTCTGAGGGGCTTGGTCAAAATTGCGCTTGTCCGCAACGATGCGGCCCCCGCCGGTCGGTTTCTTCATGCCTGCTATCCTGCCCGGCCGAGTCCTCCGGCCTGTTGGCGCGGACAATACAGCAAAGCGCCGGGCTTGAGAACCGCGATGACCGATCAGTGAACTGCC
Organism: Paracoccus simplex; assembly: GCF_042648325.1. Lineage (NCBI taxonomy): Bacteria > Pseudomonadati > Pseudomonadota > Alphaproteobacteria > Rhodobacterales > Paracoccaceae > Paracoccus > Paracoccus simplex. The sequence continues at coordinate 75,485 of NZ_JBHRXE010000030.1, read as the reverse complement.
GCGAGAGGGCGCAAACCCCGGCAGAAGCGCGTAAAATTCGGGCAGTCGGGGGGCGGGCCCGGCGGGAAGCTGCACAATGCTTGTGCGACCGCCGGGCCCGCAGGTTTTCTGGCCGAGACACGGAACTGCCGCGATGCAGAAAGAGGTGCAGGAAACATGATCAGACCAACCGCGATCAAATCCATGATCCCGGCGCTCGTCCTTCCGCTGATCGGGCTGGCGGTGCCGGCGCTGGCGCAGGATGCCGAGGCCCCCGCCACCATGGCCGAGACGGTCGCCGCGACCGTGGCGCCGATCGTCGACAAGGGCGACACCACCTGGATGATGGTCTCGGCCATCCTGGTGATGATGATGAGCATTCCGGGACTGGCGCTGTTCTATGGCGGCCTGGTGCGCGCCAAGAACATGCTGTCGGTGCTGATGCAGGTCTTCACCGTCTTTTGCATCATGTCGATCCTCTGGGTCTGCTTCGGCTATTCGCTGGCCTTCACCGGCGCCGGCTCGGCCGAGGAGGCGACCTGGCTGACCCCCTTCATCGGCGGGCTGTCGAAGGCGTTCCTGGCCGGCGTCGACACCTCGTCGCTGGCCGAGACCTTCACCCAGAACGTTTTCGTGCCGGAATATGTCTTCGTCATCTTCCAGATGGCCTTCGCCTGCATCGCGCCGGCGCTCATCGTCGGCGCCACGGTCGAGCGGATGAAGTTCCCGGCCATCCTGCTGTTCGTGGTGATCTGGTTCTTCTTCTCCTACCTGCCGATGGCCCATATGGTCTGGTGGTGGGGCGGTCCCTCGGCCTATGATGCGCCCGGCGGCTTCCTGTTCGGCCATGGCGACCTGGACTTCGCCGGCGGCACCGTCATCCATATCAATGCCGGCATCGCTGGGCTGGTGGCGGCGCTGGTGGTCGGGCCGCGCCTGGGCTACGGCAAGGAGCTGATGGCGCCGCACAACCTGCCCTTCACCTTCCTGGGCGGTTGCCTGCTGTGGATCGGCTGGTTCGGCTTCAACGCCGGTTCGAACATGGAGGCGACCGGCACCGCGGCGCTGGCGATCCTGAACACCACCGTCGCCACCTCGGCCGCGGCGCTGGCCTGGGCCTTCGGCGAGTGGCTGTTCCGCGGCCATCCCTCGCTGCTGGGCGGGATCTCGGGGGCCATCGCCGGCCTGGTCGGCATCACCCCGGCGGCCGGTTTCGTGGGGCCGATGGGTGCCATCGTCATCGGCCTTGCGGCCGGTTTCCTGTGCATGTGGTTCGTGATCAGCCTCAAGGGCAAGCTGGGCATCGACGAAAGCCTGGACGTGTTCGGCATCCACGGCGTGGGCGGTATCGTCGGGGCCATCCTGACCGGCGTCTTCGCCGCGCCGTCGCTGGGCGGTTCGGGCATCTACGATTACGCGGCCGGTGCGGTCGCGGCGGATTACAGCATCGCCGGACAGGTCACGACCCAGGCGCTGGGCGTGGGGGTCGCGGTGATCTGGTCGGGCGTAGTGTCCTTCGTGGCGCTGATGATCGTCAAGGCGGTCACCGGGCTGCGCAGCTCGGCCGCCGACGAGCGTCAGGGCCTGGACGTCACCACCCATGGCGAGAACGCCTACAACAGCTGAGGCCCATGCCGAGACAAGCAAAAGCCCCGCCGATGGCGGGGCTTTTCCCTATCGCAGGCCGGTCGGGTCAGGACAGCCGCGAGACCACGAAATCCGCGAGGTCGGACAGGATCGCCCGCAGCGGCAGAGCGGGCGCCGGGGCCAGCGCCGCCTTGGCGCGTTCCGCCCAGGCGATGGCATCGGCGCGCGCCGCGGCCAGCGCCTCGCGGCGACGCAGGATCTCCAGCGCGGTGGCCAGGTCGGCCTCCTCCTGCTGGCCCTGGCCGATGGTGCGCTCCCAGAAGGTGCGCTCATCGGCGTCGGCGTGGGCGATGGCCTTGATCACCGGCAGGGTCAGCTTGCGTTCGCGGAAATCGTCGCCGACATTCTTGCCGATGGTGGTGGTCGAGCCGCCGTAATCCAGAAGGTCGTCGACGATCTGGAAGGCGATCCCCAGCGCGTCGCCGTAATCGAACAGCGCCTGCTGCACCGCCGGATCGGCGCCAGCCACCACCGCCCCCGCTTCGGTCGCGGCGGAAAACAGCGCCGCCGTCTTGCCGCGCACGATCTGGATATAGGTGTCCTCGGTCGTGGCGATGTCCTGGGCGGCAGTCAGCTGCAGCACCTCGCCCTCGGCGATGGTGGCGCTGGCATTGGCCAGGATGCGCATGACCTGCATGCTGCCGGTATCGGCCATCAGCTGGAAGCTGCGCGCGAACAGGTAGTCGCCGACCAGCACGCTGGACTTGTTGTCCCACAGCAGGTTGGCGGTCGGCCGGCCGCGGCGCTGCCGGCTTTCGTCGACCACGTCGTCGTGCAGAAGCGTCGCGGTATGGATGAACTCGACCGCGGTGGCCAGCAGCAGATGGCTGTCGCCCTGATAGCCGCAGAGCCTTGCCGCGGCCAGCACCAGCATCGGCCGCAGCCGCTTGCCGCCGGCCTCGACCAGATGCGCGGTCACCTCGGGAATGCGGGGCGCATGGCGGCTGGCCATGCGGTCGCGGATCAGCGCGTTCACCCGGTCCATATCCCCGGCAAGTTCGGCCGAAAGCCGGTCGAGCGGCTTGGAGACGTTTTCGTTCATGCCCATCAGCGATCCCCTTTCGCCGCAAGCCATTGCCATGCCATGGACACAATCGCAACTGCCGCTTAACTTTCTGGGGACATGAAAGAGCTTCTGCGCACCACCGACCCGCTTCTGATCACCCGCGTCGCCGATCTGCTGGCGGCCGAGGGCATCCAGTCGTTCCCGCTGGACCAGCACATGAGCGTGCTGGAAGGCTCGCTGGGCATCCTGCCGCGGCGGCTGATGGTGGCGGATCGCGACCTGTTCATGGCGCGCGCCATCCTGCGCGACAACCGCATCCATCATGACTGAGCTGCGCGAGGACGGCTTCCTTGGCGGGCGGCTGCGCATCGCCCAGCCGGCGCAGGGCTATCGCGCCGGGGCGGATGCGGTGATGCTGGCCGCAGCCTGCCCGGCGCAAGCCGGCGAAAGCGTGCTGGAACTGGGCTGCGGCGCCGGGGTGGCGCTGCTGTGCCTTGGCGCGCGGGTGCCGGGCCTGCGGCTGTTCGGGCTGGAACTGCAAGAGGATTACGCCGCGCTGGCCCGGCGCAGCGCCGCGGCGAACGGCGTCGCGGCCGAGATCCTCCAGGGCGACCTGGCCCGGCCGCCGGCCGCGCTGCGCGCCCTGAGCTTCGACCATGTCATCGCCAATCCGCCCTATTTCACCGCCGGCACCGTGGCCCCCGATGCCGGGCGCGGCCGGGCCCGGCACGAGGATACGCCGCTGGAGACCTGGATCGCCGCCGGGTTGCGCCGGCTGCGGACCGGCGGCCGGCTGACGCTGATCCAGCGCGCCGAGCGGCTGGGGGCGATTCTCTCGGCGCTTTCGCCCGCGGCCGGGGCGGTCACGATCCTGCCAGTGGCGGCGCGCGAGGGGCGCGAGGCGGGCCGGATCATCCTCTCGGCCCGCAAGGGCGCGCGGGCGCCGCTGCGGCTGCTATCCCCCTTTGTCATGCACGCAAATCCGTCACATTCGGGCGATGGCGAGGACCTGACCGTGGCCGCGCAGGCGGTTTTGCGCGAGGGTGCGGCGCTTTCGCCCGCAGGGCCGGATTTTCGGTGACAATGTGACGATTCTGTGCTGCAATCCCTGGGTTCGATCAATCCAAGAGGAGGACGGAATGTCGGTTGAATCCCATGTGCAGGAGCTTCGCCGCAAACATCAGTCACTTTCGAACGCCATTGAGGCCGCGCATCGCAGCCCCGGCACGGATGACCTCGCCATCGCCCAGATGAAGAAGGAAAAACTTCGCCTCAAGGAAGAGATCACACGCCTGTCGCATTAGATTGTGACGCCGGGCGGGTTCGTCCCGCCCGAGGCTTTCACCATGGAATGAGAAACGGCCCGCGAGATCTCGCGGGCCGTTGTCATTCCGGGGTCCGTCCGGTGCGGCGGTCAGACGACGAACTGGCCGCCATTCGCGCTGATGGTCGAGCCGGTGATGAAGCCGGCCTCGTCCGAGGCCAAGAAGACGACGCAGCGCGCGATCTCCTCGGGTTCGCCCAGCCGCCCGACCGGGATCTGGGGGATGATGCGTTCGTTCAGCACCTTTTCGTCGATGGCGCGCACCATCTCGGTGCCGATATAGCCCGGGCAGATGGCGTTCACGGTGATGCCGGCGCGGGCGCCTTCCTGGGCCAGGGCCTTGGTGAAGCCCAGGTCGCCCGCCTTGGCCGCCGAATAGTTCGCCTGGCCGGCCTGGCCCTTCTGGCCGTTGATCGAACTGATGTTGACGATCCGGCCGAACTTGCGGTCGCGCATGCCCGACCAGATCGGATGCGTCATGTTGAAAAGGCCGGTCAGGTTGGTGTCGATGACCTCTTTCCACTGCTGCGCGGTCATCTTGTGGAACATCGCGTCGCGGGTGATGCCGGCATTGTTGACCAGCACGGCGACCGGGCCCAGTTCTTCCTCGACCTGCTTGATGCCCGCCGCGCAGGCATCGTAATCCGTGACCGACCATTTATAGGTCTTGATGCCGGTTTCCTCGGTAAAGGCGCGGGCGGCGTCGTCATTGCCGGCGTAATTCGCGGCGACCGTATAGCCCGCCTCCTTCAGCGCCTTCGAGATTGCCGCGCCGATGCCGCGCGAGCCGCCGGTCACAAGGGCCACTTTTGCCATTTCTCGTCCCCCTTTGAAAATGGTCTTGAAATTGTGTTACCGAACCCGGCGGGCGCGCGCAAGATAGTTGCGCGCGCCTTTTTCGATCAGGGACGTTCCAGGCACAGGGCGACGCCCATGCCGCCGCCGATGCACAGCGTGGCCAGGCCCTTCTTGGCATCGCGGCGCTGCATTTCGAACAGCAGCGTGTTCAGGATGCGGCAGCCCGAGGCGCCGATCGGGTGGCCGATGGCGATGGCGCCGCCGTTGACGTTCACGATCGCCGGATCCCAGCCCATGTCGCGGTTGACGGCGATGGCCTGGGCGGCAAAGGCCTCGTTCGCCTCGACCAGGTCCAGATCGCCGACCGACCAGCCGGCCTTTTCCAACGCCTTGCGGCTGGCCGGGATCGGGCCGGTGCCCATGATCTGCGGGTCGACACCGGCGGTCGCATAGGAGGCGATGCGCGCCAGCGGCGTCAGCCCGCGGCGGGCGGCCTCGTCCTCGGCCATCACCAGCACCGCGGCGGCGCCGTCGTTCAGGCCCGAAGCGTTGGCGGCGGTCACCGTGCCCTCCTTGCTGAAGGCGGGGCGCAGCTTCTGCATGGCTTCCAGCGTGGCGCCGTGGCGGATGTATTCGTCGGCATCGACCACGGTGTCGCCCTTGCGGGTCTTGATGGTCACCGGCACGATCTCATCGGCGAATTTCCCGGCCTTCTGCGCCGCCTCGGCCTTGTTCTGCGAGGCCACGGCGAATTCGTCCTGCTCGGCGCGGGTGATGCCCCATTTCGTCGCCACGTTCTCGGCCGTGGTGCCCATGTGGTAGTCGTGGAAGGCGTCCCAGAGCCCGTCCTTGATCATGGTGTCGAGCATCTTCAGGTCGCCCATCTTCTGCCCGGCGCGGATATAGGCGGCATGCGACGCCAGCGACATCGATTCCTGGCCGCCCGCCGCGACCACGGTGGCGTCGCCCAAAAGCACCTGTTGCGCCGCCAGCGCCACCGAGCGCAGGCCCGAGCCGCAGACCTGGTTGATGACCCAGGCGGCGGAGCCCTGCGGATAGCCGGCCTTGATATGCGCCTGGCGACCGGGGTTCTGGCCCTGGGCGGCGGTCAGCACCTGGCCGAGAATGGTTTCGGACACTTCGGAAGGATCGATGCCGGCCCGCTCGACGATGGCCTTCAGGACGATGGCGCCAAGGTCATGCGCCGGCAGATTCGCATAGGACCCGAGGAAACTGCCCACGGGGGTCCGGGCAGCGGATACGATTACAGCTTTGGTCATGGCGGGCTCCTTCCCATATGGCCGATAAGTCCGGCAACGGGGTGACTTTGCCGTTTCGTTCCGCGAGGTCAAGCAGGCTTCCCGACGCGAAGCCGCGGGGCGGTGTCGCAATCGCCCGCCGCATCCCCCGCCGCGTCGCGCCCGAAACCGCTGGGCGCCGCCGATTCCCTGCCGCAGGCCCCCGGCCGGCGGCGATGCCATGCGGCGGCCGAAAGCGAGGGGCGAGGGGCTGGCTGTGTCGCCGGGTTTCACCGCGCATGTGCAAGCCGGCCGCCAGCAAGCGTCACCTTGAAAACCCACCGCAACGGCCCCCCGAATGCCTGTGCCTGTGCCTGTGCCTGTGCCTGTGCCTGTGCCTGTGCCGGTGCATGCTGCGGGCCGCTGCCACTCAGCTGCGCCTTGCGGCGGCATTCGGGGATCTCCATGGCGGCACGATGGTCGGTGCGCCGAAGTAATAGCCCTGCAGGCAGTCGATGCCCATGTCGATCAGGAAGGCCGCGTCATCCGCCGTCTCGACCGATTCCGCCACGGTGAACATGTCGAAGTGATGCGCGATGGATTGCAGGGCGCGGGTCAGCACCTGGTTGTCGCGCTGCTCGGCGATGTCGCGAATGAACTGCCCGTCGATCTTGATCATGTCGAAGCAGAAATCCCGCAGGTAGCGGAACGAGGTATAGCCCGAGCCGAAGTCGTCCAGCGCGAAGCTGACGCCGTGGGATTGCAGTTCCTGCATGAAACGGCCGACCACCTCGGGCATGCCCATGGCCGAGCTTTCGGTGATCTCGAGGATCAGCCGCTCCGCCAGGCTGTCCTGCCCGGCGATGCCTTCGCGCAGGGTACGCAACCAGGCCGGATAGCCGATGGAGCGCGCCGACATGTTGATCGACAGCCGCAGCGCAGGTTCCTCGGCCAGGGATTTCAGGCCGAGCGCCAGCGACAGGCAGTCGATCTGCCGGCCGAGTTCGGTGGTCTCGGCCAGCGGCAGGAAGTCGCGCAGCGGCACGATGCGGCCGGTTTCGTCGATGATGCGGATCAGCCCTTCGTGGAAGGCCGCATGGTCGGGCCGGTCCGCCCGCACCACCGGCTGATAGGCCAGCACGGCATCGCCGCGCGAGACCGCCCGGCGCACCGTGGCCATGGTCACGCGCGATTGCTGTTCGACCGCGAAATCCAGCGGAGAGCCCATTTCCTGTGGCGAATCAAACGTGTCGGTCATGCCTAGACTCCTGTCATCGGCGCAAGTCTGGCGATCATCCCCTAAGATCGCGTAAACTCCAGATGCTTTCTCGACTCGAGGTTAACGGACCCTTGCCTGACATGACCGAACGCTGTGCCTGGTGCGGGACCGACCCGCTTTATGTCGCCTATCACGACGAGGAATGGGGGGTGCCGGAATACGATCCCCGCGCGCTCTGGGAAAAGCTGGTGCTGGACGGCTTCCAGGCCGGGCTGAGCTGGATCACCATCCTGCGCAAGCGCGACGCCTTCCGCGAGACCTTCGAGGGCTTCGACCCCGAGCGCGTCGCCCGCTGGGGCGAGGCCGAGGTCGCGGCCGCGCTGCAGAACCCCGGCATCATCCGCCATCGCGGCAAGATCGAGGCCACCGTCAAGGGCGCGCGGCTGTTTCTGGACATCGAATCGTCCCAGGGCTTCTCGCCCTTCATCTGGTCCTTCGTCGGCGGCCGTCCCGTGCAGAACCATTTCGCCGGCATGGCCGAGGTGCCGACCAGGACGGATCAGTCCGACGCCATGGCCAAGGCATTGAAAAAGCGTGGTTTCAACTTCTGCGGGCCGGTGATCGCCTATGCCTTCATGCAGGCCTGCGGGCTGGTCAACGACCACATGACCCATTGCCCCTGCCACGGCCGCATCAAGGCGCTGTCGCCTGCCGGATAAGCGCCTTGGCTGCGTCCGAGGACCAGTCGGCGCCGCCGATCAGCCGGGCGATCTCGTTGCCGTCGCGGTCGATCAGCACCGTCACCGGCATGCCCATCACCCCCATCTCGCGCGCCAGCTTCTGGCGCGGGTCCAGCCGCACCGGCAGGTTGGCGATCTTCTCCTCGTCCAGGAATTTCTTCACCGCCGGCGGCGGGTTGTGGCCGGCGGCGATGGCCACCACCTCGAAATCCTCGCCGCCCATCTCGGCCTGCAAGGCGTCCAGCGAGGGCATTTCCTCGCGGCAGGGCGCGCACCAGGTCGCCCAGAAGTTCAAGAGCACCACCTTGCCCTTCCAGTCGGCCAGACTGTGCGTGCCGCCCTCGGGATCGGTGAATTCCGTCGCCGGAACCGGGGTCGGGTCGGTTTGCGCCAGCTTCGCCAGCCCGCCGTCATGCGCGGCCTGCCAGTCGATTTCCCCCGCGTAACCGGCATTTGCACCAAGGATCATCGCCGTATAAAGAACCAGCCAACGCATTCCACCCCCCGAAGGACAAGTCATGACCGAGCAGCCCGCCAACACCGCCAACCAGATGTGGGGCGGACGTTTCGCCGCAGGCCCGGACGCGATCATGGAGGCGATCAACGCCTCGATCGGCTTCGACCAGCGGCTCTATGCCCAGGACATCCGGGGCAGCCGCGCCCATGCGGCGATGCTTGCCGCACAAGGCATCATCAGCACTAGCGATGCCGAGGCGATCGGGGAAGGGCTGCTCACGGTCTTGTCAGAGATCGAGGCGGGCGGCTTTCCCTTTTCGGCCGCGCTGGAAGACATCCACATGAACGTGGAATCGCGGCTGAAGGCGCTGATCGGCGAGCCGGCGGGGCGGCTGCATACGGCGCGGTCGCGCAACGACCAGGTGGCGACGGATTTCCGGCTCTGGGTGCGCGACCAGTGCGACGCGGCGATCACCGGGCTGGATGCCCTGATCCGCGCGGCTTTGTCGCAGGCGGAAAAGGGCGCGGATTGGGTGATGCCGGGCTTTACCCATCTGCAAACCGCGCAGCCGGTGACCTGGGGCCATCACATGATGGCCTATGTCGAGATGTTCGGCCGCGACCTGTCGCGCTTTCAGGACGCGCGCAGGCGGATGAACGAATCGCCCTTGGGCGCCGCCGCGCTGGCCGGGACGGGCTTCCCCATCGACCGCGAGGCGACGGCGACGGCGCTGGGCTTCGACCGGCCGATGGCCAACAGCCTCGACGCGGTCAGCGACCGGGATTTCGCGCTGGAATACCTGTCCTCGGCGGCGATCTGCGCCGTTCACCTGTCGCGGCTGGCCGAAGAGCTGGTGATCTGGTCCTCGGCCCAGTTCCGCTTCGTGACCATGTCGGACCGCTTCTCGACCGGCTCGTCGATCATGCCGCAGAAGAAGAACCCCGACGCGGCCGAGCTGATCCGGGCCAAGATCGGCCGCATCCTGGGCGCCGCCGTGGCGCTGTTCGTGGTGATGAAGGGCCTGCCCTTGGCCTATTCCAAGGACATGCAGGAGGACAAGGAGCAGGTCTTCGACGCCGCCGACAACCTGATGCTGGCACTGGCGGCGATGACCGGGATGCTGTCGGACCTGACGGCGAACAAGGACCGGCTGGAGGCGGCGGCGGGTTCGGGCTTTTCCACCGCGACCGACCTGGCCGATTGGCTGGTGCGCGAGGCCGGGCTGCCCTTCCGCGACGCCCATCACGTCACCGGCGCGCTGGTGGCCATGGCCGAGAAGCAGGGCGTGGACCTGCCCGAGCTGACCTTGGAGCAGATGCGGTCGGTCAATCCGGCCATCACCGAAGACATTTACGGCGTGCTGGGCGTGCACAACTCGGTCGCCTCGCGCATCAGCTATGGCGGCACCGCGCCGGCGCAGGTCCGCGCCCAGATCGCCCGCTGGCAGGACAAACTGGGAGAGAAGGCATGACGCATCCCCTGCTGCTGGCGGCCCTGGCGCTGCTTCTGGCGACGCTGGCCGCCTGCGGCGTCGACGGCGCGCCCACCCGACCCGATCCCGCGCCCGAACCGGGCCTGCAGGTCAGCGGCGAGGCGCGGATCGGCGTCGTTTCGAAACTCTGACCCGGAAACGCCATGGATCATTTCAACTATGTCGACGGCTGGCTGCATGCCGAGGAGGTGCCGCTGGCCCGCATCGCGGCCGAGGTCGGCACCCCGGTCTATGTCTATTCCACCGCCACGCTGACCCGGCATTTCAAGCTGTTCCAGCAGGCGCTGGCGTGGTGCGACCATCTGGTCTGCTTCGCGGTCAAGGCCAATTCCAACATCGCGGTGCTGAAGCTGCTGGGCGACCTGGGCGCGGGCATGGATATCGTCTCGGCCGGCGAATATGCGCGGGCCCGGGCGGCGGGCGTGCCGGGCGCGCGGATCGTGTTTTCCGGCGTCGGCAAGACCGCGGCCGAGATGCGCATGGCGCTGGAGGGCGGCATCCGCCAGTTCAACGTCGAATCCGAGCCGGAGCTGGAGCTGCTGTCGCAGGTGGCTAGCTCGCTGGGGGTGGTGGCGCCGATCGCCGTGCGGGTGAACCCGGACGTGGACGCCAGGACGCATGAGAAGATCGCCACCGGCAAGTCCGAGAACAAGTTCGGCATCCCCATTGCCCGGGCCCGCGAGGTCTATGCCCGGGCGGCGGCGCTGCCGGGGATCGAGGTCGTTGGCATCGACATGCATATCGGCAGCCAGTTGACCGACCTCGAGCCCTATCGGCTGGCCTATGCCAAGATGGCCGACCTGACGCGAGCGTTGCGCGCGGAGGGGCACGACATCCGGCGGCTGGATATGGGCGGGGGCCTGGGCATCCCCTATCGCCGCGACAACAACGCCCCGCCCCTGCCCATCGAATACGGCCAGGTGATCCGCGAGGCGGTGGGCGATCTGGGCTGCGAGATCGAGATCGAGCCCGGCCGCAACATCGCCGGCAATGCCGGCATCCTGCTGTCCTCGGTGATCTATCTGAAACAGGGCGAGGGCCGGGATTTCCTGATCCTCGACGCCGCCATGAACGACCTGATCCGGCCGGCGATGTATGCGGCGCATCACGACATCGTGCCGGTGCGCGAACCCGCCCCGGGGGCCGAGGTCGCGCCCCATGACGTGGTCGGCCCGGTCTGCGAGACCGGCGACACCTTCCGCAAGGCGGTCGAGCTGCCGGCGCTGGCGCCCGGCGACCTGGTGGCGCTGCGCTCGGCCGGGGCTTACGGGGCGGTGATGGCCTCGGAATACAATTCCCGGCCGCTGGTGCCCGAGGTTCTGGTCAGCGGCGATCAATTCGCCGTCATCCGGGCCCGGCCGACGCTTGAGGAAATGCTGGGACGCGATACCATCCCGGAATGGCTCTGATCGCTCATTCCCGCGCCGCTGTGGCCGGGGGTTTCACACCCCCGGGCCCCCGTGGGGTATTTCCCAAACGGAGAAGAAGGGGGCGGGGCCGTGGATCCAGCTGAGCCGCGCCGGATTCGCTGGGCGGTCGGGCTGACCCGCGCCGGCATGTGGTGGGAGGCTCTGGCCGCGGCCTTCTGGCCGCTGGCCGTGGTTCTGGCGCTGGTGCTGGCGGCGCTGGCTTTTGGCGCGACCGATCTTCTGTCCGCGCGGGCGCTGCTTTGGGTGATGGCTGCGGTGGCGCTGGCCGCCCTGCTGGCTGCCGGCTGGGGGCTGCGCCGAGTCCGGCGCCCCTTGGCCGAGGCGGCGCGGCTGCGGGTCGACCTGGCGCTGCCGGGCCGGCCGCTTTCGGCGTTGCGCGACCGGGTCGCGGTCGGGGCCGGCGATGAGGGCGCCGCCGCCCTGTGGCAGGCGCATCTGGCGCGGATGCAGGCCGCCGCCCTGGCCGCGCGGCCCATCGTTCCCGATGCGCGGCTGCGCTGGCGCGATCCGGTGGCGCTGCGGCTGGTCGGCATGGTGGCGCTGGCCATGGCGCTGATCTTCGCGCCGACCGGGCAGCTGGGGCAGGGCATCGCCGCGCTGGGCGCGACCTTCCGTCCCGCGCCCGACGCGCGTCCGGGCGCCGAGGCCGGTCCCTCATGGGAGGGCTGGGCCGAGCCCCCCGCCTATACCCGCCGTCCGACGCTTTACCTGAACGCCTTGCCCGAGGGGCAGCGGCTGGAGCTGCCCAAGGGCTCGAAACTGAGCTTCCGGCTTTACGGCAAAGGGGCCGGAATCGACCAGGATATCGGCGCCGCCGTCGCGGGCGGCGACCCCGCGGCGCCCGAGTTCATGGCCGAGCGCGACGGGGTGATCGAGGTCGCCGGGCGGCGCTTCGACGTGACCGTGCTGCCCGATGCCGCGCCCGAGGTCGCGCCAGGCCAGGCGCCCCAGCGGCGCGCCGACGGCCGGCTGGTGCAGGACTTCACCGCCAGCGACGATAACGGCGTCGCGGCGGGTCAGGCGGTGATCGCGCTGGACCTGGCGGCGGTCGACCGCCGCTTCGGCCTGGCGCTTGATCCCGAGCCGCGCGAGCCGGTGGCGCTGGACCTGCCCCTGCCCGCGACCGGCAGCCGCAAGCAGATCCGCGGCCGGCTGGTCGGCGACCTGTCGCGCCATCCCTGGGCCAACCTGCCCGTCACCGTCTCGCTGAAGGTCGAGGACGGCATCGCGCAGCAGGGCGTCTCGGCGCCGATGCGCATGGTGCTGCCGGGCCGGCGCTTCTTCGACCCGCTGGCGGCGGCGCTGATCGAGCTGCGGCGCGATCTGCTGTGGTCGCGCGGCAATGCCGCCCGCAGCGCCCAGCTTCTGCGCGCCGCCAGTTGGCAGCCCGAGGGTTTCATGGACGAAGACCTGTACAAAGGCTTGCAGGGCGCCATCGGCACGCTGGAATCCGGCAACCTGACCGAGGAGACGCGCAACAAGCTGGCGCAGGTGCTCTGGGATGCCGCGGTGGCGCTGGAGGATGGCGGGCTGGCCGATGCGCTGCAGCGCATGCAGCAGGCGCAGGAGCGGCTTTCCGAGGCGATCCGCAACGGCGCCAGCCCCGACGAGGTGCAGCGCCTGATGGACGAGCTGAAGCAGGCCACCGACGATTACCTGGACATGCTGGCCCAGCAGCAGGGCGAGGATCCGGCCGAGCGCTTCGACCGGTCGCCGCAGGATCGCCAGCAGATCACCGGCGACCAGATCCAGCAGATGATGGACGAGATCCAGCGCCTGATGAACGAGGGCCGCATGGCCGAGGCCCAGGAACTGCTGGAGCAGTTCAACCGCATGATGCAGAACCTGCAGGTGACGCAATCCGAGGGCGGCGAGGGCGGCCGCCAGCGCCCCTCGGACCGGCTGGCCGAGACGCTGCGCGACCAGCAGAAGCTGGCCGACGAGGCGATGCGCCAGATGCAGGACCAATACGGCCAGTGGCAGCAGGGCGAGGAGGGGCAGGGCAGCCAGGACAACCAGCAGCTCGCCGACCGCCAGCGGGCGCTGCGCGAGGATCTGGGCCGCCAGCGCGGCCTGCTGCCCGGGCGTGGCACCGAACAGGGCGACGAGGCGCGGCGCCAGCTGGACGAGGCCGGGCGCGCCATGGAGGATGCCGAACAGGCGCTGCGCGAGGGCGATCCCTCGGGGGCGATGGAGCGCCAGGCCCAGGCGATCCAGTCCATGCGCGAGGGGATGCGGGCGCTGGGCGACATGATGGCCGAGGGCCAGCAACAGGGGCAGCAGGGCCAGGCCCGGCAGGGCGGACAGCAGGACGGACCGGAAGGCCCCTCGGGCGATCCGCGCGGCCGGCGCGGGCTGGAACAGCCTTATGACCGCCAGCCGCAGACCGATCCGCTGGGCCGGGCGCTGTCGGGCGACGGCAGTGCGATCAATGGCGGCGATCCCCTGGCCGAGGGGCCGGACCCCGCGCGCAAGGCCCGTGACCTGCAGGACGAGATCCGCCGTCGCAGCGGCGAGCGCGACCGGCCGCGCGAGGAGCGCGACTATCTGGGCCGGCTGCTGGAGAATTTCTAGCGCCGCGCCGCGCGGCCGCGCTCAGGCCGGCCGCGGCGGCAAGCCGGCGCTATTGGCCCAGGATGCGGTCATGCAGCCAAAGCCGGCCGCGGTCGATGTCCTGCCGCCATTCCGCCAGCACCCCGCCGCCCTGCTCGGCCGGGATCTGCGGCGCCAGCGCGTAAAGCGCCACCACCCCCAGCGCCAGCATCGCCGCCAGGCCGAAACCCGCCGCATAGCCCAAGCGGCGGGGGGCGGGCGGCGGCACCAGCGCCGGCACCAGCGCCGCGACCGGGGCTGCCTCGGCCGGGGCGGGTTCCTGTTCGGGCAGGGCGGGGCGCAGCAGCGGACGCTCGGACGCTGCGGCGGGCTCCTCGGTCTCGGGGCGCGGCGGGCCGGGGCGGGTCAGCGTCGCCGCCAGTTCCGCCGCGTCGGGCAGGGCGGGCGCCACCGCCTCGGGCCAGTCGGCGGCCGGTGCGGTTTCGGTGGGCCGGGGGACGTCAGGCCGGATTTCGCCGGGCTGCGATTCGTCGGCCAGCGGTTCGTCGGCCAGCGGTTCTGCGGCCCGGGATTCGCCGGGCTCCGGCCCGGCGGCGTCGGTCTGGCGGGTTTCGGCTGCCTGCTTTGCCGCCGCCTCCGGCCCGGCCCCGGCCGGTGCTGCGGCCTCGGCCGCCTGCGCGCATGTATCCGCGTCCGCGTCCGGGGTTTCGGCCCGGATCGGCCCGGCCGCCGCCGCCACCGGCATCGCGGTTTCGGTCAGCGTCGTGGCCGGCCAGTCGATTGCCGGCGCGGTGCCGGCATCCCCGCCGCCCATGTCCGGCCCGGCCGCCGCCGTCGCGGGAATGTGATCGGCGCCGTCCGGGCGGATCTCGGCCTTGCGCGCCTGCAGCTCGCGGGCGGCCTCCTCGCGCAGGATGGCCAGCACCGACTCGTCCAGCGCCCGGTTCAGCGCCGGCCGCTCCTGCGGATCATAGGGCCCGGCAGCGGCCTCGGCTGCGGATTTTCCCGCGCCCGGCTGGAACCAGACATGGCTGCAGGCCGAGCATTCGACCTCGCGGCCGAGCGCCGGGATGGCGGATTCGGCGATCTCGTACTGGGCTCCGCAGCGCGGGCAGGTCAGGCGCATGAAATCGTCTCTCCTGGCGTGTTTCCTGGCCGTTTTCCGGCGGCTTTCCATCAAGCGGGCGTCTCGCATTCGCCGCGGGACTGTTCTATCAAGCCACGAACCGCGCGCCAAGCAGCCCGCAGGGGCCAAGCCGCCGCAAGGCAAGGAGTCACCCGTGATCGAAATGCAGAACCTGTCCTTCGGTTACAGCGGCGGAGATCCGCTGCTGGCCGATATGTCGCTGTCCCTGCAGCCGGGTTCCTTCCATTTCCTCACCGGCCCCTCGGGCTCGGGCAAGACCACCTTCCTGCGGCTCTGCTATGCCGAGCTGCTGCCGAGCGCCGGGCGCATGTCGGCCTTTGGCCAGGACGTGCGGGCGCTGTCCCGCGACGGCATCGCCGCGCTGCGCCGGCGCGTCGGCGTCGTGCATCAGGACACGCAATTCCTCGACCATCTGCCGGTGGCCGAAAACATCGCCCTGCCGCTGATCGTCTCGGGCGAGCCGGTGGACATGCGCGCCCTGGGCGACCTGCTGGCCTGGGTGCAGATGACGGGCCAGGCCCGCGCCCTGCCGCCCGAACTGTCGGGGGGCGAGCGGCAGCGGGCGGCGCTGGCGCGCGCCGTGGTCATGTCGCCCGACCTGATCCTGGCGGACGAGCCGACCGGCAACCTGGACTGGGACATGTCGATGCGGCTGCTGCAATTGCTGATCGAACTCAACCGCTCGGGCAAGGCGGTGCTGATCGCCACGCATGACCTGAACCTGATCCGCGCCGCCAAGCAGCAGGTGCAGGCGCGGGTGCTGCGGATTGCCGGCAAGCGGCTGCAACTGGCGGGGGCGGACCTGTGAAGAAAGCCGATCTGAAATCGCTCGACCTGGCGGCGCTGTGGCGGGGGCTGACCCGGCCCGATCCCGCCGGCCATGACCGGGTGGTGCCGCCCACCGGCTTCACCGCCCAGCTGACGGTGTTCTCGGCCGGGGCCATGGCCTTTCTGGCCGTCTTCGCCCTGGCGCTGGCGCTGGCCACCGGAAGGCTGGCCGAGCGCTGGTCCAGCGAACTGGCGCAGACCGTCACCGTGCGCGTCTCGGCCCCCGAGGACCAGATCGACCGGCAGACCGCCACGGTGATGGAGGTGCTGAAGACCACCCCCGGCATCGCCGAGGCCCGGCAATTGCCCGGCGACGAGGTCGAGAAGCTGCTGGAGCCGTGGTTCGGCCCCGACATCCCGGTCGAAGCGCTGCCGGTGCCGCGGCTGATCGAGGTGACCGAGGCCGCCGAGGGCTTCGATGCCGAGGCGCTGCGCCTGCGGCTGCAGGGCGAGGCGCCGGGCGCGGTGCTGGACGACCATACCCGCTGGCGCGAGCCGCTGGTCTCGGCCGCGAACCGGCTGCGGGTGCTGGGGCTGGTGTCGCTGCTGCTGATCGCCGCCGCCTCGGCGGCGATGATCACGCTTGCGGCCAAGGCGGCAATGGCGGCGAACGGCCAGGTGATCCGGGTGCTGCGGCTGATCGGGGCGCGCGACATCACCATCGCCACCGCCTTCGTGCGCCGCTTCACCCGCCGCGCCGCCACGGGCGCGGCCGGCGGCACCGTGCTGGGCATGGCGGCGGTCTGGGCGCTGCCCTCGGTCGATCAGGCCGGCGGCTTCCTGACCGGGCTCGGCTTCCAGGGCTGGGGCTGGCTCTGGCCGCTGCTGATCCCGGCGCTGGCCGCCGCCATCGGCTTCGCGGCCACCCGCTGGGCGGCGCTGAAGATCCTGCGCGAGGTGCGCTGATGACCCGCCGCCATCCGCGTCCGCCCTCGATCCTGGACTGGCCGCGGGCGATGGCCTATTACCTGTATATCGCGCTGGCGACCTTGGTGCTGGGGCTCTGGGGCCTGCCGCAGGCGCTGCGCGGCACCGAGGCGGCGAACCGCGTCGCCAGCCTGTGGCTGGACCAGATGCTGGGCGCGGCGCGGGTGATCCTGGGGGTGCGCATCGAATATCGCGGCACGCCGCCGGCCGGCGACTGCATCGTCGCCTCGAAACACCAAAGCTTTCTCGACATCCTGGCGCTGGCCCGCGCCTGCCCGCGCCGCGCCTTCGTGATGAAGCGCGAGGTGCTGCGGGTGCCGATCATGGGCTGGTTCGCCCGCAAGGTCGGCTGCATCCCCATCGACCGCTCGCGCGGGAAAGAGGCGATGAAGCGCATCATCGCCGAGGTCGAGGCCGCCCGAGCCCGGCCCGAAGGGCTGGGCCAGCTAATCATCTATCCCGAGGGCACCCGCACCCGCCCCGGGCATCGGCTGCCCTACAAGCATGGCGCCGGCACCATCCAGCGCGCCACCGGCCTGACCATCCAGCCGGTCGCGGTGAATTGCGGCATGTTCTGGCCCAAGCGCGGCATCCCGATCCGCGGCGGCACCGCGGTGGTCGAGTTCCTGGAGCCGATCCCGGTCGGCCACCGCTCGACGCAGGTGATGGAACTGCTGGAGGAACGGATCGAAACCGCCAGCGCCCGGCTTTTCGCCGAGGCGGGGGGGCGGGCGGAAGGCGCTTGACCGGGCGGCGCGATCCATCGCGGACGGCCCGCGCCGCGCTTTGCGCCCTCGCAGAGCGGTCGGGGCGGGGCACTTGCTGAGATGCCGTCCGGATCCATGGCGGCTTTGCGAGACGGAAGCGGACGGTCCTGCCCAGCGTTGATGCAGGGTGGAAAACCGGGCAAGAAAGGTTCCTGCCCGGTCCGTTGTTCAACCCTTCAAATGCAAGGTGGCGTTCGGGAACGGATAGCCGAAATCATCCCTGTCGCGCCGTGACACCTCGCGGAATCCCAGCGAGGTGTAGAAACGGACGGCCTGTTCGTTCGCGATATAGACATCGAGGGACAGTTCCCCCTTCTTGTCCAGCGCATGGGTGACAAGCTTGCTTCCAACGCCCATGCCTTGCCGGTCCGGAGAGATGAATATCCCGCCGATGAAACTGCCTAGCAAGCTGATGAAACCGATCGCCTCCTGATTGGAACAGGCCACCCAGGTCTCTGCTTTCGGAAGGTATTCCGTCTCGATCAGCTGACGTTGCTCAACCAGCTTCGGCTCGCCGATGAAGGGATGTGCCTTCAATGACGCGCTGAACCAGATGTCCGATAGCGTCTTGAGATCCGTTTCCGCCTCGAAGGGCCGGATCACTACGTCTTGGTTCTCCATGAGAACTCCACAGAAATCATGCAAAAAGGAACGGCATGAAATATGCCGAGCGATTCCGCTATGCGCGGTTCAATCGAGGCCTCTGTGCATAAATCTCCTTCTGTGGGCGGTTCCGCTTATAGGCCGGGGGTCCGATCATGGTCAATGCCGCTTCCAGACCATCCGCATTCTTCCGCCCAGCCGCGGACCGTTTCCGCCGCGAAGCCCCGCAGCGCCGCGGGCCGCGGCCCCGTGGCAAGGAAATGCCGCGCGGGGTCATTGTGCAGCGGCGATGCGAACCCTACCTTCCAATCCGCCCCAGCGGCCAGAATTGAGGGGGATCCATGCGTCCGATCATTGATATTGACCATATTTCAAAGCAATACGACAGCGGCACCGTGGCGCTGAACGACGTGTCCCTGCAGATCGAGGAGGGCGAGATCCTCGCCCTGCTGGGTCCGAACGGTGCCGGCAAGACCACGCTCATCTCGATCATCTGCGGCCTGGTGGTGCCCAGCGGCGGCACCGTCCGGGTCGGCGGCCACGATATCCGCAGGGATTGGCGCGCGGCGCGCAAGATGATCGGCCTGGTCCCGCAGGAGATCGCGCTCGAACCCTTCGAGACCGTCATCGACAGCGTGCGCTTCACCCGCGGCCTTTACGGCGAGGGGCCGGACGAGGCCTATATCGAGCAACTGCTGCGCAGCCTCGCGCTGTGGGACAAGCGCCAGGCCAGGACGCGCGAGCTGTCGGGCGGCATGAAGCGGCGGGTGCTGATCGCCAAGGCGCTGTCGCACCGGCCCAAGGTGCTGTTCCTCGACGAGCCGACGGCCGGCGTGGACGTGACCCTGCGCCGCGAGATGTGGCAGGTGGTGCGCGAACTCAGGGCGCAGGGCGTGACCATCATCCTGACCACGCATTACCTCGAGGAAGCCGAGGACATGGCCGACCGCATCGGCGTCATCAACCGCGGCGAGCTGCTGCTGGTGCAGTCCAAGGACGCGCTGATGGGCGAGTTCGGCAAGAAGCGCCTGACCATCGCGCTGGACAAGCCGCTGGCCGGGCTGCCGGCCGAGCTGCAGGACCGCGGCCTGGTGCTGTCGGCCGACGGGGCGACGCTGTTTTACGATTACGACACCCGCGCCGAACGCACCGGCATCGCCCGTCTGCTGGCCGATCTGTCCGGCTGCGGCATCGCCGTGCGCGACGTCTCGACCAAGCAGAGCAGCCTCGAGGAAATCTTCATGTCGCTGGTCGAGGACGAACCGGCCGAAAGCCAGGAGGTGCCGGCATGAACTGGCGTTCCGCCCGCGCGGTGTTCAATCACGAGATGGCGCGCTTCTTCCGCACCGTCTGGCAATCGCTGGCCTCGCCGGTGCTGTCCACGGTGCTTTACTTCGTGGTGTTCGGCGCCGCCATCGGCGGCCGCATCCAGTCGGTCGAGGGCGTGCCCTATGGCGCCTTCATCGTGCCGGGGCTGATGATGCTGACCGTGCTGCAGCAATCGGTGGCCAATGCCAGCTTCGGCATCTACTTCCCCAAATTCTCGGGCACCATCTACGAGATCTTGGTCGCCCCCACCGGCTGGATCGAGGTGACGCTGGGCTTCGTCGGCGCCGCCGCCGCGAAAGCCGTGCTGATCGCGCTGGTGATCCTGCTGACCAGCTTCTGGTTCAACGGCGTCCATATCGCGCATCCGTTCTGGATGCTGGCCTTCCTGGTGCTGACCGCCATCGCCTTTTCGCTTCTGGGCTTCATCATCGGGCTGTGGGCCAAGTCCTTCGAGCAGTTGCAGATCGTGCCGATGATGGTCGTCACGCCGCTGGTCTTCCTGGGCGGCGCCTTCTACTCGGCCTCGATGCTGCCGCCCTTCTGGGAGGGGGTGGCGAAGCTCAACCCGGTGCTCTACCTGATCTCGGGTTTCCGCTGGAGCTTCTTCGACCTGGCCGACGTGCCGGTCGGGGTGTCGCTGGTCGCGGTCGGGCTGATGATCCTGGTCTGCATGGCGGCGATCCGCTGGATCTTCCTCAGCGGCTGGCGGCTGCGGGAATAACCGCCGCCGCGTCCCGGCCGTGCCGCGCCACCCAGGCCTCGGCGCCGCGCAGCACCGCGTCGTGGACGCTGCGGCCGATGGCCTCGCCCAGCGCGGTATGCAGCCCGGCATGGCGCTCGGGGCCGGGATCGCAGGCCAGGGCGATGCAATCCGTGCCGGTGCCGGTCGCGACCCCCCAGGGCAGCATCACCCCGGCCGCGATCACCGCGGCGGTGCGGGCCTCGGCGGCGATGGTCAGCGCCTCGATCATCGCCGCGTCCGTCAGCCCGGCCTCGACCAGCAGCGCGATGTTGATGGTGCCGTAGCCCGCGGGCGCAGCGGCCCGGCGCCGGCCGACCCGCTCGGCATTGCCCAGGCCCACGGTGGCCAGGCAGCGCGCCGGCCCGGCCTCGGCCTGCACGGCATGCTCCAGCCCGCGCGAGGTCATCATGCCCACCTCGGCGCCATGGCCGATGCGCGCCATCTCGGCGGCCAGCCAGGCGGTGGCGTCGAAGCCGGGGCCCAGATCGGCGTCGCGCACCTGCCGCCACAGGATATGCCGGGCGCGGCGGAAGCCCGGCCGATGCGGCGCAAAGGACAGCACCCGCCGCGCCCGGCCCAGATCGGCGATCAGCCAGGGCATGGCATAT
Organism: Paracoccus simplex; assembly: GCF_042648325.1. Lineage (NCBI taxonomy): Bacteria > Pseudomonadati > Pseudomonadota > Alphaproteobacteria > Rhodobacterales > Paracoccaceae > Paracoccus > Paracoccus simplex. The sequence continues at coordinate 54,651 of NZ_JBHRXE010000030.1, read as the reverse complement.
GTGATCCGCATCCCCTCGTCCCCCCTTTTCCCGGCCCGGTTTCCCCAGGCGGTTATGCGGCCGCGCCGGCCGATGCAAGCGGGCGGCGGGTGGCGGTCACGGGGCGGTCACGGGGCAGGGCCGGGCGCTGGTCGCCGCCTTCCCTTGCCGCGCCCCGGTTCCGGCCCCTCAGTTCCGGCACAGCCGCGTCTGCGGATCCAGCTTGACATATTGCCGGGCCGAGATCTTGTGCATCTTCAGCGAATGCTTCCATTGCGTGTTCCACATGCGCAGGATGCCGCCGCGATAATATTGCGCCATCAGCTCGTCCACGATCGGCGGGATGATGGTGGTGCCGGGGATGCGCGGCGCATGGAAGCCGACCGTGGCGCCCGGGCCCAGGCAGGCATTGGGCAGGGTGATGTAGATCGTGCAGGCCGAGCGGCAATAGCCCCGCACCTCGACCCGCCGGCCGCTGCGCGCCAGCTCGTTGCGATACTGGATCGCCTCGATCACGTTGCCGCCCTTGTTGTTCCAGATCACGATCGGCTTGCCGCGGCCCTGCGCCTCGGCCGGGCCGGGCAGGGCGCACAGCGTGACGGCCAGCATGGCGACCGCGGCCAGCGCCGGCAGCAGCGGAACGGTAAGGCGGGTCGGGATGGGTCTCATGCTCATGTCCTCAGCTATGCCTCCCCGAACGCGCAAGTCCAAATGACGTTCCGGCGAGCTGCGCTTGGCGCTTAACAAGCGGCCCGCTTGCCACTATATGCCGCGCATCATGAGCCAGAACCCGCCCCTGCTGCGCCCCGATCTAGCCCCCCGCCCGATCTTCGACTCCGCCCGGGAAAAGGGGGGGCGAAGGGACGGGCAACCGACCATCGGCATGGTCAGCCTCGGCTGCCCCAAGGCGCTGGTGGACAGCGAGCGCATCCTGACCCGGCTGCGGGCCGAGGGCTATGCCATCAGCCCCGACTACAAGGGCGCCGGCGCGGTGATCGTGAACACCTGCGGCTTCCTCGATTCGGCCAAGGCCGAATCCCTGCAGGCCATCGGCGAGGCGCTGTCGGAAAACGGCAAGGTCATCGTCACCGGCTGCCTGGGGGCCGAGCCGGAATACATCACCGGCGCGCACCCTTCCGTGCTGGCGGTGACCGGCCCGCAGCAATACGAACAGGTGCTGGACGCGGTGCATTCCGCCGTGCCGCCGTCGCCCGATCCGTTCGTGGACCTGCTGCCGGCCTCGGGCGTGAAGCTGACGCCGCGGCACTACAGCTATCTGAAGATTTCCGAAGGCTGCAACCACGCCTGCAAGTTCTGCATCATCCCCGACATGCGCGGGCGTCTGGTCAGCCGCCCGGCGCATGCGGTGATCCGCGAGGCCGAGAAACTGGTCGAGGCCGGGGTGCGCGAACTTTTGGTGATCTCGCAGGACACCTCGGCCTACGGCCTCGACCGCAAGTTCGCGACCGAACGCGGCCACCGCGCCCATATCACCGACCTGGCCCGCGATCTGGGGTCGCTCGGCGCCTGGGTGCGGCTGCATTACGTCTATCCCTATCCGCATGTGCGCGACCTGATCCCGCTGATGGCGGCCCATTCCGAATCGGGCGGGCTGGTGCTGCCCTATCTCGACATCCCGTTCCAGCACGCGCATCCGGACACGCTGAAGCGCATGGCCCGGCCGGCGGCGGCGGCGAAGACGCTCGACGAGATCGCCGCCTGGCGTGCCGCCTGCCCGGACATCACCCTGCGCTCGACCTTCATCGTCGGCTACCCGGGCGAGACCGAGGCCGAGTTCCAGACCCTGCTCGACTGGCTGGACGAGGCGCAGCTGGATCGCGTCGGCTGCTTCCAGTATGAAAACGTCAAGGGCGCACGGGCGAACGACCTGCCCGACCACGTTCCCGATCCGGTCAAGCAGGAGCGCTGGGACCGGTTCATGGAAAAGGCCCAGGCGATCTCCGAGGCGAAGCTGGCCGCCAAGGTCGGCCGCCGCATCGAGGTGATCGTCGATGCGGTGGACGCCGATGGCGCCACCTGCCGCACCAAGGCCGACGCGCCGGAAATCGACGGCAACCTGTTCATCGACGAAGGCTTCGAGGCGCTCTCGCCCGGCGACATCGTGACGGTGACGGTGGACGAGGCCGGCGAATACGATCTTTGGGGCCGGCTGGGCTGACGCCGTTCCGGTGCACGCCCTGTGTACGGCCGGTGCACGGGCGCTGCACGCCTGGCGCAGCGCAATCTCCAGCATTTGCTGGGCAATCCGCCGGCGGCGCCGTCCCGGCAGGGGTGGCAACGCGCGTTGCTGTTGCGCCGGGGCCACGGCCTCTCTGACAAACTCGTGACTGTCACGCCATCGTGACAGCGCGTCGCACCTTTGCGATAAGGGACAAAAGCGCCGCGGACAGGCGCATGAGGCAGAGGGCAGAGATGAAATTCCTGGGCAGGATTCTGATGGTGCTGCTGCTGGTCGCGGTGGCGGCCTGCGGACGCGGACCGTCGCAGCAACGGGCGGTGATGGCGGGGCAGGGGCTCGGCCCCAAATTCGGCGATTCGGCGCCGCATCCCTGGGTCGGCGGCCATCCCTACGACCATCCGGTGCACGGCATCGACATATCGCGCTATCAGGGCAGCATCGACTGGAGCACGGTGCGCGGCTCGGGCGTCAGCTTCGCCTTCATCAAGGCGACCGAGGGCGGCGACCATGCCGACCCGAATTTCCGCCGCTACTGGGCCGAGGCGGCGCAGGCCCGCATCCCGCGCGGCGCTTATCACTATTTCTACTTCTGCCGCTCGGGCCGGCAGCAGGCGGCCTGGTTCATCCAGAACGTCCCGCGCGAGCGCGGCGCGCTGCCGCCGGTGATCGACCTGGAATGGACCGCCTCGCGCACCTGCCCGCGGCGTCCGCCGGCGAATGAGGTGCTGCGCGAGGCCAAGATCTTCAAGGACATCCTGCACCAGTATTACGGCCAGCGCCCGATCATCTACACGACGGTCGACTTCTACCGCGACAACAACCTGGCCTCCTGGAACGAGGAATTCTGGCTGCGCTCGGTCGCCGGCCATCCGCGCATCGTCTATCCCGGCCAGCGCTACAGCTTCTGGCAATATACCGGCACCGGCGTGGTGCCCGGCATCGGCGGCAATGTGGACCTGAACGTCTTCGCCGGCTCGCCCGCGCAATGGCGCATGTGGCTGAACCGGAGGATGCAATAGCCCGCGCCCTGCTCTGGGCCGAGTTCGCGGCGCTCTATATCGGGGCGCCGCTGGCCATTGCGCTGTTCATGCCCGGCCATATGCTGTTCGCGGCGCTGGCCATGTTCAGCGCCGCCGGGCTGGCGCTGCTGTGGTTCACCGGCGGCTTCGACTGGCGCAGCCTGGTCTTCGGCTGGGGCCGCCTGCCCTGGCTCGAGATCCTCGGCATGATCGCGATCACCCTGGCGCTGGGCGTGGCGATCCTGTGGGTGTCCCGCCCGGGCGCCATCTTCGGCATGGCCCGGCGCGAGCCCGAGTTCCTGCTGGTGATCTGGGCCTTCTATCCGCTGCTTTCGGCCCTGCCGCAGGAGCTGATCTTCCGGCCGCTGTTCTTCCACCGCTACGCGGCGATCCTGCCCGAGGGGCAGGCGGCCATCGTGCTGAACGCCGCCATCTTCTCCTTTGCCCATCTGATGTATTGGTCCTTCGTCGTGGCGGCGCTGACCTTCGTCGGCGGGCTGTTCTTCGCCCGCGCCTATCTGCTGCGCGGCTTCCCCTCGGCCTGGGTGCTGCATGCGGTGGCGGGGAACACGCTCTTCACCGTGGGAATGGGGGTGTATTTCTACTCGGGCAACGTGGTGCGGCCGTTCTGATTGCTTGACTTCGCCCGCTGGTCGCGGTTGATGCGTGGCCGATACGAAGGGGAAAAGTGATGAGCGCCTATCGCAGCCATACCTGCGGCGAACTGACCGCCGCGAATGCCGGAACCGAGATCCGTCTGTCCGGCTGGGTCCACCGGGTCCGCGACCATGGCGGCGTGCTGTTCATCGACCTGCGCGACCATTACGGCATCACCCAGGTCATCGCCGACAGCGACAGCCCGGCCTTTGCCGCGCTGGAAAAGCTGCGCGCCGAGACGGTGATCCGCATCGACGGCCGGGTCAAGCTGCGCGACCCGAGCCTGGTCAACCCCAAGCTGCCGACCGGCGAGATCGAGATCTATGCCACCGACATGGAGGTGCTGGGCGCCTCGGACGACCTGCCGCTGCCGGTCTTCGGCGACCAGGACTATCCCGAGGAAACCCGGCTGGCCTATCGCTTCCTCGACCTGCGTCGGGAAAGCCTGCACAACAACATCATGCTGCGTTCGCAGGTGGTCCGCTCGATCCGCAACCGGATGTGGGACCAGGGTTTCACCGAATTCCAGACCCCGATCATCACCGCCAGCTCGCCCGAGGGGGCGCGCGACTTCCTGGTGCCCTCGCGCCTGCATCCGGGCAAGTTCTACGCCCTGCCGCAGGCGCCGCAGCAGTTCAAGCAGCTGATCATGGTCGCCGGCTTCGACAAGTATTTCCAGATCGCGCCCTGCTTCCGCGACGAGGACCCGCGCGCCGACCGCTCGCCCACCGATTTCTACCAGCTCGACCTGGAAATGTCCTTCGTCGAGCAGGAGGACGTGTTCCGCGCCATCCAGCCGGTGATCCAGGGCCTGTTCGAGGAGTTCGGCGGCGGCCGCCCGGTCGATGCCGACTGGCCGCGCATCCCCTATGCCGAGGCGATGCTGAAATACGGCAGCGACAAGCCCGACCTGCGCAACCCGATCGAGATGCAGGTGGTCAGCGAGCATTTCCGCGGCTCGGGCTTCGCGATCTTCGCCAAGCTCTTGGAGCAGGAGGGCACCGAGGTCCGTGCCATTCCCGCGCCGACCGGTGGCTCGCGCAAGTTCGCCGACCGCATGAACGCCTTTGCGCAACAGCAGGGCCTGCCCGGCATGGGCTATATCTTCTGGCGCAAGGCCGAGGACGGCTCGACCGAACCCGCCGGTCCCATCGCCAAGGCGCTCGGCCCTGACAAGACCGAGGCGATCCGCCTGCAGCTGGGTCTGGGCGAGGGCGACGCCGCCTTCTTCCTGGGCGGCAAGCCCGAGGCCTTCGAAGCCGTCGCCGGCCGGGCCCGCAACGAGATCGGCCGCGAGCTGGGCCTGACCGACGAGAGCCAGTTCAGATTCGCTTGGATCGTCGATTTCCCGATGTATGAAAAGGGCGAGGACGGCCGCATCGACTTCAGCCACAACCCGTTCTCGATGCCGCAGGGCGGGCTCGAGGCGCTGTCGGGCGATCCGCTGGCGGTCAAGGGCTATCAATACGACCTGGCCTGCAACGGCTACGAACTGATCTCGGGCGCGATCAGGAACCACCGTCCCGAGATCATGTTCAAGGCCTTCGAGCTGGCCGGCTATGGCCGCGACGAGGTCGAGAAGCGCTTCGGCGGCATGGTCAAGGCCTTCCGCTACGGCGCGCCGCCGCATGGCGGCTGCGCGGCGGGCATCGACCGCATCGTCATGCTGCTGGCGGATGAGCAGAACATCCGCGAAGTCATCATGTTCCCGATGAACCAGCGCGCCGAGGACCTGATGATGGGCGCCCCCAGCGAGCCCACCAACGAGCAGTTGCGCGAATTGCGCCTGCGGGTGCTGCCGCGCGAATAGGCGGCTTCGGCGGCGCCTTGCCGCAGCGCGGCGTGCTGAAGAAAGCGTGAACTGACCTCGGGCCGGGATCGTGGCATAAACTTGCGCAAGGGGGGCGATTTCCCCCGCAAGGATGATTGCATGAGCTTTGGATTTCCCGAGCTGGCGGCGATCCGTCTGGGTTTCGGCCTGTCGCCGCTGATGCCGCCCCCCGCCGATGCCGAGGCGGTGCTGGCCAATCCGGCCCAGGCCGGTCCCGGCCCAGAGGCGATGACCACCGCCACCGCCAGCGAGATTGCGCTGCAGTTCCGCGAAGGCGTCCGGGCCAGGACCAAGGGCCTGCCCGAGCCGCCCGAGGCGCAGGAGGCAAGCCGGCTGCTGGGCGCCCTGCAGATCGAGGATCTGCGCCGCCGGATGATCCGCGCCGTCGATGACCCGGTCGGTTTCGGCGAGCGGCTGGTGCAGTTCTGGTGCGACCATTTCACCGTCCGGGCGATCAACAAGGTCAATCATGGCCTGGCGCTGGCCTTCCAGGACGAGGCGATCCGCCCGCATGTGAACGGCCGGTTCGAGGACCTGTTCTTCGCCGCCGACACCCATCCGATGATGCTGGTCTATCTGGACCAGACCGCCAGCCGCGGGCCGAACTCGCCCTTCGTCAAGCGCCGGCCCGACCGCAAGCTGGGCCTGAACGAGAATCTGGCGCGCGAGGCGATGGAACTGCATTCGCTGGGTGTCGGCGCCGATTACCAGCAAAAGGACGTGCGCGAGCTGGCCGAGCTGCTGACCGGGCTCAGCTTCTCGTTCCAGGACGGCTTCTCCTTCAAGCCGGTCCTGGCCGAGCCGGGGCCCGAGACGGTGCTGGGCCAGAGCTATGGCGGGCGCCGCCGCGGCGGGCTCGAGGATATCCGGGCCGCCTTCCGCGACCTGGCCCGCCACCCCGAGACGGCGCGGCATGTCTCGCACAAGCTGGCGGCGCATTTCGTCGCCGACGATCCGCCGCAGGATCTGGTCGAGGCCATGGCGGCGGTCTGGCGCGACACCGGCGGCGACCTGCCGCAGGTCTATCGCGTGCTGGTCACCCATCCGGCGCTGGCCTCGAACCTGCGCCGGAAGGTGCGCCAGCCCTTCGACCTGCAGGTGGCCGGGCTGCGCGCCCTGGGGCTGCGCGGCGCGCAGGTGGCGGCGCTGGAACGGCCGGTCTTTCGCCGCGCGATCTGGAACCACCTGATCTCGATGGGCCAGCCCTGGGGCCAGCCCAAGGGCCCGGACGGCTGGCCCGAGGCGGCCGATGCCTGGATCGCGCCGCAGACCATGGCGGCGCGCATCAACTGGGCGCTGCGCATGCCGCGGCTGCTGCAGAAGGATCTGCCCGACCCGCGCGAGATGCTGGTCTCGGCCTTCGGCGGCACCCAGTCCAGCGAGCTGGCCTGGGCGGTGCCCAAGGCCGAAAGCGCGGCCGAAGGCGTGGTGCTGATCCTCGCCTCGGGCGACTTCAACCGCCGATAGGAGGCACCGATGCCGACACTGGACCGCAGGTTGTTTCTGAAGGGCTCGGCGCTGCTGGGCTGCTCGGCGGCGGCGCATCCGCTGCTGAACTCGATGACCTTCGCCGCCCTGCCTTCGGACAACCGGCTGGTGGTGATCATCCTGCGCGGCGCCATGGACGGGCTGGACGCCATCCAGCCCTATGGCGACCCGATGCTGCGCCAGCTGCGCCGCGACCTGTCGGTCGGACCGGAAAACGGCGCGCTGGACCTGGACGGGTTCTATGCGCTGCACCCGCGCCTCGCGCCGCTGATGCCGCTGTGGCAAAAGGGCGAGCTGGCCTTTGCCCATGCCGCTTCGACCCCCTATCGCGACAAGCGCAGCCATTTCGACGGCCAGGACCTGCTGGAGGCCGGCACCGGCAACGACCTGCCGGTGGATCGCCGCATCGGCGGCTGGCTGAACCGCCTGCTGCAGGCCACGCCCGGCACCACCGCCGAGACCGCCTATTCGGTGGGCGTCGAGCAGATGAAGATCCTGTCCGGCAAGGCCGCGCATCTGAGCTGGGCGCCGACCGCCTCGCTGAGCCTGTCGCCGCAGGCGCAGATGCTGCTGGAGCACGTCTATCACGACGATCCGCTGTTTCGCGACGCGGCCCGGGACGCCATGCAGATCGGCGCGGAAAGCTCGGAGATCGAGCGCATCGCCGGGCCGACCGGCGACGCGCAGGCGCTGGCCCGCTTCGCCGCCAATCGGCTGAATGCGGAAAGCCGCATTGCCGCCTTCTCGATCCCCGGCTGGGACAGCCATGCCCGCCAGCCGGCGGTGCTGGGCCGGGCGCTGGACCGGCTGGCGGCGGCGATCCTGGCGCTGCGCGACGGGCTGGGCGGCAACTGGGCGCGGACCTCGGTGCTGGCGATGACCGAGTTCGGCCGCACCGTGCGCGAGAACGGCTCGGGCGGCACCGATCACGGCACCGGCGGCGCGCTGCTGATGGCGGGCGGCGCGATCCGCGGCGGCCGGGCCTTCGGCGACTGGCCGGGCCTGGGCGAGGGCCAGCTTTACGCCGACCGCGACCTGATGCCGACCCGCGACATCCGTGCCTATGCCGCCTGGGCGATGCACGGGCTGTTCGGAATCGGGCGCGACGCGCTGGAACGCTCGATCTTTCCCGGCCTCGATCTGGGCGGCGATCCGGGGATGCTCGCTTGAGCGGGAAGCCGGATTAGCAGATCGCCGCCTTGCAGCCGCGCGGTCCATGGCGCGGCGGATCCGCAGCGCCCTCTCTCGGCAGCGGGCCTTGGCCGGCATTGCGGCGCCTCTGGCCTTGTCAGCGCCCCGATCCGGGCGGCAATCCGCTCGTCCGGCCTATTTCCGACGGAGCGCCCCGCCGCTATGCCCGTCGCCCGGCAGCAGGGTGGATGGCGATGCGTCGCGGAAAGCGCGGCCCTGCCGGCGCGCCGATCCGGGCGGCGTGCCGGTATCTCCAACCGCCAACCCGCTCTCACGCCGCCGTTCCTGCGCTCAAGAGTCCGCGATGGCAGCGGCCGCATGTCGCAGGCACGGTCCTGATCTGTGGCGCCCGTCGGCCGATCATCCGGCGACTCGACCGGCTGCCGAGCGCCCGACCCCGCCAGTGCGCAATACCCTCGCGCACCCGCAAAGCCGAGGAACGGCGTTGCCGCATGGCCGGATTTCGGCCGAAACAAGAGGGGCAGCGGTCTTCAGGCGGGCGTCCGGGGAAGCGATCTTGCGCGGCCCCGGTTCCGGCGGCGGGTTCCGGATCGCGGCCTGCTCCCGGCTTGATTGCCCCGATCGGCGCCGGTACCCGGTCGCAACACCGTGGCTGCCGAAACGCGGATGGTTGGCCGCGCCGTCTTTGGCGATGGGCCAGCGCATCCCGGCCTGTGTCTGCGGGCGGCGGCCGCGCCGCCCCGGGGGCCGGTATCGCGGCTTTGCGCATGGGCAGGGGGCGCCCGGTCAGGTCTCGATACGGGCAGCATCGCCTGGCCGCGCCGCTTCCCGGCCTTGACCTTGGCCGAGAACGGCGGATGCTGCCCCGGATGTTGCAGGAGGTCCGCGCATGTCCCAAGATCCCGCCGGCAATTCGTCCCGCCCAGCCGCTGCGCCCGATCGCGGCGGCTCTGCCGCGGGCGGGCAAGAGATCCCTCTGACCGGCATGGCGGGGATGCCGGCCCGTCACGGTGGCGGAGAAGCCGCCACGCCATCCGCCCGCCCGACCGGCCCTGTCATCCGTGACTTCGCCCCACCAGCCGCACCCGGTCCCGAGCGGATCGAAGGCGGCCATGTCCTGCTGGAAAGGCTGGATCCGCAGCGCCATGCCGAGGATCTTTTTGCCGCCAATCAGGGGCAGGACTGGGTCTGGGATTATCTAGGCTACGGCCCCTTCGCCGATCTTGCCGGCTATCGCGCCTGGCAGACCGGGATGGCCGCCAGGACGGACCCGTATTTCTATGCCTTGCGCGAGCGGACGACCGGCAGGGTCGGCGGGCTCGCCTCGTTCATGCGCATCGACCCGGCCCATGGGGTGATCGAGATCGGCCATATCGAGATCGCGCCGCCGATGCAGCGGACCCCGGCCGCGACCGAGGCGATCTCGCTGATGATCGGCTGGGCCTTCGGCGCCGGCTACCGCCGGGTGGAGTGGAAATGCGATGCGCTGAACGCCCCCTCGCGTCGCGCTGCGTTGCGCTACGGCTTCACCTTCGAAGGCATCTTCCGCCAGCACATGATCTACAAGGGCCGCAATCGCGACACGGCCTGGTATGCGATCATCGACCGCGACTGGCCGGCCCTGGCGCGGGCGCATCAGGCCTGGCTGGACCCGAAGAATTTCGACGCCAGCGGGCGGCAGCGGCAAAGCCTGTCGGCGTTGACTGCGGGCTAGGGGCTCAGGAAATCCGCACCGCCGCCAGCCGATCCTGCACCAACCCGCTGATCCGCGCCAGGTCCATGGCCAGCGCCCGGCCGTCGGCATGGTCCCGCGCCAGCGCCGTCGCGGCGTCCTCGAGCATCCGGTCATGGGCCGAGCGCGCCACCCCGGCCAGGAAGCGGGCGATATATTCGATCGCCTCGGTATCGTCTGCCTGCGACAGCACATCGACGACATGGGCCAGATCCTCGCGCAGCGCGCCGGGATCGGCCGGGATCACGTCATCGGGCAGGACGCGCAGGCCCTGCGGCCGGGCCTCGGGGGGCAGGGCGGCCAGAATCGCCTGCTGAAACACCGCGAGGCTTTCGATGGGCTTCACCAGGAACCCGTCCGCCCCGGCGCGCAGCGCGGCGTCCCGGTTGGCCGGATCGCCCGAGATGCCCAGGATCACCGGCACGCGCGGCAGCGCCTTCGCGATGGTGGCGATCATGTCGGCGCCGTCGCCATCGGGAAGGCCCAGGTCCACGATCACCGCGCCGGGACGATAGGTCTGCAGATGCCGCAACGCCGAACGGATGCTGTCGGCCCGACGGATGCGCGCGCCGGAGCGCAGGCACAGCAGGCGCACCGCCTCGGAGGCGACGCGCGAATCCTCGACCACCAGCACCGTCAGGCCGGTCAGCGGTCGATCGGGCAGGGTGGCCCGCCAGGTGGGGAATTCTTCCGCACCGATCCTGTCCTGTTCCATCTTGCAAATCCTTACTGGGAATCACCGTCTGACCCCGAGGATTGCGCGATTCCCCTAAGAAGCCGTTAACGGTGATTTCTTTTCCTTTCCCCCGCCGTCTTGTGGCCCTAGAAGGGCGCAAACGACGGAGGAAGTGATGATCGGACGCCTGAACCATGTCGCCATCGCCGTGCCGGACCTGAAGGCGGCGGCCGCGCAGTATGAAAACAGCCTTGGCGCCAAGGTGGGCGCCCCGCAGGACGAGCCGGACCATGGCGTTACCGTCGTGTTCATCGAGTTGCCGAACACCAAGATCGAGCTGCTCTATCCGCTGGGCGAGAACAGCCCGATCAAAGGCTTCCTGGACAAGAACCCCTCGGGCGGCATCCATCACATGTGTTTCGAGGTCGAGGACATCCTGGCCGCCCGCGACAAGCTGAAATCCGAGGGCGCGCGCGTGCTGGGCAATGGCGAGCCCAAGATCGGCGCCCATGGCAAGCCGGTGCTGTTCCTGCATCCCAAGGACTTCAACGGCTGCCTGATCGAACTGGAGCAGGTCTGATGAGCCTGACCGGCGGCATCGTCCTCTATTCCGTGCTCTGGTTTCTGGTGCTGTTCGTGCTGCTGCCCTTTGGCCAGCAAAGCCAGGCCGATGTCGGGCAGGTGACGCCCGGCACCCCGGCCGGCGCCCCGCACGAGCCGAAGCTGAAGAAGAAGATGCTGTGGGCGACGCTGATCGCCGCGCTGATCTGGGGGGTGATCGCCTATGTCATCATCGGCGGCATCATCACCCGCGCCGATCTCGAGGCCTGGACGCGCTGATGTGGTAAAGGTGGGTGAAACCCGCCGCCGCCAGCACCGGAACGACGACGTTCAGCAGCGGCACGGTCAGCAAAGCCGCGATCAGCACCCCCAGCGCGGTCGCCTGCGCCGCCAGGCGGCGGCGTAGCGCCGTTGCCTGCGGCTGATGCAGGTGGCGCCGTGCCGCCATCTGGAAGAACTCGCGCCCCAGCAGCCAGCCGTTGCCGCCATAGAACAGCACCGAGGCCAGCGGCCCCAGGAAGGGCGTCAGCGCCAGTGTCACCAGCGTGACCAGGATCACCGCGCCCATGACCGCCAGCGATTCCCAGAGCCCCTCCCAGAAATCGACCGGCAGGCCCTTGGCGGCGGGGTAATGCGTCTCCTCGACCGCCTCGGCGACGCGCTCGGCAAAGAGGCCGGAAAAGCCCGCCGCCACCGGGATCATCAGGAAGATGCTCATCAGCGGAAACAGCAGCAGCGAGCTCCAGGACAGCGCCGGGGCCAGCGGCACAGCGCCGATCCAGGGCAGGGTCAGCGTCTCGGGCGCGAAGACGCGAATGGCCCAGAAGGCGCCGGCCTGCAGGGCGACGAACAGGCCCAGCGTCAGCGCCACGCCAAGCGCCACCACGCCGAAAATGCGCGGCCGCAGCAGATCGCCCCAGGCAAGGAGCAGCGCCCGGATCACCATTACAGGAACGTCGTCTTGGCCGCGACATCCGGGCGCGGCCGGTCGGGCGGGGTGCTGCCGCGCTGGCCGATATGGATCAGGCCGACCACGCGCTCGTCCGCGCCGATGCCCAGATGCGCGCGGGCGAAACCCGGCTCGGCCGCCGGGCCGGTCAGCCAGGCGGCGCCATAGCCCGCCGCCAGCGCCGCGTTCAGCAGCTCGAGACAGACCGCGCCGGCCGAGAGGAACTGTTCCCATTCCGGAATCTTCGGGCTGTCGACCGGGGCCGAGACCACCGCGACGATCACCGGCGAGGCGAAGGCCGAGCGGGCCTTTGCCACCGTGGCTTCGTCGCCGCCGGCCTCGGCGACATGCTCGGCCAGCACCGGCGCCAGCCGGTCCAGCGTGGCGCGCTCCAGCACCACGAAGCGCCAGGGTTCCAGCTTGCCGTGGTCGGGGACGCGGGCGGCCAGCTCCAGCAGCTCCATCAGCGCATCGCGCGAGGGGGGCGGGCCGCCGAGCAGCTTCGGCGGATGCGAGCGGCGATGGCGCAGGAAGGCCAGAGTGGCGGGATCGGTGTGCTGCATTCGCGTCTCCTCGGGTTCGCGCGGACCTCGGCTTCCAGATAGCCATCCGGATCTGCCGGCGCCAGTCGGGATTGCCTTTTTCGCCGCACCCGGCTTCAACGAGGCATGACCGATCTGAGCCACCTTGCCCGGCCGGGCGCCGAGATCGCCGTGCGGGTCACCCCGCGCGCCTCGCGCAATGCGGTGATCCTGGACGGTGGAACGATCCGCGTCACCGTCACCACCGTCCCCGAGGACGGCAAGGCCAATGCCGCCGTGGTCAAGCTGCTGGCCAAGGCGCTGGGGGTGGCCAAGTCGCGGCTGGTGCTGGTGCGCGGCGCCACGGCGCGCGACAAGCTGTTCCGGCTGGATTAGCGGCGCTCCAGCCGGTAGTTGCCCTCGGGCAGGTTCAGCGCGGCGCGCAGTTCCTCGAGCTGTTCGATGGTCATGACGATCTGCGCCAGCTCGCCGGTGTCGGGATCGAACTGCTCGATCACCACCCGGTCGTCAAAGCTCTGGATCACCACGTCCTCGTTCAGCGGCCGGGTGCCGGTCTCTGCCTCGGGCAATTCGTCGATCAGGGTGATGACGGTGGCGTCGAAGTCGTGTTCGATGGTGAACATCGCGATCCTTCCGGTTCAGCTTTTCTCAACAATCGCGTGATATGTCGGGCGGAGCAAGCCCGGGGCTTGGCGGCGGGGCGGGGCCACGGCTAGAGTGGCGCGAATTGGGCAAGGGCAAGGGGCGGCAGATGCGCGGGACATGGCAAGCGGCGGCGGCGATTCTGCTGGTCCTGGCGGGCTGCGTCGCGGCGCCGGTGCCCCAGCCCGGCGATATCCAGAAGCCGCTGCCCGATGTGATCATCACCCCGGCGCCGGACACCCCCGCCGGCGCCCGCGCCTCGGCCCGGGCCTTCATCGCGGTGATCAGCCGCATGGAGCCGGCGGTCGAACGCGAATGCGTCGCCAGGCGCACCCAGCCGATCAGCTGCGACTTCCAGTTCGTGGTCGATGATCGTCCGGGGCTGGAGCCGAACGCCTTCCAGACCGTGGACCCGACCGGGCGGCCGGTGATCGGCTTTACGCTTTCGCTGATCGGAGAGGCGCGCAATGCCGACGAACTGGCTTTCGTCGTCGGGCACGAGGCAAGCCACCACATCCTGGGCCATATCAACCGCAAGACCAGCGCCGCCTCCATGGGCGCGGTGATCCTGGGCGGGCTTGCCAGCGCCTATGGCGGCAATTCCGAAGCGATTCGCTCGGCCCAGGATTTCGGCGCGCAGTTCGGCGCCCGCTACTATTCGCGCGACTGGGAGCTGGAGGCTGATTATCTCGGCGCGATCATCGCCCTGAATGCCGGATACGATCCCGAGCACGGTGCGCAATTTTTCGCTCGCATCCCCGATCCTGGTGACAAGATTCTGGGCACTCATCCCTCGAACGCCGCCCGGATGGGGCAGGTGGCGCGCGCCGTGGCGGATTACCGGGCCGGCCGTGTCCGATAATTCCCCTGTTCTGTTGCATTCCTGCATCGTGTGGATCGGGCTTTTGCCCAGGGTTTATCCAGAAAATCAGCGGCAAAGCCCTCGCCGATCAGGACAAATCGTCGCGGATTAGACCAATTTGTCCGGATGACTGCGCGTCAAACTGACCGGCTCCTTCAGAATCTGCTTTTATAGGCGAGAAACTGCCGATAGTTTCCGGTCTGGGTTGTGCTGCGCCTCTGGGGAAGGGCGGATTGTTTTAGGAGCTTTGATGATCGGGGTCATTCTGTGGAGCAGTCCGGCCAAGGAAAAGGCCGTGATCTGGTGCGAGGATCATGGCGCCCTAGCCTATCTGCAAGGCCAGGAGAATCTTGCCGCGGCAGAGGGTTGGCCGGACGCCGGCGATCTTGTCGAGCTGGAGTTCGAGACGATCAACGATCTGCGCCATGCCCGCGCGGTCAGCATGATTTCGGGCAACCGGCGCTCGGAACTGCCGGATCTGTTGCGCGGCATGGGGGACAAGCCCGGGCAGCCGCGCCCGGTGCTGCGGGTGATCTCGAACGGCGATTGCGGGCTGGAAAAGCGGCCGCTGAAGCTCGCGGCCGCTCGCTGAGACGCCTCAGGCGCCGCGCGCCAGCGCGGCGACGCCGGTGCGGGCCTGGTCGGACAGGCCCAGCGGCCGCATCAGATCGGCAAAGGCGTCCAGCTTTTCCGGCGTGCCGGTAATCTCGAAAACGAAGCTCTCCAGGGTCGAATCGACGACGCTGGCGCGGAAGATCTCGGCGATGCGCAACGCCTCGACCCGCTTGTCGCCCTTGCTGGTGACCTTGAACAGGCCCAGTTCGCGCTCGACGCTGGGGCCTTCCACGGTCAGGTCGTGGACCTCGTGCACCGGCACGATGCGGCCCAGCTGCGCCTTGATCTGCTCGATCACCGCCGGGGTGCCGCGCGTCACGATGGTGATGCGCGAGCGGTGGCCCAGATGGTCCACCTCGGCCACGGTCAGGCTGTCGATGTTGTAGCCCCGGCCGGAAAACAGGCCGATGACCCGGGCCAGCACCCCCGGCTCGTTCTCGACCAGCACCGCGAGGGTGTGGCTTTCGATGGTTTGGGCGTTGGGGTCGCGCAGGTCATAGGCCGAATGGCTCGATGCGCCCTTCTGGATGTTCAGTGCCGCCATGTTCTTCTCCTCCACTCAGACCAGGGCCGCGCCGGCGCCGGTGATGGCGCCTTCGGTCGAGGTCTCGCCCAAGAGCATCTCGTTATGCGGCTTGCCCGAGGGGATCATCGGGAAGCAGTTCTCGTGCTTCTCGACCAGCACGTCCAGGATGAACGGGCCGTCGTAGTCGATCATCTCCTGGATGGCCGCGTCCAGGTCGGCCGGGTCGGCCACAGTGCGCCCGCCGCAGCCGAAGGCCTCGGCCAGCTTGACGAAATCGGGCAGGCTTTCCGACCAGCTCTGGCTGTAGCGTTCGCCATGCAGCAACTGCTGCCATTGCCGGACCATGCCCAGCCGTTCGTTGTTCAGGATGAACTGCTTGACCGGGGCGCGGAACTGCACCGCGGTGCCCATTTCCTGCATGTTCATCAGCCAGCTCGCCTCGCCGGCGACGTTGATCACCAGCGCTTCGGGATGCGCGACCTGCACCCCGATCGAGGCCGGCAGGCCGTAGCCCATGGTGCCCAGCCCGCCCGAGGTCATCCAGTGATGCGGATCCTCGAAATGCAGGAACTGCGCCGCCCACATCTGGTGCTGGCCGACCTCGGTGGTGACATAGGGGTTGCGGCCCGCGGTCAGCGCCTGCAGCCGCTGCAGCGCGTGCTGCGGCTTGATGACCTTGTCCGAGTTGCGATAGGCGAGGCAGTTGCGCGCCTTCCACTGTTCGATCTGCACCCACCATTTCTGCATGGCGGCGGTGTTGGTCTTGCGGCCGCGGGCCTTCCAGACCTTCAGCATGTCCTCGAGCACATGGCCGACATCGCCGACGATGGGCAGGTCGACATGGATCACCTTGTTGATCGAGCTGGGGTCGATGTCGATCTGCGCCTTGACCGAGCCGGGGCTGAAATCCGCCACCCGCCCGGTGATGCGGTCGTCGAAGCGCGCCCCGACCGCGATCATCAGGTCGCAGTCATGCATGGCCATGTTCGCCTCGTAAAGACCGTGCATGCCCAGCATGCCGATCCAGCCCTTGCCCGAGGCCGGATAGGCGCCCAGCCCCATCAGCGTCGAGGTGACCGGGAAGCCCGTCGCATCCGCCAGCTCGCGCAGCAGCTGGCTGGCGCCGGTTCCGGAATTGATCACGCCGCCGCCGGTATAGAGGATCGGCCGCTCGGCCGTCTCCATCAGCTCGACCAGCCGGGTGATGGTGGCCAGGTCGCCCTTTTTCGCCGGCTGGTAGCTGGGCGTCTCGATCTGTTTCGGCCCGACATATGCGCCGGTGGCGAATTGCACGTCCTTGGGGATGTCGATCAGTACCGGCCCCGGCCGGCCCGAAGTGGCGATGTGGAAAGCCTTGTGGATGGTCGCCGCCAGTTCGTCCGTCTCCTTCACCAGCCAGTTGTGCTTGGTGCAGGGGCGGGTGATGCCGATGGTGTCGGCCTCCTGGAAACCGTCGGTGCCGATCAGGAAGGTTGGAACCTGGCCGGTCAGCACCACCAGCGGGATCGAATCCATCAGCGCATCGGTCAGGCCGGTGACGGCATTGGTTGCGCCCGGCCCCGAGGTGACCAGCACCACCCCCGGCTTGCCGGTGGAACGCGCATAGCCTTCGGCCATGTGGACGGCGCCCTGTTCGTGGCGAACCAGGATGTGCTTGATGTCGTTCTGCTGGAAGATCTCGTCGTAAATGGGTAGCACCGCCCCGCCCGGATAGCCGAATACGGTGTCGACGCCCTGATCGCGCAGAGCTTCGATAACCATCCTTGCACCGGTCATTTCTCGGGACATGCCCATTCTCCATTTCTGAACCTTCGCGGCCGGGCCTGCTGGTCCCGTGCTGCGTCGCGGGAAACTATGAGGGCGGCGCGGCATGGTCAATGCCGATTGTCCAATAAAATGACCCGCTGCCGCTGAATCTTGAAATATTCTTACCGAAACCGGGGCTTTTCGGTAATCATCTCCGATTGGGCGGCAGGGTAATGCGCGCCACCTGTTCGACGATCGGGTCGATGGACAGCGGATGGATGTCCGAACTGTGCTGCGCCGGGTCGCCGATCGGCTGCCAGACCCCGCCCTTGTAGATCTCCAGGGCCGAGAATTTCGCCTTGTAATCCATCTTGCGGCTGCCGGGCACCCAATAGCCCAGATAGACGAAGGGCAGCCCGGCGCTGCGCGCCAGTTCGATATGGTCCAGAATGATATGCGTGCCCAGGCTGAGGTTGTCCAGCGCCGGGTCGTAGAAGCTGTAGACCAGGCTCAGCCCGTCATCCAGCACGTCGGTCAGGCAGACCGCGACCAGCCGGTCGCTGCCCGGGGCGTCGCCGCCGTCGCCCTGATGGCTGCGATATTCGATGACGCGGCTGCGCACCGGCGTCTCCTCGATCATCGCGGCGAATTCGAAGATGTCCATGTCGGCCATGCCGCCATCGGCATGACGCTCGTCCAGATAGGCGCGGAACAGGTCGTATTGTTCCTCGGTCGCCCAGGCGCTGGTGGCGAGCCGGCGCAGATGCGTGTTCTTGCGCGCCACCCGGCGCTGCGTGCGCGAGGGCCGGAACTCGGACGCCCGGATGCGCGCCGACATGCAGGCGACGCAGCTTTCGCAACTGGGCCGGTAAAGCACGTTCTGCGAGCGGCGGAAGCCCTGGCGAGACAGCGTGTTGTTCAGTTCATTGGCCGAATCGCCGGCCAGCGCCGTGAACAGCTTGCGCTCGGCCCGGCCGTGCAGATAGGGACAGGGCTGCGGGGCCGTCACATAGAATTGCGGGGCATGAGGCAGGCTGTGCCGCATCAGCCGCGCCCCCGGCTTCTGGGGCGCGCCGCACCCGTGGGCGCATGCGGTCGGGTGGTTCTCGTTTCGGCGCGCATGGGCGGCGGCCTGGGCTCTGCTGTCAGTTGCACTCGGGTCGAGCCTAACAACAGTTCCCCCCAACGCCAAGCAGGGAAAACCGTAAGAATTGAGCGTTGCATCGCAACCGCGCGGCATTGACGCGGCGCCGGCGACAGCTAGGCTCTGGGCATGGATTTCACCGCCCGCATCACCCGCCTGCCCATCCCCGTCGATCCTGCCCGCGGCCTTTCCGCGCTGCAGGCGACCGGCATCGCCGATCCCCGCCTGGGCGAGTTGATCCGGGGGGCCGCCGGTTGCAGCCCCTATCTGGCCGGGCTGATCGCGCGCGAGGCCGACTGGCTGCCCGGGGCGCTGGCGCATGAGGATGTCGTCGCCCGCGAAACCGCCGGGTTCGAGGCGCTTTCCGCCGATGCCCTCGGCCCGGCCCTGCGCCGCGCCAAGCGGCGGGTGGCGCTGTGGACGGCGTTGGCCGATCTGGGGGGCGTCTGGCGGCTCGAGCAGGTGACGGGGGCGCTGACCGATCTGGCGGATCGCGCCACCGACCTGGCGTTGCGCGTCCATGTCGTGGCCGAACAGGCGCGCGGCAAGCTGCCGCCGACCGAAGCCGATGCCGGCGGCATCGTCGCGCTCGCCATGGGCAAGATGGGCGCCGGAGAGCTGAACTATTCCTCGGATATCGACCTGATCGTGCTTTACGACGACAGCGCCTATGCCCGCGACGACCAGCACGAGGCCCGCGCCAGCCTGATCCGCGCCACCCGCAAGGCGGCGGCGACCATCTCGGACAATACCGATCAGGGCTATGTCTTCCGCACCGACCTGCGGTTGCGGCCCGATGCCGCGGTGACGCCGGTCTGCATCTCGCTCTCGGCGGCGCTGGCCT
Source organism: Paracoccus simplex (assembly GCF_042648325.1). Taxonomy (NCBI): domain Bacteria; kingdom Pseudomonadati; phylum Pseudomonadota; class Alphaproteobacteria; order Rhodobacterales; family Paracoccaceae; genus Paracoccus; species Paracoccus simplex. The sequence goes on along the minus strand of NZ_JBHRXE010000030.1, from coordinate 35,486 downwards.
ATTACGAGGCCGAGGGCCGCACCTGGGAGCGTAGCGCCTATATCAAGGCGCGTCCCTGTGCCGGCGATCTTGCGGCGGGCGAACGTTTCCTGCGCGAATTGCGGCCCTTCGTCTGGCGCCGGCACCTGGATTTCGCCACGATCCAGGACGCCCATGCCATGCGGCTGCGCATCCGCGAACACAAGGGCCTGCATGGCCGCATCGAAGTGCCCGGCCACAACATGAAGCTGGGTCAGGGCGGCATCCGCGAGATCGAGTTCTTCACCCAGACCCGCCAGCTGATCGCCGGCGGCCGCGACCCCGAGCTGCGGGTGCGCGGCACGGTCGAGGGGCTGGCGCGGCTGGCCGAAAAGGGCTGGGTGCCCCCTGACGTGGCCGAGGAACTGACCGCGCATTACCGCGAGCATCGCGAGATCGAGCATCGCATCCAGATGGTGAACGACGCCCAGACCCATTCGCTGCCGAACTCGGCCGAGGGGCTGGACACCATCGCCCGGATGATGGGCGAGGCCGATTCCGCCGCCTGGTCGACGCGCCTGGCCGACCGCCTGCGCCGGGTCGAGGCGCTGACCGGCGATTTCTTCGCCCCCGGCGAGCGGCGCGCGCGCCCGCAGCTTTCGTCCGAGGCCGAGGCGATGGTGGAACGCTGGCGCGGCTATCCCGCCCTGCGTTCGGCCCGCGGCCGCGAGGTCTTTGCCCGGATCGAGCCCGACCTGCTGACCCGGCTGACCGCCGCCGCCCATGCCGGCGAGGCGCTGGCCCGGTTCGATGCCTTCCTGGCCGGGCTGCCGGCCGGGGTGCAGCTTTTCTCGCTTTTCGAGGCCAATCCGCAACTGATCGAGCTGATCGTCGACATCTGCGGCACCGCGCCCGGGCTTGCCGCCTATCTCGCCCGCCATCCCGAGGTGCTGGACGCGGTGCTGGGCGGCAGCTTCTTCGCGGCCTGGCCGGGTGTGGCCGAGCTGCGCCGCCAGCTTGACCAGGTGCTGGCCTCGGCGCTGACGGCGCCGAACGGCGGCTATGAACAGGCGCTGGATGCGGCGCGGCGCTGGGCGCATGAATGGCAGTTCCGCGTCGGCGTCCATCACCTGCGCAGCCTGATCGGTGCCGAGGAGGCGGGCGGCCAATATGCCGACATCGCCGATGCGGCGGTGGCGGCGCTGTTTCCGGTGGTGGCGGCGGAATTCGCGCGCCGGCACGGCCCGGCGCCGGGTCGCGGGGCGGTGGTGCTGGGTATGGGCTCGCTGGGGGCCCGGCAGCTCAATGCCGCGTCGGATCTCGACCTGATCGTGATCTACGATGCCGCCGGTCAGGACAGTTCGGACGGGACGAAGCCCCTGGCGACGCGGGCCTATTACGCGCGGTTGACCCAGGCGGTGATCACCGCGATCTCGGCGCCGACCTCGGCCGGACGGCTTTACGAGGTGGACATGCGGCTGCGGCCTTCGGGGCGGCAGGGGCCGGTGGCGACCTCGGTGCAGAGCTTTCGCGACTACCAGATGACCGAGGCCTGGACCTGGGAGCATCTGGCCCTGACCCGTGCCCGGGTCATCGGCATCTGCGGCGCCGATGCCGCCGCGCTGGCCGATGAGGTCGAGGCGCTGCGCGTCGAGGTGCTGCAGAGCCGCGGCGGCGATCCGCGCGTCCTGCCCGACCTGGCCGAGATGCGGGCACGCATCTTCGCCGCCAAGGCCCCGGACGGCGCTTGGGAGGCCAAGATCGGCCGCGGCCGCTTGCAGGACATCGAATTGCTGGCGCAATGTTTCGCGCTGCGCGCCGGTTCGGCGGCGCGTGCGGCGCCGGCACAGCTGCGCGCCGGCCCGCGCGCCGGCCTGGTCGGGCGCGAGGAGGCGGAAAGGCTTGCCGCGGCCCGGCGCTTCCTGTGGAACCTGCAATGCGCGGGCCGGCTGCTGACCGAAAAACCGCTGGACATGGACAATCTCGGCAAGGGCGGGCAGGCCTTCCTGCTGCGCGATACCGGCTGCGATACGCTCGAGCACCTCGCCGCCCGGCTGGCCGGGACGGTCGAGACGGCCGGCGGCGTCATCGACGGCATTCTGGCCGGGGTGGAGGCGCGGGCCGCCGCCGGCTAGCCGGGCGCAGCCGGGGGGCCGCGGATCGGGTTTGACCGGCCGAGAGCACCTGGCGGCCGGGTCAGAAAGCGCGCTTCGTGGCAGAGGGGCGGCGGCTCGGCCTGCGGCCGGTTCTAGCTCACCTCGCCCAGCATGGGCACCAGCCGTTGCGACCGGCTCCCGTCGGAAGGTTTCGCGGCCGACTCGGCTTCGGTCCCGTGATGCAGGGGAATCAGCCGGCCCGGTTTCGCCACGGGCGCGGCGTCCGGCGTCTCGTCCTGGCCGGCGTCGAAGAGGCCGTGCTGGGTCTTGTCCCAATAGAAGGGCTTCGCCACCACTTCGTAGATCGCCTTCCAGGCCGCCAGGCAGCCGAGCGGGAAATACAGGTGCAGCGTCGGCACCCAGGGCAGCAGATGGCGATGCCGGCGCCCGCGCACCGCCCAGCAGCCGATGGCGATGTTCAGCAATTCCGAGGCCACGAACAGCGTGAACAGCAGGGCGATGGCATGGCCGCCCAGCAGGCCCGACAGCACCCCGCGCATCGGATGCGGCAGGCCGAGGCTGAGCAGCCAGAAGCTCCACAGCACCGGCGCCAGCAGATATTGCGAGACCGAAGCGAAAAGCTGCACCTGCAGCCCGATGAAGCGGCGCGGGCCCAGGTCGCGCCACAGGGCCGCCGGATCGCGCATATGCACGCTCCAGGTCATGGCGAAGCCCTTGAGCCAGCGCGAGCGCTGCTTGACCCAGGGGATCAGCCGGCAATTCGCCTCTTCATGGGTCACGGTGTCCAGCATCTGCGTGCGATAGCCGCGCCGGGTCAGGCGGACGCCCAGATCGGCGTCCTCGGTGACGTTCCAGGCGTCCCAGGCGCCGACCGCTTCCAGCGCCTCGCGGCGGAAGAACAGCGTCGTTCCCCCCAGCGGAACCACCAGATCCAGCGCCGCCGCCCCGGCCAGCGTGCCCCGGAACCACGAGGCATATTCGATGGTGAAGGCGCGGGCCAGCCAGTTGCTGCGCGGGTTGTAATAGTCCAGCACGCCCTGCAGGCAGACCACGTCGGGGGGCGCGAAATGAAAGCCGCGCGCGACCTTGTGCAATTGGTCGGGTTCGGGCCGGTCCTCGGCGTCCCAGACGCCGATGATCGCGCCGCGGCAGAAGTTCAGCGCGTAGTTCAGCGCCCGCGGCTTGGTGCGGATCGGGCCGTCCGGCACCGTCACCACCCGCAGCCAGCGCGGCAGCCGGGCGCCCTCCAGCGCCTCGCAGGTGATGCGGTCGGTCGCCTCGACCACGATCAGGATGTCCATCAACTCGCGCGGGTAGTCCAGCCGCGACAGCCGGCCGATCAGCTTGTCGGCGATATTCGCCTCGGCGAACAGCGGCACCATGACCGAGATCACCGGCAGCGGCGCCGTCATCTCGGGGCGCGGGGCGGCTCCGCGCGCCATGGCCTTGGCCAGCATCCGGTCGCGGCGGTGCCGGCGCAGGATGGCGGCGAAGGAGACGAGCTTCAGCGAGGCCGAGGCGATCAGCGTAAGCACCGCCCAGGCGGTCAGCAGCACGATCACCGCGATCGGCGCCAGCAGCAGCCCCAGCGCCGCCGCCGCGATCGCGCCCATGGCGATTCGGCCGAAGCGGCGTTCGTTGCGGGTGCGGCAGCTTTCCTGGGCCGGCACCCGGGTCTCGGCCTGGCGGATCAGCGCGGTGCGGCGCAGGGTCAGGATCGCCTCGCGCGCGGCATTTTCCGAGCAAAGCAGCATGCGCACGGCACCGAAGCCGGCGGGCAGGCGGGCGCGCAGCGCCTCGAAATCCTCGGGCCGGGCGGTGGCGATGAAGGTCACGCCGCCGACGCGCCGCCAGGGCACCACGCCCTCGGCCAGGCAAAGCTGCGCGCCCAAAGCGTCGACCAGGCGCGGATCGGGCGGCAGCGCCTTGAGGTCGAGAACGCTGCTGCGCCATTGCCGGGACAGGGCGCGTGTCAGCGCCTCTTCCTGCACCCAGCCGTTCGCCAGCAGGATCTCGCCCAGCCGCGCCTGCTGGCGGCGGCGCATGACCACGGCCTTGAGCAGGTTGCGCGGATCGACCGCGCCGTCCTCGATCAGGATCTGGCCCAGCGGGCGCAGGTCGCGCGGCGCGACCAGCGTCGCCGCGGGCGCGGCCGGGACGACCGGGGCCGGCCCGGTCGGGAAGGGCTTGATAACAGCGGTGCGGGCCATAGCGCGTTTCCCGGTCCAGGTCATTCCGACCCGATCTCTGCCATGCAGAGGGTTAAAAACGGGTTAATCGCGCCGGCTTTTTGCCGGGTTCAGGCGCGGCGGGCGCGCATCGCCTCGGTGAAACGCTCGAACAGATAGGTGCTGTCCTGCGGGCCGGGGCTCGCCTCGGGGTGATACTGCACCGAGAAGACCGGCTTTTCCGCCACCCGCAGCCCGCAATTCGAGCCGTCGAACAGGCTGACATGGGTCTCGATCACGCCCTCGGGCAGGGTCTGGGCATCCACCGCGAAACCGTGGTTCATCGAGGTGATCTCGACCTTGCCGGTTTCCACGTCCTTGACCGGGTGGTTGGCGCCGTGATGGCCGTGGTTCATCTTGATGGTGCTGGCGCCAAGCGCCAGGGCCAGCATCTGGTGGCCCAGGCAGATGCCGAAGATCGGCAGGTCGCGGTCCAGCAGTTCCCGGATCATCGGCACGGCATATGTGCCGGTCGCGGCCGGGTCGCCCGGGCCGTTCGACAGGAACACCCCCTCGGGATCATGGGCCAGCACCTCCTCGGCGGTGGCGGTGGCGGGCAGCACCGTCACCTCGGCGCCGCTTTGCGCCAGCGAGCGCAGGATGTTGCGTTTCGCGCCGTAATCGACGGCGACGACGCGGAAGGGCTTCTTTTCCTCCGATTGGCCGAAGGTTCCGGGCCAGGACCACAGACCCTCGTCCCAGCGATAGCTTTGCCGGCAGCTGACCTCTTTCGCAAGGTCCAGCCCCACGATGCCTTGCCAGTCGCGTGCCTTGGCGACCATGGCGGCGATGTCGAAATTGCCCTGCGGATCATGGGCCAGCACGACATGCGGCGAACCCTGCTGGCGGATCGCCCGGGTCAGGCGGCGGGTGTCGACGCCGCCGATGCCGATGCGGCCGCGCCGCGTCATCCAGTCGACCAGGTCCGCGCTGGCGCGCCAGTTCGAGGGCTCGGTCGGGTCCCATTTCACCACGATGCCCGAGGCGACCGGCTCGGGCGCCTCGTCGTCCTGCTCGGTCACGCCGGTATTGCCGATATGCGGGAAGGTGAAGGTCACGACCTGGCTGGCATAGGAGGGATCGGTCATGATCTCCTGATAGCCGGTCATCGCGGTGTTGAAGACCAGCTCGGCCACCACTTCCCCGACCGCGCCGAAGCCCTGGCCGTGGAACACGGTGCCGTCGGCAAGCGCAAGACATGCGGTCGGTTTCTGGGGCATCGTCACTCTCCGGGTAAATCGGCGGGAACCTAGGTAAAGGGCGGGCGGGCGTCAAGGCGGGAACCGGCGGCGCGCGGAACTTTGACGGATGGCCGGGGTTGAGGGCACGGCTTGACGGCGGGGGCGAAGCCGGGCACCACCCGGCGGAATTCATTCAGCGAGGATCACATGGGACTGCGCGAGCGTATTCTGGCCGACACCAAGGACGCGATGAAAGCCAAGGAGACGGCGCGGCTCTCGACGCTGCGGCTGATCTCGGCCGCCATCAAGGACCGCGAGATCGCCGCCCGCACCGAAAGCGGCGACGAGGCCGGGCTGAGCGAGGCCGACCTGACCGCCATCCTGTCCAAAATGGTCAAGCAGCGCCAGGAATCGGCCAGGGCCTATGAAGAGGGCGGCCGGCTGGAGCTGGCCGAGCGCGAGCAGGACGAGATCAGGGTGATCCAATCCTATCTGCCGCGCCAGCTGGACGAGGCGGAGACCCGCGCCGCCATCGACAAGGCCATCGCCGATCTGGGCGCCGAGTCGATCCGCGACATGGGCCGGGTCATGGCCGAGCTGCGCAGCCGCCATGCCGGGCAGATGGATTTCGGCGCCGTCGGCCCGGTGGTCAAGGACCGACTGATGAAGTGAAGTGATTCTCCCGGCGCGGGGCGGGTGGCGCATCGCCGGAGCCGGGGCGCATAGCTTTCACGACTCGAAACTGATACAATTATTCTTCTGATGGGCAAAAGCTCGCGCGTGGCGCGGGTTTTTGTTTACATGCGTCCCGACTCGCCGCCAAAGACGCGAGTCGAGGGCGCCCGAGGCGGCGCGGCGATCAGGAGAACGGGCGATGAAGGCATTGGTGCTGGAAGAAAAGGGCAAGCTGACGCTGCGGGATTTCGACATCCCTGCCACGCTGGGGCCCAGGGACGTGCGGATCCGGACGCATACGGTCGGCATCTGCGGCTCGGACGTGCATTATTATACCCATGGCAAGATCGGGCATTTCGTGGTGCGCGAGCCGATGGTGCTGGGGCACGAGGCATCCGGCACGGTGATCGAGGCGGGGGCCGAGGTCACGCATCTGCAGCCCGGCGACCGGGTCTGCATGGAGCCGGGGATTCCGGACCCGACCTCGCGCGCCGCCAAGCTGGGGATCTACAATGTCGATCCCGCCGTGACCTTCTGGGCGACGCCGCCGGTGCATGGCTGCCTGACGCCCGAGGTGATCCACCCCGCCGCCTTCACCTACAAGCTGCCCGAGCGTGTCAGCTTTGCCGAGGGCGCGATGGTCGAGCCCTTCGCCATCGGCATGCAGGCGGCCTTGCGGGCCCGCATCCAGCCCGGCGACATCGCTGTCGTCACCGGCGCCGGCCCGATCGGCATGATGGTGGCGCTGGCGGCGCTGGCCGGCGGCTGCGCCCGCGTCATTGTCGCGGATCTGGCTCAGCCCAAGCTGGACATCATCGGCGCCTATGACGGCATCGAGACCGTCAACATCCGCCACCGCCCGCTGGCCGAGGCGACCGACGGCTGGGGCGCCGACCTGGTCTTCGAATGCTCGGGCGCCGCGCCGGCGATCCTGTCGATGCACCAGCTTGCGCGGCCGGGCGGCGCCATCGTGCTGGTCGGCATGCCGGTCGATCCGGTGCCGGTCGACATCGTCGGGCTGCAGGCCAAGGAACTGCGGGTCGAGACGGTATTCCGCTATGCCAATGTCTATGACCGGGCCATCGCGCTGATCGCCTCGGGCAAGGTGGACCTGAAGCCGCTGATCTCGGCCTCGATCCCCTTCGCGGACAGCATCGCCGGCTTCGACCGTGCCGTCGAGGCGCGCGAGACCGATGTGAAGCTGCAGATCGTCATGCCGGAGTGAATGCCATGTATCTGGGGATCGACCTTGGCACCTCGGGCATCAAGGCGATGCTGGTGGACGAGACCTTCGCGACCGTCGGCGTCGCCCATGCGGGGCTGAGCGTCAGCCGCCCGCATCCCGGCTGGTCCGAGCAGGCGCCGGCCGACTGGATCGCCGGCTGCGAAGCCGCCATCGGCCAGCTCGCGCGCGAGCATCCGGCCGCGATGGCGCGGCTGCAGGCCATGGGCCTGTCCGGGCACATGCACGGCGCGACGTTGCTCGACGCTTCGGACCGGGTGCTGCGGCCCTGCATCCTGTGGAACGACGGCCGCTCGGGTCCGCAATGCGCGGAACTGACGGCGCGGGCCGATTTTCACGGCATCGCCGGCAATCTGGTCATGGCGGGCTTCACCGCGCCCAAGCTGCTGTGGGTCGCCCAGAACGAGCCCGCGATCTTCGAGCGGACCGCCAAGGTGCTGCTGCCCAAGGATTACCTGCGGCTGTGGCTGACCGGCGAGCATGTTGCCGAGATGTCGGACGCGGCGGGCACGCTGTGGCTGGACGTGGGCAAGCGCGACTGGTCGGATGCGTTGCTGGCCGCGACCGGGCTGACGCGCGCCCAGATGCCCGGGCTGGTCGAGGGCAGCGATGTCTCCGGCCATCTACGCGCCGAACTGGCCGAGCGCTGGGGCATCCCGCGGGTGCCGGTGGCGGGCGGTGGCGGCGACAATGCCGCGACCGCCTGCGGCATGGGGGTGATGACGCCCGGCACCGGCTTTCTGTCGCTGGGCACCTCGGGCGTGCTGTTTGCCGCGACCGAGACTTACGCGCCGAATACCGGCGATGCGGTGCATACCTTCTGCCATGCCGTGCCGAACACCTGGCATCAGATGGGGGTGATCCTGTCGGCCACCGACAGCATGACCTGGTTGTCCGAGATCACCGGCAAGACGGTGCCGGAACTCGCCGCGCTGGTGGGCGATGTGACCGCACCCTCGCCGGTGCTGTTCCTGCCCTATCTCTCGGGCGAGCGCACGCCGCTGAACGATCCCGAGGCCACCGGCGCCTTCCTGGGCCTGCGCCGCGCCACCGGGCTGGCCGATCTGGCGCAGGCGGCCATGGAAGGGGTGGCCATGGCCTTCACCGATTGCGTCCATGCGCTGCGCAAGGCCGGCACGCCCATCGAGGCCGCCTATGCGGTGGGCGGCGGCGCGCGGTCGCGGGACTGGCTGCGAATCATGGCCTCGGCCACCGGCCTGACGCTGCTGGAGCCCGAGGACGGCGATTTTGGCGCGGCCTTCGGCGCCGCCAAGCTGGCGGCGGCATGTGCGACGGGCGACACTTCCGAACGCGTCTTCGCCAAGCCGGCCATTCGCGCCGAAGTTGTGCCTGATGCCGGATTGGCCGCAGCCTATGCGGAAAAGTATGAGCGCTATCACACCGCTTATCCGCGGTTGCGGGATTTGACCGGACCTGCCGCGCAATAGCGGCATCAAGGGTTTTCCCCAGAAAGCAGGCCATGTCGCTGCAATGCGGCATGGGTTTTTTGCGGTGCAGCGAGCTTCTCTCGTCCGGCCGGTGGCGGGGATCTTCAATTCCTGCGTGATTTCGATCAAAAAAGTATCGGTATTTTTTCTGCGCTGATGTGGATCGCCGGCCGGTCGCAAGCCTATGGTTGCCGAACGTCCGCGACGGCCCGTCAGGCTTCGAGACGGGCAGGGAGGAAGGCGATGCAACCCGATCTGGAACTGGTCCACATCCGCAAGGGCGAATCCTTCGCCGCGTGGATGCATGGCTATCCGTTCCGCACGGTGCGCTGGCATTATCATCCCGAATACGAGATCCATCTGGTGGTCGCGACCTCGGGCACCTTCTATGTCGGCGATCATGTCGGCAGCTTCCGGCCCGGCCAGCTGATCATGACCGGCCCGAACCTGCCGCAGAACTGGATCAGCGATATCCCGCCGGGCGAGATCGTGCCGCTGCGCTCGCTGGTGATCCAGTTCCCCGAACCCTTCATCGAGGATGCCTGCGCCGCCATGCCCGAGATGGCGGCGCTGCGCCCGCTTCTGGAGCGCTCGCGCCGCGGCCTGCTTTTCGGCGACGAGACCAGCGCCCGCATCCGCCCGCTGGTCGAGCGGCTGATCGAGTCGCAGGGTATCCGCCGCCTGGCGCTGTTCTGGGAGATCCTGGACATCCTGGCCAACGCCTCGGAATACGAGGTGCTGGCCAGCCTGAGCTTCGAGCTTGACCTGACCCGCACCCATGACGGCGGCATCAACCGCGCGCTGGCCTATCTGCGCGAGCACCTGACCGAGCAGGTCGAGGAGGGCGAGCTGGCCGAGATGGTCGGGCAAAGCCAAAGCGCCTTTTCGCGCGCCTTCAAGCGCCATACCGGCACGACGCTGGTGCGCTATCGCAATCAGCTGCGCGTCGATCTGGCCTGCCAGATGCTGCTGACCGATCCCGACATCAAGGTGGCCGAGATCTGCTACGAGGTCGGTTTCTCGAACCTGTCGAACTTCAACCGGCATTTCCTGAAGCTCAAGGGAATGTCCCCCTCGCAATTCCGCGCGACATTCGCGGCGCAAAAGGCGCTGGTCATGGCGGACTGACGACGACCCGCAACGCGAACTTCACCAATTCGGGCGGCGCGGCGCTGCCCGGAGACGCGCAGGCCATGCCTGCTTTCATCCAGATGGGAGGGAAACCCCGATGAAATCGAAACTGCTCACCGCATCGGCCGCGCTGGCGCTCGTGGCGGCTCCGGCGCTGGCCCAGGACAAGCTGAAGATCGGCATGACCTTCCAGGAGCTGAACAACCCCTATTTCGTGTCCATGCAGGAGGCGCTGAACGAGGCCGCCGCCAGCCTGGGCGCCGAGGTGGTGGTGACCGATGCCGGCCATGACGTCGCCAAGCAGATCTCGGATGTCGAGGACATGCTGCAGCAAAACATCGACATCCTGCTTTTGAACCCCACCGACAGCGCCGGGATCGAGGCCGCCGTGCACGCCGCCAAGGCCGCCGGCGTCATCGTGGTCGCGGTCGATGCGAACGCGAACGGCCCGGTCGACACCTTCGTCGGCTCGAAGAACCGCGACGCGGGCTATATGTCCTGCAAGTATCTGGGCGAGGCCCTGGGCGGCAAGGGCGAGGTGGCGATCCTTGACGGCATCCCGGTCGTGCCGATCCTGCAGCGGGTCGAAGGCTGCAAGGCCGCGCTGGAGGAATTCCCCGAGATCCAGTTGGTCGACACCCAGAACGGCCGTCAGGACCGTTCGGTCGCCCTGGGCGTGGTCGAGAACATGATCCAGTCCAAGCCGAATCTGGCCGGCATCTTCTCGGTCAACGACGGCGGCGCCATGGGCGCGCTGGCGGCGATCCAGGGCTCGGGCAAGGACATCAAGCTGACCTCGGTCGATGGCGCGCCCGAGGCGGTCAAGGCCATCGCCGACGGCGGCCCGTTCATCGAGACCACGGCGCAATTCCCCCGCGACCAGGTCCGGGTCGGCCTGGCCATGGCGCTGGCGCAGAAATGGGGCGCCCGCGTGGTGCCGAAGGAAGTGCCGATCGACGTCATGGTCGTGGACGCCAAGAACGCTGCCGAGTTCAGCTGGTAACGGTTCCTCCCCGCGCCCGCCCCCGCATGTCGCGGGGGCGGGACATTTCCCAGCCATTCAGGAGGGCATCATGCTGGAACTGAACGGAATCCGAAAAAGCTTCGGCAAGATCGAGGTCCTGCACGGCGTCGACATGGAGGTCCGCGCCGGCGAGGTCCATGCGCTGCTGGGCGAGAACGGCGCCGGCAAGTCCACGCTGATGAAGATCCTTTGCGGCATCATCCAGCCCAGCAAGGGCACGATCCGCATCGAGGGGACCGAGCGCCATTTCGCCGATTACGACCAGGCCATCGCCGCCGGCATCGGCATCGTGTTCCAGGAATTCAGCCTGATCCCCTATCTGGACGCGGTCGAGAACATGTTCCTGGCGCGCGAGATGCGCGGGCCGCTGGGGATGCTGGACCGCAGGGCGATGCGCAAGCGCGCCGCCGAGATCATGCGCCAGCTGGCCGTCGACGTACCGCTGGACGTGCCGGTGCACCGCCTGTCGGTGGCCGAGCAGCAATTCGTCGAGATCGCCAAGGCCCTGTCGCTGAACGCCCGTATCCTGGTCTTGGACGAGCCGACCGCGACCCTGACCCCCTCCGAGGTCGAGCACCTGTTCAAGGTCATGCGCGAATTGCGCCGTCAGGGCGTGGCGATCATCTTCATTTCGCATCACCTCGAGGAAATCTTCGAGATCTGCGACCGCATCACCGTGCTGCGCGACGGTGAATTCATCGGCTCCTGCGCGGTCTCCGAGGTCGACAACGACCGGCTGGTCGAGATGATGGTCGGCCGCCGCATCGAGCAGAACTTCCCGCCCAAGCCTGCCGCCGCCGCGGCCGCCGCCCCGGTGGTCGAGGTCGAGGAGGTGCAGCTGAAGAAGGGCGGCCCCGTCTCGCGCTTCGCCCTGCGCAAGGGCGAGATCCTGGGCTTTGCCGGGCTGGTCGGCTCGGGCCGCACCGAGACCGTGCTGGCGATGCTGGGGGCATATCCGGCCCAACGCTGCAAGCTGAAGGTGGACGGGATCGAGAAACGCTTCCGCGGCCCGGACGAGGGGCTGGCGCATGGCATCGGCCTGCTGCCGGAAAGCCGCAAGGAGCAGGGGCTGATCACCAGCTTCTCGATCCTGCAGAACGTCTCGCTGAACAATTACGGCAAGTATCGCAAGAACCACTGGTTCATCGACCTGAAGAAGGAACTGGCGGCGACCGAGATCGCCATGGCGCAGGTCCGCGTCAAGGCGCAGGGCCCGCACGCCCGCGTCGACACGCTGTCGGGCGGCAACCAGCAAAAGGTCGTCATCGCCCGCTGGCTGAACCACGACATGCAGGTGCTGATCTTCGACGAGCCGACGCGCGGCATCGACGTCGGCGCCAAGGCGGAAATCTATGCGCTGATGCGCGCCTTCACCGAGAAGGGCGGCGCCATCATCATGATCTCGTCCGAACTGCCCGAGGTGATCGGCATGTCCGACCGGGTCTGCGTGTTCCGCTCGGGCGGGATCGTGGCCACGGTCGAGGGCGCCGAGATCGATTCCGAAACCATCATGACCCATGCCACGACCGGGAGAGTTGACCATGTCGCATGACGCAAACACCGGCGCGGCCGGGAAAACCGGCGGCTTTTCGTTTGGCCGCCTGCTGCATTCGCCCCTGGCGCTGCCGCTGATCGGGCTGATCGTCGTCTCCTGCCTGATGGGGTTGGCCAGCGACAATTTCTTCAGCCTGGGCAACATCATGAACGTGCTGCGCCAGGTTTCCATCGTCGGCATCCTGGCGGTCGGCATGACCTTTGTCATCCTGACCGGCGGCATCGACCTGTCGGTCGGCGCGGTGATGGCGCTGGTCGGCACGCTGAGCGCCGGGCTGATGGTCAATATGGGCTGGCCCGCGCCGGCCGCGCTGCTGGTCGGGCTGCTGGTCGGCCTGGGCATCGGGCTGGCGAACGGCGTTCTGGTCGCCTGGGGCCGGATGCCGGCCATCATCGTCACGCTGGCCACCATGGGCATGGCGCGCGGCCTGGGCCTGATCTATTCCGGCGGCTATCCGATCAGCGGCATTCCCAGCTGGATTTCCTGGTTCGGGGTCGGCCGCGTCGGCGTGGTCCCGGTGCCGGTCATCGCCATGGTGGTGATCTATGCCCTGGCCTGGGTGCTTTTGCAGCGCACCGCCTTCGGCCGCCATGTCTATGCGCTGGGCGGCAACGAGACGGCGGCGCGGCTTTCGGGGGTCAAGACCCAGCGCGTCAAGCTGGCGGTCTATGGCATTTCGGGCCTGACCTCGGCCTGTGCGGCGGTGATCCTGACCGGGCGGCTGATGAGCGGCCAGCCCAATGCCGGCGTGGGCTTCGAGCTGGACGCCATCGCCGCCGTGGTTCTGGGCGGCACCGCCATCGCCGGCGGGCGCGGGCTGATCCTGGGCACGCTGATCGGCGCGGTGCTGCTGGGCATCCTGAACAACGGCCTGAACCTGATGGGCATCAACCCCTATCTGCAGGACGTGATCAAGGGCGCGATCATCCTGCTGGCCATCTATATCGGGCGCGAATGGCGCTGAGCCCCGCCCAACCCATTCAAAAGACAGGAGAACGGAATGTCTGAATCGCTGGACGGCAAGGTCGCCGTCATCACCGGCGCGGCCTCGGGGATCGGGCTTGCCACCACCGAGCGGCTGCTCGGGCGCGGCGCCACCGTGGTCATGGTGGACTGGAACGCGGCGGCGCTGGCCGAGCTGGCCGCCCGGCTGGGCGACAAAGCGATCCCGCAGGTGACGAACCTGCTCGACCCCGAAAGCTGCAACGCCATGATCCCCGGGATCCTGGAAAAGGTCGATCACATCGACATTCTTTACTGCAACGCCGGCACCTATATCGGCGGCGATCTGACCGAGACGACGCCCGAGGCGATCGACCGGATGCTGAACCTCAACGTCAACGCGGTGATGAAGAACGTCCACGCGGTCGTTCCGCACATGATCGAACGCAAAACCGGCGACATCGTCGTCACCTGTTCCATCGCCGGCCATTTCCCGACCTGGTGGGAACCGGTCTATTCCGGCTCGAAATGGGCGATTACCAGCTTCGTGCAGGGCATGCGCCGGCAGATGATCCCGCATGGCGTGCGGGTCATGCAGGTCTCGCCCGGCCCGGTGGTCTCGGCGCTGCTGGCCGACTGGCCCGAGGAGAACCTGCGCAAGGCCAAGGAGTCCGGCAGCCTGATCGACCCGGAAGAGGTGGCGGACGCGGTCGAATACATGCTGACCCGCAAGCGCACCGTCACCATCCGCGACATGCTGGTGCTGCCCACCAATTTCGACCGCGTCTGACCGAAGCGCCCGGAACGGAGAACCGCCATGGACCAGTATCTGATCGGCATCGACGTGGGCACCGGCTCGGCGCGGGCCGGGGTCTTCGACCGGGCCGGCCACCTGCTTGCCACCGTCAAGCGCCCCATCGAGATGCATCGCGAGCGCGGCGTGATCGCCGAGCAGTCGAGCGAGCAGGTCTGGCGTGCGGTCTGCGACTCGGTCCGGGAATGCGTGGCGCTGGCCGGGATCGACCCGGCCGGCGTCGCGGGCATCGGCTTCGATGCCACCTGTTCGCTGGTCGTGCGCGGGGCTGGGCAGGCGACGCTGCCGGTTGGCGACCCCGCCCATCCCGAACGTGACATCATCGTCTGGATGGACCACCGCGCCGTCGAGCAGGCCGAGCGCATCAATGCGCAAGGGCACGACGTGCTGAAATATGTCGGCACCCGCATCTCGCCCGAGATGGAGACGCCGAAGCTCTTGTGGCTGCGCGAGAACCGGCCCGAGGTCTATGCGGCGGCGGCGCATTTCTTCGACCTGACCGATTTCCTGACCTGGAAGGCGACCGGGGCGCTGGAGCGGTCCGCCTGCACCGTCACCTGCAAATGGACCTATCTGGCGCATGAGGGGCGCTGGGACGCGGATTATTTCCGCCAGATCGGCCTGGGCGACCTGGCCGATGACGGTTTCGCCCGCATCGGCGCCCGCGTCGTCGATCCCGGCACGCCGCTGGGTCAGGGGCTGACCGAGGCCGCGGCCGAGGCGATGGGGCTGCGCCCCGGCATCGCCGTGGCGGCGGGGCTGATCGACGCCCATGCCGGCGGCGTCGGCACGGTCGCGGCCGGGGGCGACGCCACGGCTTGCCTGGGCTATGTCTTCGGCACCTCCTCCTGCACCATGACCACCACGCGCGAGCCGGCCTTCGTGCCGGGCGTCTGGGGGCCGTATTATTCCGCCATGGTGCCCGGCATGTGGCTGAACGAGGGCGGGCAATCCGCCGCCGGCGCTGCCATCGACCAGCTGGTGCAGCTGCACCCCGCCACGGCCGAGGCGACGGCGCTGGCCGCGGCGGCGGGCAAGCCGCTGCCGCAATGGCTGGCCGACCGGGCGCTGGAACTGGCGGGCTCTGCCAGCGCCGCCCTGCGGCTGGCCGATGACCTGCATGTGGTGCCCGAATTCCTGGGCAACCGCGCGCCCTTCGCCGATCCCCATGCCCGCGCCGTGATCATGGGGCAGGGGATGGAGACCGGGCCGGATTCGCTGGTCGCGCTTTATGTCGCGGGGATCTGCGGCCTTGGCTACGGGCTGCGGCAGATCATCGAGACCCAGGCGCAGAACGGCGCTCCGGTCGAAACGATCAGCGTCAGCGGCGGCGCCGGCACGCATCCGCTGACCCGGCAAGTGCTGGCCGATGCCACCGGGCTGCCGGTCGAGGTCACGGAATGCCCCGAGCCGGTGCTGCTCGGCTCGGCCATGCTGGGTGCGGTGGCGGCCGGGCTGTTTCCCGACCTGCACAGCGCCATGCCCGCCATGTCGCGCATCGCCGCGCGCTGCGCCCCCGATCCCGCCAGCCGGGCGCGGCAGGACGCGCGTCACGCCGCCTTCCTGGCGCTGCAATCCACGGCGCGGCAGATCCGCGCCGCCATGGCGGCCTTGCCGCAAAACTGAACACCGGCGGCCCTGCCGCCGAACCGAACCTGCGAGGAACCATGCAATTCTCGGGCAAGACCGTCATCATCACCGGCGCCGGCAAGGGCATCGGCCGCGCCTGCGCGCGGCTCATGGCCGGACGCGGCGCCAGGGTCGTGGCGCTGAGCCGCACCCAGTCCGACCTCGACAGCCTCGCGGCCGAGATCGGCGCGCGCGGCATCCGCGTCGACCTGGCCGACCCGGCCGCCACCCGCGCCGCCATGGCGCAGGCGGGGGCCGCCGACTACCTGATCAACAGCGCCGGCATCAACGTGCTGGAAAGCGTGCTCGACATGACCGAGGCCGGTTATGAGGCGGTGCTGGGCATCAATCTGCGCGCGGCGCTGATCTGCTGCCAGGAATTCGCCCGCGCCCGCGTGGCGGCGGGCGGCGGCGGCGCCATCGTCAACATCACCTCGATCGCCGGCCATCGCGGCTTCCAGGACCACCTGTGCTATGCCGCCTCGAAGGCGGGGCTCGAGGGCGCGACGCGGGTATTGGCCAAGGAGCTGGGCGCGCATGGCATCCGCGTGAATGCCGTGGCGCCCACCATCACCCTGACCGAACTGGCGGCCGAAGCCTGGTCCGACCCGGCGAAAAGCCAGCCGATGATGGTGCGCCATCCGCTCAACCGCTTTGCCGAGGCCGAGGAGGTGGCGCAGGGCATCGCGCTGCTGCTGTCCACGGACAGCAGCATGGTCTCGGGCGCTGTGCTGCCGCTGGATGGCGGTTTCCTGGCGGTCTAGGCGCTTCCGGCTTTCGGCCCCGGGGGGGAACCGGCACCGGGCATCCCGGCTTGTCTTCTGGCGCCAGCTTCGGCGCGGGCAGGGGACAGCCGCCATGCTAGAAGAACTGAACCGCATCTTCCTGGGCGATCAGCAGCTTCGTTTCGCCTGGGAGGTGTTTCTGCGCACCCTCATCATCTATTTCTATACCTTGGCCCTGATGCGCTGGCTGGGCGGGCGCACGGTGGCGCAGCTTTCCATCGTCGAGTTCCTGCTGGTCATCGCCATCGGCTCGGCGGTGGGCGATTCGCTGTTCTATCCCGACGTGCCGATGCTGCCGGCGATGTTCGCCATCTTCCTGGTCGCCGCCTTCAACAAGCTGGTGGACGAGGCGATCCTGTCCTCGGATCTGCTGTCGCGGATCTTCGAAGGCCGGCCGCGCATCGTCGTCACCGAGGGGCGGGTGCACGGGGGCCGGTTGCGCCGCCTGGGCATGGGCGAGGGCGAGCTTTATCTGAAGCTGCGTGAAAAGGGCATCACCGACCTGAACGAGATCAAGTTCGCCATCATCGAGGCGAATGGCGCCTTGTCGGTGCTGACCCGGGACCGTGGCGGCATGGCCGGGCTCTACCAGCCGCCGGCGCTGCCGCCGGGCGAAATGGCCTGGGCGAAAAAGTCGTGACCGCCGCGCGCCGCGCCGGCCAGCGGCGGCTGCGCACCGGCCACGCGTTCCTGCCGCGACCCGTCCCGGCGCCTCATCGGATCGTCTCGACCTGACCTGGCCGCCGAAGTGCCCGCGCGGCGCATCGACGGCCACACCGATCCCGAGACCGGCCCGGATCGCTTCCGCTGATCCCGCGGGGCATTGACGGCACCCGCGGCGGCGGGCCAGCCTGCGCGGGCGGCCGTTTTGGCGCCTTGGCAAGCGGCGGGCAAGCAACAAGGGATGCGCATGACACAGGACGACTATCCGCAGGACCAGCCGGCGATTCGCACCATGGCCATGCCGGCCGATACCAACCCCTCGGGCGACATCTTCGGCGGCTGGCTGATGTCGCAGATGGATCTGGCGGCGGGCAATGTCGCCGCGCGGCGGGCGCGGGGGCGTTGCGCCACGGTGGCGGTGGACAGCTTCAGCTTTCACCTGCCGGTCAAGGTCGGCGACGAGGTGTCGGTCTTTGCCCGCATCCTGCGCGAGGGGCGCAGTTCCATGCAATTGCATGTCGAGGCCTGGCGCCGCTCGCGCGACGGGGCCGAGACGCAGAAGGTGACGCAGGCCACCTTCGTCTTCGTGGCCCTGGACGAGGCCGGGCGGCCGCGCGCCCTGCCGGCCGCAAGCTGATCTTGACGCCGAGCGAAAGGCCGGTGACGCGGCCAGACATGACATTCGTCGCGCCGGTTCCGTGTGCCCCCGCAGAAGCCGGTTGCAATCGGCAAGGACCGCCGATTAGTCTGATCCGGCGGAACAAAGAACCAATAGAAACAGGGGGCCCGCATCGTGACAGCGCAATCCGGCAACGACGCGTTCGTTGTCTTTGACCATGTCCAGAAAAGCTATGACGGCCAGACACTTGTCGTCAAAGACCTGAACCTTTCCATCGGCAAGGGCGAATTCCTGACCATGCTCGGCCCGTCCGGCTCGGGCAAGACCACCTGCCTGATGATGCTGGCCGGATTCGAGACGGCGACGCATGGCGAAATCCGGCTCGACGGCAGGAACATCAACGACGTGCCGCCGCACAAGCGCGGCATCGGCATGGTGTTCCAGAACTACGCGCTTTTCCCGCACATGACGGTGGGCGAGAACCTGTCCTTTCCGCTGGAAGTGCGCGGCATGTCCAAGGCCGAGCGCGAGAGCCGCATCAGCCGCGCGCTGGACATGGTGCAGATGGGCAAGTTCAAGACCCGCCGCCCGGCGCAGCTTTCGGGCGGCCAGCAGCAGCGCATCGCGCTGGCCCGGGCGCTGGTCTTCGATCCCAAGCTGGTGCTGATGGACGAGCCGCTGGGCGCGCTCGACAAGCAGCTGCGCGAGCACATGCAATTCGAGATCAAGGCGCTGCACGACCGGCTGGGCATCACCGTGGTCTATGTCACCCATGACCAGGGCGAGGCGCTGACCATGTCGGACCGTATCGCCGTGTTCAACGACGGCCGCATCCAGCAGCTGGCGCCGCCGCCGGTGCTTTACGAACAGCCCGGCAACAGCTTCGTCGCCGGCTTCATCGGCGAGAACAACGCCCTGCGCGGCAGCATCGAGCAGCTCGACGGCGACAAGGCGCTGGTGCGGCTCGGCAATGGCGAGCTGATCGACGCCACCGCCGTCAATATCCGCGAGGTCGGGCAGACCACCACCGTCTCGATCCGGCCCGAGCGGGTGGAGTTCAAGCCCGAGCTGATGCCCGCCGGCGCCCATACCATCGAGGCGCAGGTGCGCGATGTGATCTATATGGGCGATATCCTGCGCGCGCGGCTGCATGTCGCCGGCCAGGACGGTTTCGTCATGAAATACCGCAACACGCTTGGCCAGGTCCGGCTGTCGCCGGGCCAGACCATCCGCATCGGCTGGCACCCCGAGGATGCCCGCGCCCTCGATCCGGTATGATTTCTCTTACAAGTCAAGGAGTTACGATGAAACGCACGCTGATCCTGACCTCTGCGCTGGTTGCCGTCGCGGCGACCGCCCATGCGCAGGACAAGCAGGTGAACCTGCTGTCCTGGGGCGGTGCCTACGGCAACAGCCATGTCCAGGCCTATGCCAAGCCGTTCGAGGAAAAGACCGGCATCAAGGTTTCCATCGCCGATGCCGACAACCCCGCGACGCCGCTCAAGGCGCAGGTCGAGGCGGGCAATGTCACCACTGACGTGGCCTCGGTCGAATATGCCGACGCGGTGCGCCTCTGCGACGAGGGGCTGCTGGAGGAGATCGACCCGGCGATCCTGGCCCCGGCCGCCGATGGCACGGCGGCGACCGAGGATTTCATCGAGGGTGCCGTGACCGACTGTTTCGTCGGCACCGATGTCTATTCGATGATCCTGGCCTATGACGACACGAAATTCCCTGATGCCAAGCCGGCCGGCGCGGCGGATTTCTTCGACACCGCCAAATTCCCCGGCAAGCGCACCATGCGCAAGGGCGCCAAGTTCAACCTGGAATTCGCGCTGATGGCCGATGGCGTGGCACCCGATCAGGTCTATGAGCTGCTGGGCACCCCCGAGGGTGTCGACCGCGCCTTCGCCAAGCTCGACAGCATCAAGAACGACGTGATCTGGTGGGAAGCCGGCGCGCAGCCGCCGCAGCTTCTGGCCGATGGCGAGGTCAGCATGGCCTTTGCCTTCAACGGCCGGATCTTCGACGCCGCGCAGAAAGAGGGCAAGCCCTTCAAGATCGTCTGGGACGGCCAGATCTACGAGATGGAAGGCTGGGTCATCCCCAAGGGCGCGCCGCATCTCGAGGCCGCCAAGGAGTTCGTGACCTACTCGACCTCGCCCGAGCCGCAGGCCCGCGCGGCCGAGTTCATCAGCTACGGCCCGCCGCGCCAGTCGGCCGCCGCGCTGGTCGGCAATATCGAGGACACCGAGGTTCCCATGGGGCCGAACCTGCCGACCTTTGCCGACAACATGAAGCAGGCGCTGGCCTCGAACCTGGATTTCTGGGTCGATCACGACGCCGAACTGCAAGAGCGGTTCAACGCCTGGCTGGCGGCGAACTGACGCATCGCCGCGGCGGGGCCGACCCCGCCGCGGCAAGCCAAGCCCGAACGGGCAGGAAACGGCCAACGCGCCGAAGAACACCAACGGGAGGAAAGACATGAACAGACTGCTTATCCTGACCACGGCCCTGTGCGGGCTGGGTTTCGCGGCCCAGGCGCAGAACAAGGAGGTCAACGTGGTCTCTTGGGGCGGCGCCTACGAGAAATCGCAGGTCGAGGCCTATAACATCCCCTTCGCCAAGGAAACGGGCATCAAGGTCAACATGATCGCCGCCGACAACCCGGCCGCGCCGCTCAAGGCGCAGATCGAGGCCGGCAACATCACCGGCGACGTGTTCGACATCGAGGTTTCCGACGCCATCCGGCTTTGCGACGAGGGCGCGCTGGTCGAGATCGACCCGGCCAGCCTGCCGCCGGCGCCGGACGGCACCCCGGCCGCCGACGACTTCATCCCCGGCGCGCTGCGCGACTGCGCGGTGGCGAACATTTTCTGGGGCACGGTCATCGCCTATGACAAGACCAAGTTCCCCGACGGTCCGCCCACCACCGCCGCGGATTTCTTCGACACCGCCAAGTTCCCGGGCCAGCGCGGCCTGCCCAAGAGCCCGAAGCGCACGCTCTACCTGGCGCTGATCGCCGATGGCGTGGCGCCCGATCAGGTCTACGAGGTTCTGGACACGCCCGAAGGCGTGGACCGCGCCTTCGCCAAGCTCGACACCATCAAGAAGGACGTGGTCTGGTGGGAGGCCGGCGCCCAGCCGGTGCAGCTGCTCGCCGATGGCGAGGTGACCATGGCCACCGGCTATAACGGCCGCTTCTTCGATGCCATGGTGGCCGAGGGCAAGCCCTTCGAGATCATCTGGGACGGGCAGTTCATGGACATGGACATGTTCGCCATTCCCAAGGGCTCGCCCAACCCCGAGGCGGCGATGGCCTATCTGAAATTTGCCACCGACACGCAGCGCCTGGCCGATCAGGCGAAATGGATCGCCTATGGCCCGTCGCGCAAAAGCTCGGCGGCGCTGGTCGGGCTTTATCAGGACGGCAAGACCGAGATGGCGCCGCATATGCCCACCAGCGATGAGCACATGAAGACCGCCGTCATGGACGACCCGGAATGGTGGGCCGACCACGACGCCGAGATGGCCGAGCGCTTCAACGCCTGGCTGGCCGCGAACTGATCCCGCGCCGCCGCCCGGGGGATCGGGCGGCGGCCCCACGACGAAGCTCTTGCCCGACGAAGGATCAAGATGTCCAACGCGCTTGACCCCCATGCCGCCATCGTGACCGAGGCCGGCGGCCTCGACCAGGGCGGAACACTGAGAACCGCGGACGGTCGCCCGCTGAAGGCGGCGCTGGCGCGCAGCTCGCGCCGGGCGCGGCGGCGGGCGTTCTTCCTGGTGCTGCCGCTTCTGCTGTTCGTGCTGCTGACCTTCGTCCTGCCGATCGGGCAGATGCTGCAGCGCTCGGTCAAGAACGACGGCTTCTCGGCCAACATGCCGCAGCTCTCGGCCTGGTTCGCCGAGCATCCCCGCGGCACCGAGCCGGACGAGGCGGCCTGGGCGGCGCTGGCCGCCGACCTGACCGCCGCCGCCGAGGCGCGCACCGTCGGCGTCATCGGCACCCGCGTCAATTACGACATGCCGGGCACTCGCTCGCTGTTCACCTCGGCCGGGCGCAAGGCCCGCCGCGGCATCGAGCCGCCCTATCGCGCGGCCATGCTCGAGATGGACGAGAAATGGGGCGACCCGAAGCTGTGGTCGGTGATGCGCGAGGCCTCCTCGGCCTATACGACGAACTTCTACCTCGCCGCCGTCGACCGCACCCGCGACGACGCCGGCAATATCGTCCAGGCGCCCGAGCAGCAGCGCATCTACCTGACGCTGTTCCAGCGCACCTTCTGGCTGTCGCTGGTCATCACCTTCACCACCTTCCTGCTGGGCTTTCCGATCGCGCATCTGCTGGCGACGCTGCCGATGCGCAAGTCGAACCTGCTGATGATCCTGGTGCTTTTGCCGTTCTGGACCTCGCTGCTGGTCCGGACCACGGCCTGGATGGTGCTGTTGCAGCAGCAGGGCGTGGTCAACGACGTGCTGGTGTGGCTGGGGGTGATCGGCAACAACCAGCGGCTGCAGATGATCTTCAACCAGACCGGCACGATCATCGCCATGACCCATATCCTGCTGCCCTTCATGATCCTGCCGCTCTATTCTGTGATGCGCACCATCAACCCCAGCTATGTCCGCGCCGCGCGCTCGCTGGGCGCGACAAGCTGGACGGCGTTCCGCCGCATCTACTTCCCACAGACCCTGCCGGGGCTGGGGGCGGGGGCGCTGCTCGTGTTCATCCTGGCGGTGGGCTATTACATCACCCCGGCGCTGGTCGGCGGCTCGTCGGGGCAGCTGATCTCGAACCTGATCGCGATGCACATGACGCAGACGCTGAACTGGTCGATGGCGGCGGCGCTGGCCTCGCTGCTGCTGGCGGGGGTGCTGATCCTCTACTGGGTCTATGACCGTCTCGTCGGCATCGACAATCTGAAACTGGGGTAACCGCCATGGCGCTTCCGACTTACGCATCCCCGCTGGAAAAGGTCTGGCACTATGCCTATCTGGCGATCTGCGCGGCGATCTTCTTCTTCCTGATCGCGCCCATCGTGGTGGTGATCCCGCTGAGCTTCAACGCCGAGCCCTATTTCACCTTCACCGACAAGATGCTGTCCTTCGACCCCGAGGGCTATTCCATGCGCTGGTATCGCAGCCTGCTGACCTTCGGCATGGCCAATCCGGACGCGCCGGGGGGACTCAGCTGGTGGGCGGATGCCTGGCAGAACGCGAAATGGGTGAACGCCGCGAAGTCGTCGATCATCATCGGCTTCTTCTCGACCATCCTGGCCACGGTGCTGGGCACGCTGGCGGCGCTGGGCCTGTCGCGGCCCGAGATGCCGTTCCGCCGCATCATCATGGCGGTGCTGATCTCGCCGATGATCGTGCCGATCATCATCACCGCGACCGGGATGTTCTTCTTCTACTCGAACCCCTGCGAACCGCTGACCTGGATCGGGCTGAACCCGGAATGCGGCCGGCTGGCCGGCACCTATCTGGGGGTGATCCTGGCCCATGCCACGCTGGGCATTCCCTTCGTCATCATCACGGTGACGGCGACGCTGATCGGCTTTGACCAGTCGCTGAACCGGGCGGCGGCAAGCCTGGGGGCGAACCCGCGCACCACCTTCTTCCGCATCACCATGCCCTTGATCCTGCCCGGGGTGATCTCGGGGGCGCTCTTCGCCTTCGTGACCTCTTTCGACGAGGTGGTGGCGGTGCTGTTCATCGCCGGGCCGGACCAGCAGACCATCCCGCGGCAGATGTGGAACGGCATCCGCGAGCAGATCTCGCCGGCCATCCTTGCCGTGGCGACGCTGCTGGTCATCTTCTCCATCGCCCTGCTGACCACGGTGGAACTGCTGCGCCGCCGGTCGGAACGGCTCCGGGGGCTCACGCCAAGCTGATCGGCCGGACGCCGCGAAAGGCCAGCGACGCCGCCCCTTGCCGGGCGGCGTCCGCCGTCAGGGCAGGATGCTCAGCCAGAACCAGATGGTCAGGATCGACAGCGCCGTCGCCACCAGCACCGCCGAGGCCGAGACCCGCTTCGCCACCCCGTAGATCGAGGCGAAGAGATAGGCGTTCACCCCCGGCGCCATGGCAGCGGTGACCACGGCCGAGCGGATCTCGGCCACGCCCAGCCCGAACAGCTTGGAGAGCCCGAAGGTCACCGCCGGATGCAGCAGCAGCGAGCCGGCGCAGCACAGCGCGATGGCCCGCGCCTCGCCCTCGGGGCGGTAGCGATAGAGGATGCCGCCCAGCCCGAACAGCGCCGCGGGCAGGGCGGCGCTGGACATCATCCGGACCGCGCCCCAGAAACCCTCGGGCATGACCAGCCCGGCCTGGATCAGCAGGTTCATCACGAAACCGCAAAGGATGCCGATCACCATCGGCGTATGCAGCACCCCCGACAGGGCGCGCAGCGCCACCCGGCCCAGCGACAGGTCGTGCCCGCGCGCCCGTGCGAATTCCATCGCGGTGATGCCGAAGGTATAGAGCAGCGGCGAATGGATCGAGATGATGGTGAAGTTGCCGACCAGCGCATCGGGTCCATAGGCGCGCTCGGTGATCGGCACGCCCAGCAGCAGCGAGTTCGAGAACAGGCAGACGAAGCCGATGGCGATGGCATCCTCGACCGGGCGCTTGAGCCAGCGCAGCGCCAGACCCATGCCCAGGGCAAAGGACAGGAATGCGCCGGCATAGAAGGCCAGCAGCAGCAGCGGGTTGTAATTCGTGCCCAGGTCCAGATGGGCGATGGCGTTGAACAGCAGCACCGGCACCGCGAAGGTCTGGGCAAAGCGCATGATGCCGTCGACGGCGACCTCGGACAGCATCCGCCGCCAGCAGGCGACATAGCCGAAGCCGACCACCAGGAAGACCGGCAGGATGACATCGAACAGCGCGGTCATATCAGCTCGATCCGCATGCCGTCATGGGCCGGGATGACGTTCTCGGGCGTCTCGCGCATGACGTCGTCATAATCCAGGTCGATATGCATGTTGGTGATGATGCCCTGCGCGCAGCCCGAGCGCGCGATCCAGTCCAGCGCCAGCGCCAGATGCGCATGGCTGGGATGCGGGATACGGCGCAGCGCGTCGCAGATGAACACGTCGCAGCCGGCAATCAGCGGCCAGGCATCCTCGGGGATGGCCAGCACGTCGGGCAGGTAGACCAGGCTCTGCTCCATGCCGCCGATGCGATAGCCGAGCGCGGCGATGTCGCCGTGATCGACCGCGAAGGGCGCAAGCTCGATGGTGCCGCCGGCGCCCTCGACGGCAAAGGGGCCGGTGATCGGCATCAACTCGCAGATCGGTGGATAGGACGAACCCGCGGGCGTCTCGAAAATATAGCCGAAGCGGGTCATCAGCGCCGCGGCCGTGGGGCGATCGGCCCAGACCGGCATCTTGCGGCGCATGTTGAAGACGATCTGGCGCAGGTCGTCGATGCCGTGGATATGGTCGGCATGGGCATGGGTATAGGCGACCGCGTCCAATTCGCCGACGTCGGCATCCTGCATCTGCGGCACGAAATCCGGGCCGGTGTCGATCAGCACCCGGGTCGCGCCATCATGGCCGAAACGCTCGACCAGCAGCGCGCAGCGCCGGCGGCGGTTGCGCGGATTGGCCGGGTCGCATTCGCCCCAGCGGTTCCCCAGCCGCGGCACGCCCCCCGACGACCCGCAGCCAAGGATCGTGGCGCGGATCATGCCGCGGCCTTGGCGAACAGCCGCTCGAAATTCGCGGTGGTCAGGGCGGCGAACGCGGCCTCGGTCAGGCCTAGGGCCTGGGCGCCGATCCGGGCGGTATGGGCGACATAGGCCGGCTCGTTGCGCTTGCCGCGATGCGGCGGCGGGGCAAGATAGGGCGCGTCGGTCTCGACCAGGATGCGGTCACGCGGCGCGGCGGCAAAGATCTCGCGGATCTCGGTCGAGCGCGGAAAGGCGGCGATCCCCGACATGGATAGGTAGAAGCCCAGGTCCAGCGCCGCCCGGGCCAGTTCGGGGCCGCTGGTATAGCAATGCATCACGCAGGAGAACGCGCCGGCGCCATGCTCCTCGGTCAGGATGCGGGCCATGTCGGCGTCGGCATCGCGCGCATGGACGATCAGCGGCAGGCCGGTGCGGCGCGCGGCCTCGATATGGATGCGCAGGCTTTCGGCCTGCACCGCCGCGCTGTCGGCGGTGTAGTGATAGTCGAGCCCGGTCTCGCCGATGCCGACGAATTTCGGATGCGCGGCCAGGGCCACCAGATCCTCGACCGTGACCAGCGGCTCCTCGGCGGCATACATCGGATGGGTGCCGGCGGCATAGAACACCTCGGGATGCGCCTCGGCGATGGCGCGCACCGCCGGTTCGTTCTTCAGCCGGGTGCAGATGGTCACCATGCGGGTGACGCCCGCCGCGCGGGCGCGCGCGACCAGCTCGGCCTGCTCGCCGGCGAAATCGGGGAAGTCCAGGTGGCAATGGCTGTCCACCAGGGCGAAGGGAGGATGTTCAGACATCGGCTGATCCGTCAGAGGGCGGGCTGGTTCGCAAGCCCGATCAGCATATCCAACACCAGCGCGGAAGGGTCAAGGTTGACCGCCCGCCCGGCACGGGCCCGCGCCGAAAGCTCGGCCTGCGCCCCGGCCCAAAGCCGCGCGGCTGCGGGACCGGGGGCGATGCGGCTCAGCACCTCGGCCTCGCCCTCGGCTGCCTCGGGCAGGGGGGCGCCCATCAGGCCGGTCCGGGCGGCGCGGGTCAGGAAGCGGTCGATCAGCGTCACCACCAGGTCGAACGGGTCGCCATCGGCGCTGGCCCGGCCCGCCGCCGTCTCGGCCAGCTGGGCGGCGGCGCGGCGGTCCATGCGGGGATATTCTGCGAAAAGCCCGATCAGGCGCTGATAGACCGCCAGCCCGTCCTGGCCGGCCAGCCGCAGCGCCTCGCCGACCGAGCCGCCGGACAGCGCCGCAAGCCGCGCCGCGTCCTGGTCAAGGCCCAGGCCCTGCAAGACCCCCGCCATGTCCTCGGGGCCCAGCGGGTGCAGCCGCAGCTCGCGGCAGCGCGAGCGGATGGTCGGCAGCAGCCGCGCCGGCTGATGCGCCACCAGCAGGATCGTCGCCGCCGGCGGCGGCTCCTCGAGCAGCTTCAGCAGCGCATTGGCGGCGGCCTGGTTCATTTCGTCGGCGGCGTCGATGATCGCGACGCGGCGTCCGCCCTCGGCCGCGCTCATATGGAAGAAACCCTGCAGCCTGCGGATCTCGTCCACGGTGATCTCGGCCCGCAGCCGCTGGGTCTTTTCGTCGACGGGCCGCCGCACCAGATGCAGCCGCGGCTCCGACAACGCGCGGATGCGGCGCACCACCGGATCGTCGGTCGCGGTCGACAGGCCGGATTCCGCGCCGCCGCTCAGCAGCCATTTTGCGATGCTCCAGGCCAGCGTCGCCTTGCCGGTGCCGCGCGGGCCCGAGATCAGCCAGGCATGGTGCAGCCGATGCGCCTTGGCCGCGGCCAGGAAATCCGCGACGGCGGCGTCCTGGCCGATGATGCGCAGGGCCTCGCGCGGATGCGGGGCGCCGGGCACGCGGTCGGGCTCGGGCAGCGGCTCGTCGCTCATGCCAGCGCCGCCAGGACGCGGCCGGCGACCTCGTCCCCGCTGCCGCTGCCGTCGATCACGCGGATGCGCGCCGGAAACTCGGCGGCGAGGGCGAGGAACCCGTCACGCAGCCGCCGCTGGAAGTCGAGACCGAGCGTCTCGAACCGGTCCTCGACCCCGCCGCGGGCCTGGCCGCGCGTCAATGCGATCTCGGGGTCGATGTCGATGACGAAGGTCCGGTCCGTCTCGATGCCGATGGTCAGTCGGTGCAGCTCCTCGACCAGTTGGCGCAGATCGGCGCGGGCGAGGCCCTGGTAGACCCGGCTGGAATCGGCGAAGCGGTCGGTGACCACCCAGGCGCCGCGCGCCAATGCCGGCCGGATCAGCCGCTCGACATGGTCGCGCCGGGCGGCGGTGAACAGCAGAAGCTCGGTTTCGGGCGACCAGCGTTCGCCCCGGCCCTCGACGAGCAGGCGGCGGATCTCCTCGGCGCCCTCGCTGCCGCCGGGCTCGCGCGTCAGCACGGTTTCGGTACCGCGCGCGTTCAATGCCTGCGCCAGCCGGCGCGCCTGGGTGGACTTTCCCGATCCGTCGATGCCCTCGAAACTGATGAACATGGCCGCGCGGATTCAGTTCCGTACCGACTGGATCGCGCGCTCGCCCAGGCGGAAGGCCGCGCTCTGGATCCGGCCGAAGACGCCGGTGCGGGCCACGTCGCTGGCGGCGAGCAGCGGCAGGCGCGACTGGCCGACGCCGGGAATGTCCACGATCAGCTCGCCCAGCTGGTCGCCCTTGGCGATCGGCGCCTCGATCGGGCCCCTGAAAACCGCCTCGGCCTTGACGCCCGCGTGCGAACCGGCCGGGATCAGCACCCGGACGCCGTCCCTGGTGGTCAGGCCGATGCGGCCCTTGTCGCCCAGCCAGACCGGCGCCTGGGTCACGATCTCGTCCTTGGGAATGATGGTGCGCATGGTGAACTGGCGATAGGCCCAGTTCACGATCCGCTCGGCCTCCTCGGCGCGGGCCTTTTCGCTGGGCAGGCCGGTGATGACGAAGACGATGCGCCGGTCGCCCTGCACCGCCGAGCCGACAAGGCCATAGCCTGCCTCTTGCGTGTGGCCGGTCTTCAGCCCGTCTGCCTTCCAGTCGCCGGTGCCCAGGCGCAGCAGCGGATTGCGGTTGTTCGCATTCGAGGGCACCCGGCCCTTGTAATTGTATTCGGTCAGCGCGAAATTCTTGTAAAGCTCGGGGAATTCGGTGATCAGCCGGGTGGCGAGCAGGCCGAGATCATGCATCGACATCCGGTGCTGCGGATCGGGCCAGCCCGAGGCGTTGGCGAAATGCGAATCCATCATGCCAAGCTGCCGGGCGCGGTCGTTCATCAGCCGCGCGAAGGCTTCCTCGGTGCCGGCCAGCCCTTCGGCCACCACCACGCAGGCATCGTTGCCGGAATTGATGATGATGCCGTGGATCAGCTCCTCGACGGCGGGGCGGTCGGCGGGTTCGACGAACATCTTCGAGCCGCCCATGTGCCAGGCCTTGGTCGAGACCGGAAAAGTCGTGTCCATTGCCACCCGGCCGTCGGCCAGCGCCTCGAACAGCATGTTCAGGGTCATCAGCTTGGACATCGAGGCGGGCGGCAGCGGCTCGTCGGCATTCTTCTCCATCAGCACGGTGCCGGTCGCCACGTCATAGACCCAAGCGGCGCGGGCATTGGTGTCGAATGCCTGCGCCGGCAGCGCCAGCACCATGATCAGAGCGAAGATGCGGAACGTCAGTGCGCGCATGGATTGTCCTTGACCTGTCGCGTTTGCGCCATGGTTAGCGCAGCGGGCCGGAACCCGCAACGCCGCAGGGCCGCCTGTGCCGGGCAAGTGAACGGCCGGCGCCGGTCTAGTAGCTGCGGATCAGCCCGACGAGCCGGCCCTGGATGCGCACCTTGTCCTCGGGCAGCACCCGGGTCTCGTAAGCCGGGTTCGCGGCCTCGAGCGCGATCATGCCGCCCTTGCGGCGATAGCGCTTCAGCGTCGCCTCGAAACCCTCGACCAGGGCGACGATGATGTCACCGTTCTCGGCCGTGTCCTGTTCGCGGATCACCACGACGTCGCCGTCGTTGATCCCGGCCTCGACCATCGAATCGCCGCGCACCTCCAGCGCGTAATGCCGGTCCTGGCCCGAGAGCATCGAACCCGGCACGGCGATGTGATGCGAAACCTCCGAGATCGCCTCGATCGGGACGCCGGCGGCGATGCGGCCCATAACCGGCAGTTCCACGGCGGAAACGGCGATTTCCATCGCGCCGCGCGGCAGCGGCGCCGGGCGTTCGGGCGCGTCGCCGTCGATCACCCGGGGCTGGAATCCGGGCCCCTTGCTGAGGCTGTCGGGCAGGCGGACGATTTCCAGCGCGCGGGCGCGATGCGGCAGGCGGCGGATGAAGCCGCGTTCCTCAAGAGCGGTCACGAGGCGATGAATTCCCGATTTCGAGCGCAGGTCCAGCGCGATTTTCATTTCGTCGAACGAGGGCGGCACCCCGTCGCGAGCCATCCGCGCCTGAATGAATTCAAGAAGCTGGATCTGTTTCTTCGTCAGCATGCTCTGCCCCCGATCTGCTGCGGCCGCCATCATGTTCATCGAATGTTCTAGCGCGGCCGATCCCTTGCGTCAATCTTTATGGCGATTCGGGTAAATTTCCGGTTAACCGGCTAGAGCGGCAGATAGCTCATCCGCTCGCCGGCCTTGCGTGCCGGATCGCCGGCGGGGCGGATCAGCAGTGAATCGGCCTCGGCCAACACCCACAGCCGGGCGGAATCCTGGTCGGGGAAAGGCTCGATCTCGGGCAGGCCGTCGCCGGGCACAAGCCGGGCGCGCAGATAGTGCTGCCGGTCGCCCTCGGGCGGCAGGTCGCGGGTCAGCACGGCCTGCAGGGGATCGGGGCCCGGCGGCAGGCCCTGCATGGCGCGGATCAGCGGTTGCATGAAGAGTTTCGCGCAAACCGCGGCCGAGACCGGGTTTCCCGGCAGACCCAGCATGGCGGCCGTACCGATGCGGCCGGCCATCAGCGGCTTTCCGGGGCGCATGGCGAGCTTGTAGAAGGCGCGCTCCATGCCCAGTTCGGCCGAAACCTTGGCGATCAGGTCGTGGTCGCCCACCGAAGCGCCGCCGATGGTGACGATCAGGTCGCAGCCCTCGGCCTCGGCGAAGCGGTCGCGCAGGCTTTCCTCGGTGTCGCGGGCCAGCGGCAGGACCACCGGCTCGGCCCCCGCCTCGCGTGCGAGCGCGGCGATGGCGATGTCGTTCGAGCTGATGATCTGGCCCGGCGCCGGGTCCGAGCCGGGGCGCACCAGCTCGTCGCCGCCGGCCAGCACCGCGACGCGCGGCCGGCGTGCGACCGTCAGCCGCGGCACGTTCATCGCCGCGAGCAGCGCCAGATCGGCAGGACGCAGCGGGCGCGGCGGCTGAAAGGTCGAGCCTTCGGCGAAATCATTGCCTTTGCGGCGGATGTTCAGGTTGGACCCGACATCGGCGATGCCGATCCGGTCGCCGTCGCGCGTGACGATCTCTTGCATCACCACGCGGTCGTAGCCGGCGGGAACCGGGGCGCCGGTGAAGATGCGGATGGCGCTGCCGGGTGGCGTCTCGCCCTCGTAAGGCACGCCGGCGGCCGCGGTGCCGATCACCGCCAGCGGGCCGGGCAGCTCGGCCGAGCGCAGCGCATAGCCGTCCATGGCCGCCGCGTCGAATGGCGGTTGCGTCAGCCGGGCGACACCCGGCGCGATCATGGCGCGGCCCAGCGCCTGATCCAGCGCCACCTGTTCCGGCTCGGGGGCGCGGGCAAGGGCCAGGACGCGGCTGCGGGCTTCTTCGACGCTGATCATTCTTCCCCCTCAGGGCGCGCGGAAAGCGCCCGATTTGCCGCCGGTCTTGGAAAGCAGGCGGATGCCCTCGATCCGCATGTCCTTCTGCGCCGCCTTGAGCATGT
This sequence comes from Paracoccus simplex, assembly GCF_042648325.1. Lineage (NCBI taxonomy): Bacteria > Pseudomonadati > Pseudomonadota > Alphaproteobacteria > Rhodobacterales > Paracoccaceae > Paracoccus > Paracoccus simplex. Next base: position 3,932 of record NZ_JBHRXE010000030.1, on the reverse strand, counting down.
CGTAGACGGTCAGGCAGGCGGTGGAAACCGCGGTCAGCGCCTCCATCTCCACCCCGGTCTTGCCGGCGGTCTTCACCGTGGCGGTGACGCGGATGCCGGGCAGCGCCGGGTCCGCCGCCAGATCGACCGAGACCCTGGTGATCGGCAGCGGGTGGCAGAGCGGGATCAGGTCCGAGGTGCGCTTGGCGCCCATGATGCCGGCCAGCCGCGCCACGCCCATCACGTCGCCCTTGGCCGCGCCGCCCTGCGCCAGCGCCAGGGTTTCGGGCGCCATGATGACCACGCCCTCGGCTACCGCCTCGCGCGCCGTCTCGGGCTTCTCGGACACATCGACCATATGCGCCTGGCCCTGGGCGTCGAAATGCGTCAGGCTCATGCCGCAAGGCCCAGGATCTGCCGGGTGGCGCCGGTCACGTCGGCTTGCCGCATCAGGCTTTCGCCGATCAGGAAGCGCCGGACCCCGGCCGCCGCCATGCGGTTCAGGTCGGCGGGGGTGAACAGCCCGCTTTCGCAGACCAGCTCGCGGTCGGCGGGCACATGCGGCGCCAGTTCCAGCGTCACGTCCAGGCTGACCTCGAAGGTCTTCAGGTTGCGGTTGTTCACCCCGATCAGCGGCGATGTCAGCCTGAGCGCGCGGTCCAGTTCGGCGCGGTCGTGGACCTCGACCAGCGCGTCCATGCCCCAATGGAAGGCCGCATCCTCGAGCTCGGCGGCCAGCGTGTCATCGACCGAGGCCATGATGATCAGGATGCAATCGGCCCCCCAGGCACGGGCCTCGGCCACCTGATAGGGATCGTAAAGGAAATCCTTGCGCAGCGCCGGCAGGTCGCAGGCCTCGCGCGCGGCGGTCAGGAACTCGGGTGCGCCCTGGAAGCTGGGGGCGTCGGTCAGCACCGACAGGCAGGCGGCGCCGCCGGCCTGATAGGCGCGGGCCAGCGCCGGCGGGTCGAAATCCGGGCGGATCAGGCCCTTGGAGGGGCTGGCCTTCTTGATCTCGGCGATCAGCGCATGGCCGGTCGCCGCCTTGCCCTCCAGCGCGCGGGCAAAGCCGCGCGGGGCCGAGGCGGCGCGGGCCGCGGCCTCGATGCCCGACAGCGGCCGGGCGGCCCTGGCGGCGGCGATTTCTTCCAGCTTGTAGGCCTTGATGCGCTCGAGAATGTCCATGATGTCGGTTTACCCCGCGGCGGCGGTTTCGGAAAGGGCCCAGTCGATCGCCGGCTCGCCCCGCGCCTGCAACCAGTCGTTCACCCGGCTGAACGGGCGCGAGCCGAAGAAGCCGCGCCGCGCCGACAAGGGCGAGGGATGCGCGCTTTCGATCACCAGATCCTGCGGCCGCGGCAGCCCGGCCAGCGCCTTCTGCGCCTGGGCGCCCCAAAGCACGAAGGCCAGCGGCCCTTCGGCCTGCGCCCGCGCGACGGTTTGTCGCGCCAGCCGGTCCCAGCCCCATTTCGCATGCGCCCCGGCCTGTCCGGGCAGCACGGAAAGCGAGGTGTTGAGCAGCAGCGCCCCCTGCCGCGCCCAATGGCTCAGGTCGCCGTTCGGGGGGGCGGCGCCGATGTCGTCGCGCATCTCGGCATAGATGTTTCGCAGCGAGCGCGGCAGCGCGGTTTCCGGCGTGACCGAAAAGGCCAGCCCGTTGGCATGGCCGGGCGTCGGATAGGGGTCCTGACCCAGGATCACCACCCGCACCCGCTCGGGCGGGGTCAGTTCCAGCGCGGCGAAGACGCGGCCGGGGCCGGGCAGCCAGTCGCCGCCGCGCAGCCGGGCGGCGATGGCCGGCCAGTCCTGGCGAAAGAACGGCAGCTCGGCCCAGGCGCCGGGGATGCGGGGTTCAGCCATCGGCATCCGGGGCGCCGACCCGGGCCGCCAGCGCGGCCAGCTTGGCCTTGGCCTTGCCGCTGTCGATGGCGTCGCGGGCGATCTCGGCCCCCTCGCGCAGATCGGCGGCTTTGCCGGCGATCAGCAGCGCCGCGGCGGCGTTCAGCAGCACCGCGTCGCGATAGGCGCCCGGCGCGCCGTCCAGCAGCGCCCGCAGCGCCGCGGCGTTCTGCGCCGGGTCGCCGCCCAGGATCGCCTCGAACCGGTGCACCGGCAGGCCGGCATCCTCGGGCGCGATCTGGAACTCGGTGATCTCGCCGTCCTTCAGTTGCGCCACCCAGGTCGGCCCGGCGATCGAGATCTCGTCGGTGCCGTCGCCGCCATGCACCAGCCAGGCCGCCTCGCTGCCCAGCTCGCGCAGGGTCTCGGCCATCGGGCGGTTCCAGACCCGGTCGAAGGTGCCGGTCAGCTGCCGCCGCACCCCGCCGGGATTGGTCATCGGCCCCAGCAGGTTGAAGATCGTCCGGGTGCCCAGTTCCGCCCGCGCCGGGCCGACATGGCGCATGGCCGGGTGATGCACCGGCGCCATCATGAAGCAGATGCCGGTGGCGGCCAGCGCCCGCTCGGCGATCTCGGGGGTGGACATGACGTTCAGTCCCAGATGGGTCAGCGCGTCGGCCGAGCCCGACTTGGACGACAGGTTGCGGTTGCCGTGCTTGGCGACCGGCACGCCGGCGCCGGCGACCACGAAGGCCGTGGCGGTCGAGATGTTCAGCGTGCCCTTGCCGTCGCCGCCGGTGCCGACGATGTCCATGGCGCCCGCCGGCGCCTTGATGCGGTTCATCCGCGCCCGCATGGCGCGGGTGGCGGCGGCCATCTCCTCGACCGTCTCGCCGCGCACGCGCATGGCCATCAGCAGCCCGCCGATCTGGGCGGGGGTGGCGGCGCCCTCGAACAGCGCGCCGAAGGCCGCCTCGGCCTCGGTCCCGGTCAGCGGCCGGCTGGCGGCCTGGCCGATCAGCGGCCGGATGTCGGTGGCGGCGGCGCTCATGCGGCGGCGCCCAGGTTCTGGCAGCGGCGCAGGAAATTGCGGATCATGTCATGGCCGTATTCCGAGGCGATGCTTTCGGGGTGGAACTGCACGCCCTCGACCGGCAGCGTGCGATGCACCAGCCCCATGATGGTGCCGTCGGCGGCGGTGGCGGTGACGCGCAGGCAGTCGGGCAGGCTTTCCGGCTCGACCGTCAGCGAGTGATAGCGCGTCGCGGTCAGCGGCGAGGGCAGGCCGGCAAAGACCCCGCTGCCGTCATGGCTGATGGCGTCGGTCTTGCCATGCACGATGCGCGCGGCGCGCACCACCTTGCCGCCGAAAGCCTCGCCGATGGCCTGATGGCCCAGGCAGACGCCCAGCAGCGGCAGGCCCCGGTCCGAAGCGGCGCGGATCAGCGGCACGATGATCCCGGCTTGGGCCGGGTCGCAGGGCCCGGGCGAGATCACGATGCCCTGCGCGCCCATGTCCAGCGCCTCCTCGACCGTCAGCACGTCGTTGCGGCGCACGACCACATCCGCCCCGGCCTCGCCCATGTAATGCACCAGGTTCCAGGTGAAGCTGTCGTAATTGTCGATGAGCAGGATCATGGCGGGCGCCTTGCATTGGGGGGTGAACCCCGGGAAATCTGCGGCTATAGATGGGCTAAAGCCTTGCGGCGGGTCAAGACCGCGGGCAAGAAAAACCGGCGTGAAAGCCAAGGGCGGGACGGTCGAGGCATGGCGAGGGGATTTGCGGCAGGTCTGGTTCATGGCGCGCTGATCTGCGGGCTGGGGCTTGCGGCGCTGTCGCTGGCCCTGCCGCAGCCGCCGCGCCCGGCCGCGCTGCCCGCCACCGACCGGGGCGGGGACGTGAAACCGCCGGTTGCGCCGCAAAAGCCCCCGGAATCGGCCGCCGCCACGCCCGCCGTCACGCCTGCCGCCGAACCGCCGGCAGACCAGGTGGCGAAGCCTGCGGAACCGGCCGGACCCGCCGAACCGCCGGCAACCACCGCGCTCTCGGTGCCGGCCGAATCCGAATTTGCCCGCGGCACCGACATGCAGCCGCAGCGCCCCGCGCCGCTGGC
>NZ_JBHRXE010000029.1:0-1714 GCF_042648325.1 Paracoccus simplex | reverse complement strand
TTGGACGCCGATAAGGGGGCACTCTTCAACGCCGATTGACACTCCTGGCGGTGCCGGCTGCGGTGCGGTTCCTGTCCATGGAGCCGCTGCTGGGGCCGGTGATCCTTGACGACATGTGCGACGGGCACAAATTCTATGACCCGTTGCGCGGCAATTGGTGGCATGACAGCGACCCGCCACGCATAGAGCGTGGCAAGCCGAAGCTCGACCTCGTGATCGTCGGCGGTGAGAGCGGGCCCGGCGCGCGGCCGATGCATCCGGATTGGGCGCGGTCCCTGCGCGACCAGTGCAACGCCGCCGGCGTGGCGTTCCATTTCAAGCAATGGGGGGAATGGGCGCCATCGACACCAGAAGAGGCCGCAGGCAATCCAAGGTCAGGGTGGCGGTGCCTTGCTGGGCATCCGCATGTCCCGAAGGCAGCCGAGCTTTACCCAGAGGCTGGGGCGGCCTTCATCGAGCGCAAGGGCAAGAAAGCCGCCGGACGACTGCTGGACGGCCGCACCTGGGACGAGATGCCGGGGGTGCGATCCTGATGCCGATATATCCGCCCCGCCCCGATCCCTTCGAATGCGCCATCTGCGGCAAGGCGCACCCGCTGCAATGGCAAGACCCGACCCAGACCGACTATCCGCCGGTTTGCTGGGCTTGCGAGCAATACGGGTGGCGGCTTGGACCGATCACCCGCAAGCCCGACATGCGCCTGGCCAAGCAGATTGCGGCCCTGTCAGAGGCGCTATCCGAAGAAGCCAGCCGGAAAATCTATGAGGAGGCTCGCCATGGCTGAGCGAGACTATGTCAGCACGCCGGTCGCGGACAGCCTTGGGCTGCGCGATATCATCCTTGGCCTTGCCGCCGATCTCCAGCAGCTGCGCGACGGCAAGATCAGCCCGAACGAGGCCCTCGCCCGCGCGGCGCTGGCCAAGCAGATGTTCAACGGCGTCCGGCTCTACATGCAGGCGGTGAAGACCATCGAAGCGGCCGCGCGCGACGTGAGCCAGCCGAAGGCGATCGAGGGGGGCATCGATGCCTAAGCACCACATCGATCCGCAACTGGTGCAATCCACCATTGCCGACCTGCGTCAGCGCCTAGATGCTCTGCCGATGATCGGTGACAACGCCGCAGATTGGGCGGATCAACACCGCCAGCACCGCGCAGCCGCCGAGGCCCTCGCCGACCATCTGCGCGCCACCTACGGCGCCCGGATCCACGACAAGGCGTGGACCAACACCATCTGCATGCACAGCATCAGCTCGAGCGGAACGGCGGGCCTGCAACAGGCCTTCCGCAATTGGATAGCCGCCGCCGAGCGCAGGCTGGCCACCATCGAAGGAGACGCGTCATGAAAAACAAGCTCGGAGATCTGAACAACCACTTGTTCGCCCAGTTGGAACGCCTGGCCGACGAGACCTTGACGCCCGAGCAGATCGAACAGGAGGCGAAGCGCGCGGATGCGATCGTTTCCGTCGCCGATCGCATCGTCGGCAATGCTGATCTGCAGCTGAAGGCGGCGAAGCTGTTTGCCGAACACGGCCAAGGCATCCTGCCGATGCTGCCCAAGATCGGAGCAAGCGAGCCATGAAGGGTCGCGCCATTGTCTACGAACCCGAGGAGCTGGCCTGGATCGAGGCGCACAAGGAACTGCCGCGGGCGGCAGCCTATACCCTGTTCTGCGCCCGCTTCATGCGGCAGGATGTCTCGCTCTCGAATTTCAAA
>NZ_JBHRXE010000028.1:0-4772 GCF_042648325.1 Paracoccus simplex | reverse complement strand
CCGTGGCCCAGGCCCGCGCCGAGGCCGAGGCCCGCACCCGCGCCCAGGCCGCGGCCGAGGAACGCGCCGCCCGCGCCCGCCGCCAGGAATACAAGCCGCCCGAGATCGACAACGAGCCCGAGATCGCCGCCGGCGCGCTCGGCAAGGGCGCGACCTCGGCCACCGTCGCCAAATCCGCGACCCAGCGCCGCGGCATGGATACCGGCCGCACCACCATCATCGGCATCATCGGCGCCGGCCAGGCCAGCCGCGCGCTGATCCGCCTGCGCAGCGGCAAGGTGGTGACGGTGCGCCTGGGCGACCGCATCGACGGCGGCACCATCAATTCGATCGGCAACGGCCGGCTGACCTATGTGAAATCCGGCCGCACCCACGAATTGCGGATGCTGGACGGCCGCTGATGGAGACATTCCTGCTGATCGCCACTGTCTACCTGATGACAATGGTGATCGCCGTGCCGCTGTCGGCGCGGCTGGGGCTGGGCTCGGTGCTGGGCTATCTGGTCTCGGGCATCGTCATCGGCCCGGTGCTGGGCATCGCCGGCAGCGCCGGCGAAATGGCCGACCTGCAGCATTTCGCCGAATTCGGCGTGGTGATGATGCTGTTCCTGATCGGCCTGGAACTGGAGCCGCAGGCGCTGTGGCAGATGCGCAAGCGCCTGCTGGGCCTGGCCAGCATGCAGATCCTCGGCACGGTGGCGCTGCTGGCGCTGGCCGCCATGGCGCTGAACCAGGACTGGCATATCGCGGTCACGCTGGGGATGATCCTGTCGCTCAGCTCGACCGCCATCGTGCTGCAGACGCTCAGCGAGAAAGCGCTGATGCAGACGCCGGGCGGACGCAGCGCCTTTGCCGTGTTGCTGACCCAGGACATCGCGGTGATCCCGATGCTGGCGCTGATGCCGCTTCTGGCGACCCGCGCCCCGATCGCCGATGCCGAGGAGCATATCGGCGAGGCCTTCATGCATGGGCTGCCCGGCTGGGCGGCGGCGCTGGTCACGCTGGGCGCGGTGGCGGCGGTGGTGCTGATCGGGCAATATCTGATCCGGCCGCTGTTCCGCTGGGTCTATGCGGCGCGGCTGAACGAGCTCGACACCGCCGTGGCGCTGCTGATCGTGGTGGGCATCGCCTCGCTGATGGAATTCGTCGGCCTGTCGCCGGCGCTCGGAACCTTCCTGGCCGGGGTGATGCTGGCGGGGTCCGAGTTCCGCCACGAGCTCGAAGGCCAGATCGCGCCCTTCAAGGGCCTGCTGCTGGGCCTGTTCTTCATCACCGTCGGCGCCGGCATGGATTTCCAGCTGTTTCTCGAGCGGCCGGTGACGGTGCTGGGCGTCACCGTGGTGATCATCGCCATCAAGGCGCTGGTGCTGCACCTGATCGCCCGGCTGACCGGCCTGCGCGGCCGCGACCGCACGCTGTTCACCCTGTCGCTGGCGCAGGCGGGCGAGTTCGGCTTCGTGCTGATCTCCTATGCCGTGTCGCTGGCGATCCTGCCGCGCGCCCTGGCGCAGGGCTTCCTGCTGGTCATCGCGCTGTCGATGCTGGCGACGCCGCTGCTGTTCATCCTGTCGGACTTCATCTCGCGCCGCATCGCCGAGGAACGCGCCAGCGACATCGCCGACGAGATCGAGGAGCAGCAGCCGATCATCATCGCCGGGGTCGGCCGCTTCGGCCAGGTGCTGAACCGGCTGGTCACCATGTCCGGCTTCAAGACCACGGTGCTCGACCATGACCTCGAGGTGATCCAGCTCATGCGCCGCTTCGGCTTCAAGGGCTATTTCGGCGACCCGACCCGCCCCGAGATCCTGACCGCGGCCGGGCTCGACAAGGCCCGGGTGCTGGTCGCGGCGCTGGACGATCCCGAGGCCAACCTGCGGCTGATCCGCTACGCCAAGGAAAAGCGCCCCGACATCGTGGTGATCGCCCGCGCCCGCGACCGGGTGAACGTGTTCCAGCTCTATGCCGCCCGCGCCGACCATATCGTGCGCGAGACCTTCGACAGCTCGCTGCGCGCCGGCCGCTATGTGCTGGAAAACCTCGGCCTCTCGCCCTACGAGGCCTCCGAGCTCGAGCGCATCTTCTACCGCATGGACCGCGCGCATCTGCGCCAGCTCGCCGAGGTCTGGAAGCCCGGCGTGCCGATGGAGGAGAATCGCGACTACATGACCCTGACCCGCGACCTGAACCGCCAGCTTGAAAACGTGCTGATGGAGCGCTTCGCGCATGGTCCGAGCGCCGCCCCCATCGCCGCCGAGCAGGACGAGGTGCCCGAACACGGCCTGGCGGCCCGCCCCGGCCGGCCCGGCGGGCGCTGAACCGGCCGGCGCCGGCCAGCGTCCCGGCCGCGATGGGGTATTTGGAAAACGGTGAACATGACGGGGCCGGCCCCGCCCGGCGCGGCCGGGGGGCCGTCGCATCGGAGCATTCGGGGAAAGCCGCAATGCGGCCGGGCGGATCGGGGGGCCCCGGCTTCGTCGTTGCGCAGATACCCAGGGTCGCCGCGCCACGGGCCGGGCCTTGCCGGGCGGGCGCCAAGCCCCTAAAAGGCGGGGCAACCTTGCCAGGGAAAATGCCATGCTCGACCATCTGACCTATACCGCCCCGGAACCGAAGACCATTCAGGGTGCGAAACAGGACTGGGAACTGGTCATCGGGCTGGAGGTCCATGCCCAGGTCGCCTCGAACGCCAAGCTGTTCTCGGGCGCCTCGACCGGTTTCGGGGCCGAGCCGAACAGCCATGTCGCCTTCGTCGACGCCGCCATGCCGGGGATGCTGCCGGTGATCAACGAATTCTGCGTGGCGCAGGCGGTCAAGACCGGCCTCGGCCTCAAGGCGGCGATCAACCTGCGTTCGGCCTTCGACCGCAAGAATTATTTTTATCCCGACCTGCCGCAGGGCTACCAGATCAGCCAGCTCTATCACCCGATCGTCGGCGAGGGCGAGGTGATCGTGGACATGGCCCCCGGCATCGCCCGTCGCGTCCGCATCGAGCGCATCCACCTGGAACAGGATGCCGGCAAGTCGATCCACGACATGGACCCGAACATGAGCTTCGTGGACCTGAACCGCACCGGCGTCGCGCTGATGGAGATCGTCTCGCGTCCCGACATCCGCGGTCCCGAGGAGGCGGCGGCCTATGTCGCCAAGCTGCGCCAGATCATGCGCTATCTGGGCACCTGCGACGGCAACATGCAGAACGGCAGCCTGCGCGCCGACGTGAACGTCTCGGTCTGCGCCCCCGGCGCCTATGAGCGTTACCAGGAGACCCAGGATTTCAGCCATCTTGGCACCCGCTGCGAGATCAAGAACATGAACTCGCTGCGCTTCATCCAGCAGGCCATCGAATACGAGGCCCGCCGCCAGATTGCCATCATCGAGGATGGCGGCAAGGTGGTGCAGGAAACCCGGCTCTACGACCCCGACCGCGGCGAGACCCGCTCGATGCGCTCGAAAGAGGAAGCCCACGACTACCGCTATTTCCCCGACCCCGACCTGCTGCCGCTCGAGATCGAGCAGGGCTGGGTGGACGGCATCGCCGCCGTCATGCCGGAACTGCCCGACGAGAAGAAGGCGCGCTTCGTCAAGGAACTCGGCCTGTCGGAATACGATGCCGGCGTGCTGACCGCCGAGGTGGAAAGCGCCGACTATTTCGAACAGGTGGCCGCCGGCCGCGACGGCAAGATGGCGGCGAACTGGGTCATCAACGAGCTGTTCGGCCGGTTGAACAAGGAAGGCCTGACGGTCGAGACGGCGCCGGTTTCCGCCGCCCAGCTCGGCGGGGTGATCGACCTGATCGGTTCGGGGGCGATCTCGGGCAAGATCGCCAAGGATCTGTTCGAGATCCTCTGGACCGAGGGCGGCGACCCGGCCGGGATCGTGGAAGCGCGCGGCATGAAGCAGGTCACCGACCTCGGCGCCATCGAGGCGGCGGTGGACGAGATCATTGCCGCGAACCCGGCGCAGGTGGAAAAGGCCAAGGCCAATCCCAAGCTGGCCGGCTGGTTCGTCGGCCAGGTGCTGAAGGCCACCGGCGGCAAGGCCAACCCGGCGGCGGTGAACGAACTGGTGGCGAAGAAGCTGGGCGGCTGACGGGCGTCCCGCCTGCCGCGGCCGGTCCCGTCCTGCGGGGCCGGTGTTCGACGGCCGGTGTACGCCCGGTGTACGGTCCGTGCATGCCGGTCACCGCGAAAACCCCGGCATTTGCCGGTGTTTTTCCCGCCGCTCCCGAATTTGTGCGGCCCGCAACGCGCGCCGGCGTTGCGCGGCCCGCTTCCCTTGGCAGGCCATCTCGCCTAACCTCCGGGTCAAAGGAAAGGCATCCGCATGAGCAGCTACGAATACACCGTCATCCCCGCACCCGCCCGCGGCGAAAAGAGCCGGGGCGCGAAATCCGGGATCGAGCGCTTCGCCGCCACCCTGACCGATGTGCTGAACGACATGGCCCGCGACGGCTGGGACTATGTCCGGGCCGAGACCTTGCCGGCCGAGGAACGCTCGGGCCTGACCAGCCGCACCACGGTCTATCACAACCTGCTGATCTTCCGCCGCGCCCTGGCCGCGCCGGGCCGACAGCAGCTTCCCCTGCCTGCTACCGCGGCCGACCCGCAGCCCGCCGCCGCGGAACCTGCCGCAGCAGAACCCGCAGCCGCGGAAACCCCGGCCGATGCCGGCCAGCAACCGGCGCGCGGCCCCTTCAGCCAGCCGATGCGGGCCACGCCCAAGCCCGCGCCGCTGGCCGCGCCCGGCAACCATAGCCGCGCCCGCGCCGCCGAG
>NZ_JBHRXE010000027.1:0-540 GCF_042648325.1 Paracoccus simplex | reverse complement strand
CCACGGCCAGCAATGCCGCGGCCCGTCTGCGCGGCTCGGCCCGGCCGCCGCTGCGCCCCGAAGGCTCGACCCCCGAACTGATCCGGGACGACGCGCCGGGCGACGGCCTGACCCCGGCGGAACGCCAGCAGCTGCGCGGGTTGATCCGCGATCTGGGCCGGCAATCGGTCCGCGACGGGCGGGCCGCCGCCCGGTCCCTGCCGCTCCAGGGCGAGCGGCTGGCGCAGGCCCGGCCGGCGCGCAAGCGCGGCCAGGCCACGGCCAGCGATGCCGCCAGCCCCTCGGCCATAGACGCGGCGCTGCGTTCCGCCACCACGCCACCACCAGACAAGCCCGACAGCGTCGAGACCGCTGCTGCGCCCGCCCGGGATTCGGGCGGGCTTTTACATGGCTCGGCGCGGCCGCGGCCTCGCCCCGGCGCCGGGGCGGCTGCGGCCGGGCTCTCGGCCAAGGCGGTGGAATCCGCCATCGCCCAGGCGGTCGAGGCATCGCCCGCGTCGCCGGGCGGGGTGCGGCTATCGGCGCTGAGCTCCTCGCCGC
>NZ_JBHRXE010000026.1:41658-42319 GCF_042648325.1 Paracoccus simplex | reverse complement strand
AAGGCAATGCCTTACGACCATTTGCTCAATCAGAGCAGACGGCCTTCACCGCAGGCGTACGGTCTTTCGCTGCGACCCGCATGAACGACCGCTTTTGTATGGTTGCTGTGGTTGCCATACCGCATTGCTGTCAGGCGGCTCTCCGCCCTTTTTGTCTCCGTCACTGGCAGTAACAGCGAAGGCGAGAACCGCTGCGATAGTGGAGGTCTCCGCGCTTCTCGCCTTCGCTGGCTCTGAGAACGGCACTTCTGGAGCTACTGGCGCCGAATGTCATGCAACCGGGTGCCGAAGCTGTACGCAACCGAGTGCCGAACCGAGTGAGAACCAGCAGCAAAACTCAGCGGCACGAAGGCGGACGAGGCACCGGAGCTTTGAGTGCGCGCCCAGACCGAGGCGTAGCGGCGGACCGCATCATACCCGCCTTCATAGCCAAGGCCGCGCAGTTCCTCGTAGATCTGGATCAGCGTCAGGCGTTCCCGGCGCCCACGAGCCGCGTTGATCGCCAACAGCCGGCTCAGTTCCTCAAGCCAGGCGCCCAGCTTCGGGCGTGGCTGAACCGTCCGGCTATAGGTGAACTCCGTTATCCCGGTGCGGATCACCTTGCGCACCACCTTCTTCGACAGCTGCAGGTCGCGGCAGATCGTCTTGATCCCCTTGCCCT
>NZ_JBHRXE010000026.1:0-41636 GCF_042648325.1 Paracoccus simplex | reverse complement strand
GCCTCCGATAATCTTCGGAAGCACAATGGACCCAACCCCCGGTCGGTGGGGTCCCTTTTGGACGCCGATCACCCCAGAAGCGGGGTCCTTATTCCACGCCGGTCAACAGCGCAGTTCGGGAACGTCTTTCCTGACCCAGTCCTCCTCGGGATTCATCCGCGCCTGGCGCTTACCGGTAACGGGCTCCCTGACGAAGCGCTGGCGGTTCCAGAGCAGCACACCACGGTAGAGTTCGTTGTTGATGATCCCGGTTCCCCTGACCCGATGACCCCGGATCGTCGTCGGCTTCCAGCTGCGGCCGCCCGGCCCCGGTTCACCATCCCGATTCAACGCATCGGCGATAGCAGCAGGCGTCTTGCCCTCGGCGAAGTCGCGAAAGATGCGACGGATGATCCGAGCCTGATCCTCATTGATGACGCGGCCCCCTGCCCCGCCCCCCTCGTCTGTGACCACATCATATCCGTAGGCGAGACCACCGCCCGAGCGGCCCTTCTCCACCCTGCCCCGTTGGCCGCGCCGTGTCTTTGCGGCAAGATCGTTCAGGAAGAGCGCATTCATCGTGCCCTTGAGGCCGATATGCATCTCGTTGATCCGACCCTCTGCGAGCGTGTAGAGGCCAATGCCCATGAAGCGGAGAAGCTTGTAGACATGGGCGATGTCTTCCTGGTCGCGGGAGATGCGGTCGAGGGCTTCGGCGCAGAGGATATCAAAGCGCCCTGCCCGTGCATCATCGAGCAGCCGCCGCATCCCAGCCCTGCTGCGAATGGCGGCACCGGAGATGGCTTCGTCATGATAGATTTTAGCTATGTCCCAACCTTTGCGTACCGCAAGTTGCCGGCAGATGCGGAACTGGTCGTCGATGGATTGGGGGTTCTGGAGATCGGAGGAGTATCGGGCGTAGAGGGCGGCTTTGGACATTGAGGCTCCGGCGTTGGGGAGCCGGCGCTTCTGGCAGCAATTTCGTTAACTTGGAAGGCCTCGGTCGCCAGCGGCCCTCGACCACGCCGAAGCTCTCTGCAACCCTCCATAGGCCGCTCTCCGCGCCGCGGTACGCTTCGCAACTGGTTGCAGGTTTCGGGACACCTGATTTGAACCTGCGATTGCAAGCTGTTGATTCTGTTGATGCGGGTGTGGAGCGAGCAAACAAAAACCGCGCTAATCCGTTGCTTTAGCGCGGTTATTTAGGTTCTATTTGGTTGCGGGGGCAGGATCAAATCTTTACTTGCGCCCCGAGCAAGTAAAGATGGTTGCGGGGACGGACAACCATCTTCACTTGCCACCAAGCACTCTCATCTTTCCCATGCTCCGCCAGGTTGAACCAGAAATACTTCGAGAGATATTTCGGACAGCCGCGTAGGCAAACGCCCATATTTGCGCTCGAAACCACCAGCATGAACTGAATTTCAAGCGATCAATGTCAGCAGATCACGGGGCTACGATTTCAGGTCTCCAGAGCGTTGCTCCCGCCACTCCCACCTCGGCAAGGAAACTCTCCAAGAGAGCCACATCTTGCATGGACACGATCGCGGCGACATAGCCGTCGGGACGCACCAGCACCCATTCGCCGGGCGCCAGGCCATAGGCGGCGTGCAGGTGGCCGTCCTCGTCCTCAAGCTCCTGGCCGGGGCCGACCCGGTGGATGTGCAGCCCGCCTCTCGGCGCAATGATGTCGCGCTCAGCCTCGAAGCCGATCAGCATCCAGTGAGGGCCGCTGAACAGGTCGAACAGGCGGCGGGACAGTCCAGAAGCGCCGCGTAGCGGAGCGTCGGGCGCGCGATCCCCGGCGAGCAGGATACCGGGCCGTCCGGAGGGATCGAGGGCCAGCGGCGACTCGGGGTATCCGATGTCGAGCTGGCGGGTCTCGCGGCCGCGCCGCGTCATTCCGCGTTTCATCGCGTCAAGAAGGCCGGTAGCAAGCCCCAGCATCGCTTCGGCCACCGGGCGCCGCTCCGCCTCGTAGGTGTCGAGCAGCTCATCCGGCGCGCCATGCAGCACGGCTGCCAGCTTCCACCCGAGGTTCCAGGCGTCCTGCACGCTGGTGTTCAGGCCCTGACCGCCGGTCGGCGGATGGATATGGGCGGCGTCCCCCACCAGGAACGCCCGGCCGACCCGGTAGCATTCGGCCAGCCGCGCGTTCATGGCATAGGCGGAAGCCCAGGCCACGGAATGCACCCGGATATCGCTGCGGCCTGTCCGATCCAGTATCATTCCCTCCAGCGCCTTGGCAGAGAGATCGGCTTCGCCCTCTGGCGGGATGGGCGCCTGGAGCTGGAACAGGTCGGTCCCGGCAAGCGGGCAGATCGCCACCATCCGCTGCATGTCGCCATCGTCGAACTGATGCCAGGCATCGCGTCCAAGGCCGGTCAACGCGACATCGGCTACGATGGCGCGCACGCCCAGCGTCTTGCCGGGGAACTCCACCCCAAGCGTGCGCCGCACGAAGCTGCGGCCACCATCGGCGCCGACGAGATAGCGGGCGTTCAGGGTTTCTTCTCCCTCCGGCCCCACCAGCCGCACGGTGACGCCCCTCTCGTCCTGCTCGAAGCCAATAAGTTCGGTGCCGAACTCCACGCGGTGGCCAAGCTCGGCCAGACGCTCGCGCAGCACCCGTTCCGTCAGGAACTGGGGAACCATCAGCGCGATCTGATAGGGCTCGGCAGGCGTCGGGTCGTGCCGCTCAGCCATGTCTTTCTCGATCCAGGTGCCATCCGCGCGATATTCCCGCATCGGCGGGTAGATGCCGCCTGCCGCCACCACACGGTCGAGGACGCCCAGATCCGCGAACACTTCCTGCGTCCGCGGCTGGATGCCCTTGCCCCGCGAGCCGGCGAAGGGCTGGTCCATCTTCTCGATGATGCGGAAGGCCACGCCACGACGGGCCAGATCGACCGCAAGGGTAAGACCCGACGCACCGGCGCCACAGATCAGCACCGCAACAGGGTTTTGCGCTTTCATCGTTCCCTCCAATGTGTATGATGCACATATTATGGAGGGTCTGCGCGTGTCAACGATAAAAGTGCATCATACACATATCAGGAAGATGTTGCCCGAGCTGCATCGGGCGCTGATGGACATCGCCAGCCTGATGAACCGCCCCGAGCGGGATGCGCAACTACTGGAAATCGCGGGGCTTACGCTGGAGCGGGCGCTGTTTCCGCTGCTCGTCACGGTCGAGCGGCGGGGGCCAATCGGGGTGGTCGAGTTGGCCGATGGTGTCGGGCGCGACTACACGACCGTAAGCCGCCAGATCGCCCGGCTGGAGGAGATCGGGCTGGTCGAACGCCGCGCCTCTCCCTCTGACAAGCGGGTGCGCGAGGCAGTCATCACGACCAAAGGCAAGGCCGCGACGGACGCGGTTGACGCCGCGCGGGAGAAGATGGTGCTTTCGCTGTTCAAAGACTGGAAACGTGACGATTTCGACGAGTTGATCAGGCTGATGAAGCTGCTCGCCGACAGCATGAGCGCCGAGCCTACCCGGAGCGAGTAGGATAGGCCCGGAGCGAGCCGGATGTCAGACCACGAACACCGTGCGGTTGCGGCTGTCGTCCCGATCCCAGGCTCGGGTGCCGTCTGACAGCGGGACTGCACGGAACGCGATTTTCAGGTTCGCGGGCGCCACCGCCTTCAGCAGCGCCTCCACCGCCGCAAGATGACGGTCGAGCGGGACGGCGCCATGACCGGCGCCCATGAGTTCGATCGCGGAAGCCCGCAGAACCGCGCTCGGAAGGGTGATGGTCGCGCCGCTGACCGAGCCGATCTGGATCACGCGGATCGGAGTGCCGGGCCGTCCGGTCTTGGCCCCTGCGATCAGCAGGCATTCCGCGCTCATCCCCCAAAGGTAGTCGACGACCACATCGACGCCTTGCGCGAACTGCTCTTTGAACCTCTCCTCGAGGGCATCCGTATCCTCCGTAAGCGGGATCGTCACGTCCGCGCCCAAAGCGGCGACCTCGCGCAAAGCCTCGGCATCGCGGCCGGTGGCGATGATCTTCCCCGCCCCCAGGTGCCTGGCGATCTGGACGGCAAGCCTGCCCGAGGTTGCGGTAGCGCCGTTGACGAGAACGGTCTCGCCAGGCTGAGGCCGCGCCCGCTCGGTATAGGCGACCCAGGATGACATGCCCGGGTTGGCGATGGCCGCCGCCGTCAGGTCATCGAGATCATCCGGCAAGACAAGGCACTGCGCCACTGGCACCACCGTCTGCTCGGCCATGCTGCCAAAGGGATCGCGCGGCAGGACGAACCAGACCCGGCGCCCGTCATCAAGGCGACCAACGCCGTCGATGCCAGCGACGAAGGGCAGCCCACCCGATGCGCTGTAGTGGCTGCCTGCGGCCCGTCCCTTGACCACCTGGCTCATCGCGGCGGCGTTGACGGCAACCCGAACCTCGCCCGGCCCTACGGCCGGATCGGGGAAATCGGTATAGGCCGGCGACCGGCCGTAGTCCTGCACAACCAGAGCCTTCATGGCGGCTTCCCTCCTTGATGTGTGTATCAAGCACATATCATGGCGGGAAGCGCTGCGTCAATATAATGTGCATGATACACGTTTTCTGTTGACGCCGGAGGCATGTCGCATTTATGTGCATGATACACATTGAACGGGCGGCAGCAACCGACTTCCCGATGCTCATCCGCGACGCAGATGCGCGCCAACAGAAGGAATCGCGAGATGAACGACGCAGCAACTGCGGACGATGCCGCCCCGGAAAGGCTCGATTGGCGGCTGATGCTGCCGGTCTTCCTGGTCGTCAGCCTTTATGCCGCCAGCGCCGCCTCCACCCTGCCGATCCTGCCATTCTATATCCAGGAGATGGGTGGCACACCGCTGATCCTCGGCATCGTAATGGGCACCGAGGCATTGACCCACCTGGTCGCAGCACCGCTGATCGGCCAACTCTCCGACCGGCTGGGGCGCAAGCGGATCTTGCTCGCCACGCAAGCCACAGCCTTCGTCAGCCTGCTGCTGCTGGGCCTGGCTCAGGCCGTTATCCCAGTCCTGCTGGCACGGATGCTGTTCGGCTTCACCGGCGGAACCTTTGCCGCCGCAGCCGCCTATGCCGCCGACCACAGTTCGCCCGCCAACCGGCGACAGGCGATCGGCACCCTGCACGCCGGGGTAGGGCTGGGCGGCATCGTCGGGGCAGGCATTTCCGGCTATCTGTCCGACATCTCGCTGACCGCGCCGATCTACGCAGCGATGGTGCTGTCTGCTGTCAGCTTCACCGTCACGGCACTCTGGCTGAAGGGCAGCCCTGCGGCATCGCAAACCCCCGACCCATCGCGCGAGGTCTCGTTCAGGTCAATCGTCGGCTCGCCCCTGATCCGCGTGCTGGTCGTCGTGCTGCTCTGCTATTTCTTCGCCTACGGGATGTATAGCTCGCAGCTTGCCAACTACCTCCAGGCGAGTTTCGTCACACCGGAAAACCCCTTCGGCCCGCGAGAGCTTGGCTATGTGCTGGCGGCGGACGGAGCGATCAACATCCTCGTGCAACTGTTCCTGCTGCGTTGGCTGGGACGGTTCTTCACCGAACGTCGCCTGATCATTTTCATCTGTGCCATTGTCGCCACCGGCTACATGACGGTGGGTCTTGCGACAACGCTTCCGGTCCTCGTTCTCGCTATCCTCTGCGTCAGCTTCGGCGATGCGATGGCGCGCCCGACGTTCTTCTCGGCTCTGTCGGTCCACGCTCCGCAGGAACGGCAAGGGATCGTCATCGGCACCACCCAATCCCTGATCGCGCTCACCGATGTCGCCTCCCCGGTCTTCGCCGGGCTGTTGATAGGACAGGCGCTCTACGGCCTTTGGACCGGCGTGATCATCGCCCTCGTCGCACTGACCGCAGCCATCGCCTGGCGACATCTGCCGGCGGTGGACCCGGAAACGGCGGCGCGGGCCGACTGATCTCCCATGCAAGGAAACAGTCCGATGATGCCAGAGGAGCCCGCCGCGCCGGATCGGAGTCCCCTGCCCCCGATCTTGGCGGTTGTCGCGGTAGAAAGTGCTGGTCTGGGCATGATCCTGCCCCTGCTGCCGTTCTACGCAAGCGAGTTCGGAGCCACGCCCCTGACCATCGGGCTGCTACTGGCCAGCTTTTCGCTGTTCGAGTTGCTGGCCGCGCCGATCCTCGGGAAAGCCTCCGACCTATTCGGCCGCAAGCGGCTGCTGGTGGCCAGCCAGATCGGAACCTGTGCCAGCTTCCTCCTGCTCGCCCTGGCCCCCAATCTTGCCGTCGTGTTCGCCGCTCGAATCCTCGGCGGCCTGTCGGCAGGCAACATCTCGATCGCGACCGCCTATGTGTCGGACCGGACGGCGCCCCACAAGCGGCGACAGGCCATCGGCTTCGTCAGTGCCGCGATGGGTGTCGGCACGATGGTCGGACCGGCGCTGGCTGGTGTTCTGGCACCGATGGGCCTGGCCGTGCCGTTCGGAGCCGCCGCAGTCGTTTCCCTGGCCAGCATCCTGGCAACCTGCCTCCTGCTTCCCGCCGAAGGACAGCGGCCGATCCACAAGCCAGCGCCAGCACCTTTCCTGGCGCAGATCGGCGGTCTTCTCGCCTTGCCGCAGGTGAAGCACCTTCTTGCGGCGCTCGCCCTGCTGTTCATGGCGTTCAGCCTGTTCGGATCGCAATTCGCCTTGGTGCTGCACGCCCGCTTCCATTGGCAAGGCCGGCCCTTCGGTCCGACAGAGATCGGGTTCGTGTTCGTTGCGGCCGGAGCGATCAATATTCTGGTGCAGGTCGTCGTGATGCCGCTCCTTGGCAAGGCCCTGCGCGAGAGGACGCTGGCCATGGCCTCCTTCAGCCTCCTCGCCATCGGGTTCATGATCATCGGCCTTGTCGGCACGGTCCCGGCATTGGCGGCCGGAATAGTGATGGCCGCAACAGGCATCGCCTTGGCCCGGCCCACGCTTGACCGCCATCGATGCCGGCGCTGATGGTGGTCGCCGCGTCCTGGGTGATGACCATGCCGTATTTGCGGCCGAAATAGCAGTAGAGCCAGCCCGAATAATAGTTGATGCAGTGATACGAGGTGAACAGTGCCGCATCGACGCCGTTCCCGGCCATCCAGCGGCGCATGTCGTCCTGGCGCCGCTGCATCTCGGCATCCGAGAAAGGGGAAAAATCCTTATCGCCATTATGCCATTCCATGACATGAAGCATGTCGTCGGTCATGAGATCCGTCCTCCGTCGGTTTCCTGACGACAAGGCTATCCGCCACTGCAGCGGGACTAAAATTTGTTTTGATAATCTCAGGATTTGGACGAATGCAGGGGCTGCGTCGAACTCTCGCAGCTGGCCAGCACCAGCTCAACACCGCAGCACCCCTTGTGCTGAAGCCTACCGCATCTGTCGAGAAGCCAACAGGAGCGCATGGCGCTCTTTCGCATCACACAAAGCCTGAGGATTACGGAGAAACATGAGTGCATGACTGCAAAAAAGAATGACGCAAGTTGAAAGCGCTTCAGGATATATGCGGGACACCGCACCGGCATCACTTAAACCAGGGCTTGTCCATTTTCGCACCGACTTGGCGAGGAAAACCGTATAACCATGCTGGTTGAGTATGAAGAACTTGCCTGGCCACCCTGTCCCTGTCACATCTCGATACTCGATGCCGCGCCTCCGGCACGGATGCGGGATTGCGTCGCACTCCTCGCTCTTTCTCCCTCGCCAGACACTCGGCCGCCTGCCGGGGCGTTTTATCCGTCTTGATCGGCCGTGCCGTCGATGATGCGATGCGCCTCGGCATCATGCCGATTCCGGGTCTTCGCGGCATGAATGCGAGATTGCAACTTTTCCATCCCCGGCAGCGGGACGGCAGAGCATGCAGGGGGCCAGGATCAGCTTTACCCCCTGCCTTGGCGATACGGGGCCGCTTTCGCGCGATCCTCGGATCGCCAGATCCTGACCGCCCCGCGACGGCGCGCCCAGTCGCTTATCGGTGCGCCCCGGATCGCACGGAAGCAACGCCGTCGCGCTTGTCCTAGTTCAACCGCTCTCCGTTCTCGGGCGAGAAGTAGGACACTTTCGAGAGGTCGAAGGCGAGCGGAAACATCGCCCGCGCCCGAACCGCGCTTTCCGCGCGCAGCCGCGCCGTGACCGGCTTGCCGCCCAGATGGGTGACGGCAAAGGTATCCGCGCCCGCAGGCTCGACGATCTCAATCATCACCTCGCCGCCCGCGCCCTGCGCCAGCCCCGGCAGATGGGCGCTGCCGGTCGCTTCGTGGATATCCTCGGGACGGACGCCCAGGACGATCTCGGCCGGAAGCTGGCGCGCCACCGGGTCGGTGATGACCAGCGGCGCCGCACCCTCGCGCGCGATCTCGATGCGGGTCTGGTCACCTTCGGAGCGCACCTGCGCCGGGATCAGGTTCATCGCCGGGCTGCCCATGAAATCGGCCACGAACATGTTGGCCGGGCGGTTGTAGATTTCCGCCGGGGTGCCGATCTGCTGGATCACGCCGCCCTTCATCACGACGATCTTGGTGGCCAGTGTCATTGCTTCGATCTGGTCATGGGTGACATAGACGATCGAGGCGTTCAGATCCTGGTGCAGCTTCTTGATCTCGGTCCGCATGGACACGCGCAGCTTGGCGTCCAGATTGGACAGCGGCTCGTCGAAGAGGAACAGCTTGGGATCGCGCACCAGCGCCCGGCCCATCGCCACCCGCTGGCGCTGCCCTCCCGACAGTTGGCCGGGCTTGCGGGCCAAGAGCGGCTCGATCTGCAATTGCCGGGCGACCTCGGCCAGTTTCGCGGCCTGCGTGGCCTTGTCCACGCCGCGCACCTGCATCCCGAAGGTGATGTTCCTGGCGACGCTCATCGTCGGGTAAAGCGCATAGGACTGGAACACCATGGCGATGTCGCGGTCCTTGGGCGACACGCCGGTCACGTCGCGCCCGCCGATGCGGATGGTGCCGCCGGTAATCGGCTCCAGCCCGGCGATGCAGTTGAGCAAGGTGGACTTGCCGCAGCCCGAGGGACCGACAAGGACCAGGAAATCGCCCGGCTCTATGCTGATGTTGATGTCATGCAGGATATGCGTGTCGCCATAGGCTTTCTGCAGATGGTCGATTTCGAGGATCGGCATGGCTTACCCTTTCACGCTGCCGGCGGTCAGGCCGCGGATGAAGTATTTGCCGGCGATGACATAGACCAGCAACGTGGGCGCTGCCGCGATGATCGCGGCGGCCATGTCCACGTTGTAGGCTTTCACGCCGGTGGTGGAGTTGACGATGTTGTTCAGCGCGACCGTGACCGGCTGGCTGCCCGGCCCGCTGAAGCTGACGCCGAACAGGAAGTCGTTCCATATCTGCGTGAACTGCCAGATGACCGAAACGGTGATGATCGGCAGCGACAGGGGCAGGAAGATCGCAAAGAAGATCCGAAAGAACCCCGCCCCGTCCACCTTGGCCGCGCGTACCAGTTCCTGCGGGATGGTGACGTAGTAATTGCGGAAGAACAGCGTGGTGAAGCCGATCCCATAGATCACATGGACGAAGATCAGCCCCGGAATCGTCCCCGCGATGCCCATCAGCCCCAGCATCTGCGCCATCGGCAAGAGCACGACCTGAAACGGGATGAAGCAGCCGAACAGGATCGCCGCGAAGAACAGGTTCGCACCCCTGAAGCGCCATTGCGCGAAGACATAGCCGTTCAGCGCGCCGACGATGGTCGAGATCGCCACCGCAGGCACCGCCATCAGCACCGAGTTCCAGAAGAACGGCCGCAGCCCCTGGCATTGCGTGCCCGCGCAGGCGCTGGACCAGGCCTCGGCCCAGGGGGCGAAGGTCAGTTCGCGCGGCAGCGACAAGAGACTGCCGGTGCGGATTTCCTCAAGGCTTTTCAGCGATGTGGTCAGCATCACGAACAGCGGCATCAGGTAGAACAGCGCGAACAGGATCAGGACCGCATAAAGGCCCCAACGCAGCATGGTGTTACTGGTCACGGCCTTACTTGTCATGGCGGGGCCTCAATTCGCTATAGAGATAGGGAACGACGATGGCGAAGATCACCATCATCATGACCATCGCGCTTGCCGCCGCCTGACCCAGATCGCCGCGCGAGAACGCCATCGCGTACATGTAGGTCGCAGGCAGGTCGGTCGCATAGCCGGGGCCGCCATTGGTCAGCGCGATCACCAGGTCGAACGCCTTGATCGCCAGATGCGCCAGCACGATGAAGGCCGACAGGAAGATCGGCGCCATGGTCGGGATGATGATCGCGGAATAGATGCGGTGCGTCGGGATGCCGTCCACCTGCGCGGCCCGGATGATCTCGGTATCGACCGAGCGCAGCCCGGCCAGGAACAGCGCCATCACGAAACCCGAGGCCTGCCAGACAGCGGCCAGCACGATGGTATAGATCGCCATCTCGGGGCGGATCAGCCAGTCGAAGGTGAAGTTCTCGAACCCCCAGCTTCGCACGGTGGCCTGAATGCCCAGGCCGGGGTTCAGGATCCATTTCCACGCCGTCCCCGTCACGATCAGCGACAGCGCCATCGGATAAAGGTAGACGGTGCGCAGGACGCCCTCGGCGCGGATCCTCTGGTCCAGAAAGATCGCCAGCATCAGCCCGATCACCATCGAGATCACGATGAACAGCCCGCCGAAGATGAACAGGTTGTCCATCGCCACATCCCAACGCGGCGCGGCGAACAGGCGCTCGTATTGTCCGATACCCTCGAATTCATAGCGCGGCATCAGGCGCGAGCGTGTCAGGCTGATCCAGGCAGTCCAGGCGATGAAGCCATAGACGAACACCAGAATCGCCACGAAAGACGGCGCCAAGACCAGCTTGGGCACGTTGCGTTCAAGCCATTCCATTTCCCGATTTCCCCCAGAAAGGAAACCCCGCACCCGGGCTTGCGGCCGGATGCGGGGCTGTCGGCCTTACATCGCGGTCGCGACGGCGTTGGCCAGTTGCTCCACGGCCTCGTCCGAGGTCATGTCGCTGTTGAAATGCGCCGTCACCACATCGGTGATCGCCCCGGCGGGCGCGCCGCGCAGCGCCATGCCATGCGCATAGGAGGGCAGCAGGGAACCGTTTTCCGCACCCGCATTCATCGCCTCGGCCGATTGCCGGGCGCAATCGTCGAACTCGTCCAGTGCCACATCGGTGCGCGCGGGGATCGAGCCCTTGTTGAGGTTGAAGGTCTTCTGGAAATCCTCGCCCATGATCAGGCGGGCCAGCAGCGCCTGCCCCTGCTGGCGGTCATCGCCATCGACGTTGAAGAAGGCGAAGCTGTCGACGTTGTAGAGGAACCCGCCGCCGGGCGTCTGGGCACAGACGAAATCCACGCCCGGCTGCTTGTCGGCGGCCAGAAACTCGCCCTTGGCCCAGTCGCCCATGATCTGGAAGGCGGCCTCGCCGTTCATCACCATCGCGGTCGCGAGGTTCCAGTCGCGCCCCGAGAAATTGTCGTCCACATAGCCGCGGATCACCCGCATCTGGTCGAACACCTGGCGCATGGTATCCGAGTTCAGCGCCTGAGGGTCCAGGTCGACCAGCGCCTGCTGGTAGAATTCCGGCCCGCCCAGGCCCAGGACGACGGTCTCGAACACGGTCGCGTCCTGCCAGCTTTGCCCGCCATGGGCCAGAGGCGTCACGCCCGCCGCCTTCAGCGTCTCGGCAGCGGCGTTGAACTCCTCCCATGTGGTCGGCATCGCGATGCCATGCTCGTCCAGGATCTGCTTGTTGCCCCAGATCCAGTTCACGCGATGGACGTTCACCGGCGCGGCGCACCATTGGCCTTCGCATTGCATGTGCTCGGCGATACGCGCCGGCAGGACGGCTTCCCAGCCGTTTTCCTCGGCCACGGGGCCGATATCGGCCAGCCCGGTTTCCTCGTACCATTCCTGAATGGCCGGGCCTTTCAACTGCACGGCGGTCGGCGCATTGCCCGACAGCACGCGGGCGCGCAGCGCGGTCATTGCCGCGTCGCCGCCCCCGCCCGCCACGGGCATGTCGGTCCAGCTGCCGCCCTCGGCTGCGAACTGCTCTTGCAGCACCGCGACGGAGCGCGCCTCGCCGCCCGAGGTCCACCAGTGCAGCACTTCGGCCTGCGGCTCGGCCAGCACCGGCCCGGCCAGCATCACGGCGGTCGAAGCCGCCAGAAGGGGTTTCATGGTCATGGATCCTCCCAGATCTTGATCGCACGGACCTTGCAGGGACCGCGCCGTGAAAGGATCATGCCAAAGCCGCGGCCATTCGCGCAACGCAACACAGCCATGCGCAAGGCGGATTTCCCACCGTTATGTTACAAACTGTTACGAAGTGATATGTCGAAGGCCGGGAGGACGACATGAGCCTGCATCGCCTGCTTCTGGTCGAGGACGACGCCGAGATGGCGGCGATGCTGGCCGCCTATCTGCAACGGCAGGGCTTCCATGTCAGCCGCGCCGACAGCCGCGCCGGCGCATTGGAGGCGCTGCGGGCGGGCCGGGTCAACCTGATCCTGCTGGACGTGTCGCTGGGCGAGGATGACGGCGTGCAGATCTGCGCCGAGATCCGCGCGGCGCAGGATGTGCCGATCGTCATGGTCTCGGCGCTGTCGGCGGATCATCAGCGCATGGCGGGCTACGAGGTTGGCGCGGACGATTACATCGCCAAGCCGTTCAACCCCGACCTGCTGCTGGCCCGCATCCGCGCCGTGCTGCGCCGCGCCCGCCGCGCGCCCAGCCTGACCCATCGCCGCCGCGACGCGATCCTGCGCTTTCAGGGCTGGCGCTATGACGCGCGGCTCGACGAGGTGACGGCGCCGGGCGGCTGGCAGGTCTCGCTGTCCTCACGCGAAACCGCGTTGCTGCGCGTGTTTCTGGCCAACCCGCTGATCCCGCTGACGCGCGAGGAAATCGCCGCGGCGCTGGACCATGACGAAGCCGCCGGGGGCCGGGCCATCGACATGCTGGTGGGCCGGCTGCGCCAGAAGACCGACCCGGCGCTGATCCGCACCGAGCGCGGCACCGGCTATGTGCTGGCGGCCGAGGTCAGCCGCGACGATGCTTAGCCGCCTCAGCCTGCGCTGGCTGGCCAGCCTGTGGGTGGTGCTGGCGATGGCGGCCGGGGGTGGCGGCGTCTGGCTGTGGATGGCCAGCCAAGCGGCTTGGCAGACGCATCTGGACCGCGCCTATATCGCCGGGCTGGCATTGCACGATTCACTGGAAAATCGCAGCGCCCTGCCGGCGGGCGTGACGATGGTGCAGCAGGGAGCCGCGCCCTCTCTGCCGAATGGATGGCGCGAGACGCTGCTGACGCTGACCGGCGGCGGGCGACCCGATCTGTCGCGCGGCGCGCGGCTGTCGATCCGGGTCCAATCGCCCGACATTCAATACCCGGTCGCCGAAGTGCAGAGCTTCGGCGGCGGTTCTCAGGCGGCGGGGCTGGCATCGGTCACGCGCACGCTGGCCCGGTTCTGCAGCACGCCCCGGCTGTTCGTGCAATTCGATACGGGGCCGTGGATGCGCATCGAGGGCGCCGCGATCTGGGGCTGCGACGCCGCGCCGCCGGATCGGCGGTTGCTGGCGGCGCTGGTGCTGGCGGGCGCGCTGATCCTGCTGCTGGGCTGGGTGGCCGAGATCTCGGGCGCCTTCGCCGGCTTCGCCGCCGCGCTGCGCGACCACCGGGCGCGCAACGCCGCCCTGCCGGTGGGAGGCGTCGAGGAGTTGCGCCAGACCGCCGAGGCGGTGAACGCCTATGTCGCGCAGGACCGCGCCGCACTGGAGAACCGCGCGCTGGTGCTGTCGGGTGTCAGCCACGATCTGGGCACCCCCGCCACGCGGCTGCGGCTGCGCAGCACACTGATCGAGGATGATACCCTGCGCAGCAAGCTGGAGCACGATATCGACGAGATGACCACCATGATCGAAGGCGTGCTGACCTATACCCGCGCCGAGATCGGGGCCGAGCCGTTCCGGCAACTCTCTCTGACCTCTCTGGCCGAGGCGGTGGTGGCCGATTATCAGGACGTGGACATGCCCGTGCGGCTTGTCCCCGCGCCGATCCGGGCCGCCCGCGCGGGAACGTTGTTTGCCCGCAGCCGCCGCCAGCCGGTCGAGACCCACGCCATCCTGATGCGCGGCCAGCCCACCTCGCTGCGCCGCGCGCTGTCGAACCTGATCGACAATGCGCTGAAATACGGGCGCGAGGCCGAGGTGATGGTGGATGGCGATGCGGATGACGCGTGGATCACCGTCACCGATCGCGGCTCGGTGTTGACGGAAGAAGATCTCGCCCGCCTGACCGGCGCCTTCCAGCGGGGCGGCAATGCGGGCACGGCCCCGGGTGTCGGGCTGGGGCTGGCCATCGTCTCGACCATCGCCGCGCAGCATGGCGGACGGCTGGAATTCTTCCGGGCCGATCAGGGGCTTGCGGCAAAGCTGGTGCTGTGCCGCCGGTGGGCCTGACCGGACGTGACGCGAACCTTGCCTGAAACTCGCCCCCAGGTCATGTTGACGAATGGCGGAGCCGCCGCGTGGCCGGATATTGCACCGCCGTTGACAGCACCACCAGCGAATCGTCGGCCAGCCGCTCCGTTTCCTGATTCGGATGAAAGACATAGGTCGCAGCCTCGTCGGCCACTTCAGGCAGGAAGCGCCACTCCACATCCTGCGGCTCCTCGCGCCAGATGCCGAAGCTTTCGGCCAGCCAGTCCTGCAGGTCGAAGCCTTCGGGGCGTTCGTAGACGTCATCCTCAAGCGCAATCCGCTCGAATCCGGCCAAGGCGAACAGGCGCAGGTCGTCCTGGTACTCGCTCCAGGCCAGCAGGTATTGCCTCCCCTCGCCGAACAGCATGGCGATCGGGCCAAGCCGGGTGTTGCGCGACAGCTTGCCCGACGCACGGGCGCGGTGGTCTGCCGAGATCATCACCCCGGCAAGGATCGCCTCGCGCAGGGTGGACAGGATCTCCGGTGCGATGCGCTCGCGCGGGCCGGGGCGGAAGGCCACACCATCGGCCAGAAGCTGCGCCTCCAGATCAGCAGCAACGCGGCGGCGGCGGTCGGCGCGGAACATCGCCTGCACCTTGGCCAGCAGCCGTTCCAGCGTCTCGGCCGTGGCCAGATCGCCCTCGCGTCGCGCGATTGCCACGGCACGGTGACCGGCGCCGAGTTCGTCGAGCGTCGGCTCCTCCATCTTGCCCAGCGTGCCGGGCGGAAAGCGCCAGTATTTCTGACCCTGCGGACCGGGGCGTTCCTCCAGTTGCGGATAGGCGCGCAGCACGGCATCGCGCATCCGCTCGGCCGTGCGCCGGGAAACGTCGAAATTAAGCTCGATATCGGCGATGGAAACTCCTTCCGCCGAGCCCTGCATCATCAGGGCCAGCTTTAGCAGATCTTCCTGACGTGAATAGCGCATGGTTTTCCCTGTTCCCCGCGCCTCACATTCCTTTCGGATGCGCGCAAGGTCAACGGCCGAAGCCAATGGCCCTTGTCTTGCCTTCCTTGGCCTCAGACTCGCGGCGCAATTCCGCGAGGATGGTGGCAGGATCATCCTGCCCAAGCGCGCGCATCCTGCGGGCAACATTGGCAAAGTCCCCCGCCGCCAGCCGGTCGAGCGCCCTGACATCACCATGCACCGGTGAGTCGAAATGCGCACGCCACGCCAGCGGCAACTGATCCTCACGCAGCCAGTCAAAGCGGATGCGGAAGGTGAAGCGCCGCTGGGTCGCCGGGTCGAGGTTCTCGGCGAGATTGGTGGTGCAGACGAAGGGCATTGGATGGTTTTCCATCCAGGTCAGCATCTCGTTGACTTGGCTGACTTCCCATTGGCGCGAGGCGTTGCGCCGGTCGGCCAGCAGACTGTCGGCCTCGTCGAAGATCAGCAGCGCCCCTTCGGCGCGCGCACCGGCAAATGCCTGGGCGATGGCCTTTTCGCTGCCGCCCACCCACATCGACAGCAGGTCGGAGGCGCGCTTCTCGACCACCGGCAGGCCCAGCTGTCGGGCCAGATGGCGGGCCCATGCGCTCTTGCCGGTCCCCGCCGGGCCATCGAGGCAGAAGGAAATCCGCGGTGCGGAAGCGGAGCCTGCGAGCCGTGCCTCCAGTAAGGAAAGGTCGGTGTCGGTATTGGCCAGGGCGGGTTCCCATGCCGCTTCGGAATGATGACGCGGCGGCGGCGCGATGCCGCCATTGGTCAGCTTGGCCGAAGCCCCCAGCACCTGCGCAAAGGTCTCGACCCCACCGCCGCAGTCGCGTGCCACGCGCATTGCGTCGGACACCAGCGCCGGGGGTTGGTTATGGCTCGCGGCCAGCGCTATCAGCGCCCCGGTCTCGGCCAGCGGCTGATGCCGATCGGCGAGCCTTTGCCAGATGCGTTTGCGCACCCGCTCGGACGGCGAGCGCATCTCGACCGAAAAGGTCATGCGGCGCAGGAAGGCCGGATCGCAGGCGTCGATGGAATTGGTGGTCCAGAGCGTCGGCACGGGATTGGTTTCGAGCAGCCGGTTCGCGAAAACCTTCGAGATCCGCTCCTGACGGAAGAACGACGGCATCGCGCCACCGAAAAGGTCCTCCATTTCGTCCAGCAGCAGCACGGTATCACGCCGCGCCGACAGCATCCGTCCGGCGATGCCGAGTTCGGCCAGTCGCTCGCCCCGCGAAGGCTCTTCGCCGCTGTCATCCGCCTCGCCGATGGCGCGCAGACCGGCCCCCACTTCGCGGGCCAGTACCTTGCAGAATTCGGTCTTGCCCGTGCCCGGCGCGCCATAAAGCAGGATGTTCACGCCCGGCGTGCCACTCACGAGCGCATTGGCCAGAAGCTTGCGCATGAGATCAGCGCTTTCGCCCAGCCCCTCGAAGTCCCGCCATTCGGCATCGGGCGTGGGCGCTGCTGGAAACAGCAGTGCAACCAGTTCCTCGATGTCGTCGACATCCGCCAGCATGGCATCCGCCAGTCGGGGTGAAACAGCATAGGGAACCCGCTGGCTGGACCAGTTGCGACCCTCGTTCTGCAACAGGCCCGAAGCTTTCAGCCGTGCATCGGGACGCAGTGCCGTTCTGACTTCCCCTTGCTCAGCACCCGAGAATTGCGCGACGAGGAAAGGCAGGGTCACCTCCCTCGTTTCCAGCGCCTGATCGACTACATGCTCGAACATATCGAAGATGCGATAGTTGGCGAAGAACTCGAGGATCCGCGCCTCGAGTTCCGTCAAGCCGAAGTGCTCGCCGATCCGCGTCGCATTTGCCCGCACCAGATTGCCTTCGCTGCGGTGAGCTTCCTGGCAGAGATCATCCAGCAGACTGCGCACCCGCCCCCACCAGGCAGCACCGGGCCGGGTCCGCGGCCGTTCGGGACATTCGGTGTCGGTCAGATATTCGATCCAGCCCGGCAGTTCCTTGGCGATCTTGCTTCCGGGGCCAAAGCGCTCTGCCAGGGAGGCGACAAGGCCGAGCGCAAGGTGTTTTTCGCAGGTCATCTTTTCTCTCCATTGATGAGGAGAAGATAATCCGCGCCTCCGACAGATTCGGACGCATCCGTCGTCCGCTGCCAGTGAATGTCGGCGGATGCGGGCCGTTGCCGGTTTTCTGTTAGGGTGTTGATGTGGTGTTGATGTAGAACGCGAAAAGGCCGATGGTATAAAAATACCATCTGCTTATCTATTTGATATTGCTTATGTTTTTGGTTGCGGGGACAGGATTTGAACCTGTGACCTTCAGGTTATGAGTCGTGTCGAACGAACCATGAACAATCACTCGGAACCGCGAGTTCTTGCGCAGTTTACGACACTTGCCGATCCCGCGGGCGAGGCTCCGCTTCGCACGATCTGTCGGGATTGCGCAGCGTTTTTCAGCCTCGTGCTTCCACAATGCTTCCAAGGGGCCGTGACCTGATTTTCCGGTAGCACGACCATCAGGCGGCGGTGAGCGACCAGAAGCCGAACTTCCTGCCGTGCTCCTCCTTGAGCCGGGCGACGTAGGCGTCATGCGTCTCGAACGTTCCGAAGTCCGGTATGTCCCGCGCGAGCCGGGCGCAGGAGACCAGGTGCTCGGCGACATAGCGATACCGCTTCGCCCGCGATCGGGTGAGCGTGAATTCGATCATCGCGCGGAGCACCAGCGTCGCAGCCAGCGGATGACGTTCTGACAGGGCCTCCGCCGCGGGGGCAAGATACTCGTAGTGGTCGCCGTCGATCTCGTCGTGTCGGGCCACCAGGAGGTCGGCGGCGCGATCCAGAGCCGGCCAGTCGAGGAAGAACTGCAGGGCGTGAAGAAGGCTCGGATAGGCCATGGCGTGCGCCATCGCGCGCTCCTCGGCTTCCATGTCGTCGAAGTCGGGAAGCCGCTTGAGATAGGCCCGCAGGTAGCCGTCGGAGAGCGTGCGCTCGAAGCAGCCCCACCGGAACGCCTGCGCCTCCTCGCCGCGACCCAGCGCCTCCAGCGTCTGCAGGCGAATGTCCTGCCATGCCAGCGGAACCCGCAACCCGTCGCCGAGCTCCGCGCGCTCGAGGAACCCCAGCGCCTCGCCCGCCCTGCCGGCCGCCAGCAGACGCTGCGCGACCTCGGCTGCGATCTGCGGCACCTTGCGGGTCTTCGGATCGTACTGGGCGATGAAGCTGTCGACGTCGCCCTGCGCGTCGGCGATGTCCTTGAGCGCCATGGCGACCGCGCTCGTGCGCTCGCGCGCCCGCATCTCGTGCTCGTAGGTGATGCCGCCCGTGCCCCAGCCCACCGCCTTCCATTGGTCCTTCGGCGGCACCGGAACAGGCGAGCGACCGAGTTCTTCGGTCATCGATTTCAGGGCCGCCAACCCCTCGTCGCCGAGCGCCGGCGCCATGATGCCGATCAGGCCGTCATACTGGCCATAGCCGTTGTCCTGCAGCGCATCGAGGACAGTGCCGGCGAGCGCCTGCGGATCCTGCCGGACCTTCTCGGCGAGCTGACCCAGATCGGCGCAGGCTTGGTGAAAGATGCCGATGACGGTCCCGCTGGAGTCGTCGCAGCGCTCGAAGACGGGCGTGGCGAGCGCCATGAACCGCCACATGAGCGCGAGCGCCTCGTCCGGATCGGCCGGCGCGATCTGCTCGACGATGGCGCGCCGCTGGGTTTCGAGATCGGTGACCAGCGCCTTGCGGTTCTTCCAGGTGATGAAGCTGCGGGCTCGGGCGATGCTGGTCAGCCGCTTGGTGATCTCCCGCGCCGCCTCCCTCGGGCTCTGGGCCCCGGCCAGCGCGAGCCGCAGCTTGCGCTTGGCGGCCGCGTTGCCGGTGCTGACCTCGATCAGCAATTGCGCCAGGCGCTCGGCGCCCAGCGCTTCGAGGTTCTTCGCATTGAGGGTGGTCTTGGAAGCCATCGGATCGCCAGTTTCTTTTCCCCGAGCCTAACAGCGGTCCACGGGCACCGGAACCTGCGTTTTGATTCGCGCGGCTCGTCGATTTCCCGCACCAGGGCGCCGAAACGCCTTGCGCGGAAACGCGAACCAGTTCCTTTTTATTCGCGATTTCAATGTGTTCGTTGACTGTCGCCCGCGCTTCAGCACTGTGGAGCGGCGAAAGAACCACTGACGAGCGCCATGCCCAAGATCACCAAACGCCTCGTCGACGCCGCAGAAGCCCGCTCCGCCGAATACTTCGTCTGGGACAGCGAGATCCCTGGCTTCAGGCTGCGCGTGCTGCCGAGCGGACGCAAGGGCTACGTGGTCCAGTATCGCGCCGGACGCCGATCCCGGCGGATAAGCCTCGGGCCCAGCACGGTCCTGACCTGCGAGCAGGCCCGCAACCGCGCCATCTCCATTGTCGCCGCCGCGCGCAATGGCGCGGACCCCGCCGCCGAGCGGGACGCGGGGCGCAAGGCGATCACGGTGAAGGAGCTGGCGGAGCGGTTCGACAGGGAACACATCGCGATCCGCGTGAAGGCCAGCACAGCCAAGGAATATCGCCGGAACCTCGAGCGCTTCATCCTGCCCGCGCTCGGGCAACTCACGGTCACGGGCATCACCCGGGCTGACGTGGCGAAGTTCCACCACGACCTCCGCCACATCCCCTATCAGGCGAACCGCTGCCTCGAAGTGGTCTCGAAGATGTTCAGCCTCGCCGAGATGTGGGGCCTGCGTCCGGACGGCACCAACCCGCGAAAGCACATCCGGAAGTACCCCGAGGAGAAGCGCGAGCGTTTCCTCAGCGCGGCCGAACTGCGCCGGATCGGAGAGGTGCTGCGCGAGATGGAGGCGGAGGGGATCGAGCTGCCCTCGGCCATCCTCGCCGCGCGGCTGCTGATCCTGACCGGCTGCCGGTTGAACGAGATCATGACCCTGCAATGGGACCATGTCGATCTGGAGGGCCGCGCCCTGCGCCTGCCCGACAGCAAGACCGGCGCCAAGATCGTTCATCTCGGCCAGCCGGTGGTGGAGCTGCTGCGGGACGCCCCGCGCATCAAGGGCAACCCATGGGTGATCCCCGGCACCCTGCCCGGCAAGCGGCTGAGCGACCTGCAGCCCTTCTGGCAGCGCGTCCGCGCCCGCGCCGGGGTCAAGGACGTCCGCATCCACGACCTGCGCCACACCTTCGCCTCGACGGCCGTCGCCGCCGGTCAGGGCCTGCCGATGATCGGCAAGCTGCTCGGCCACACGCAGGCCCAGACCACCGCCCGCTACGCCCATCTCGCCGCCGAGCCGGTGAAGATGGCCGCCGATGCGGTGGCGCAGAACTTGCGACAATCCTTGGGATAGTTGAGCTCGGGCTCGAAGGATCACACTATGCGACACAGTCCTGACCGAGGGTGGCGGGATTGATCCGGAGGGGTGATTCCCATCGTCGCGCGACTGACCGGGCCGGCGGGAGCATGGACGCTCGCGCTCGTCTGGACGAACTGAAAGATCCGCGCGCGACGTGCACTGTCTCGTGCTCGTGGTCGTCTCCCGGCGTTTCCGGGCTCCCTTGTTCAGGACCGAGCTCGACGGTCCGGGCAACAGCACGACCGCGACCCGGATCGCGCTGTCTCGCGCATTTCCCGGTCTCGACGCTCCAGCTTCTGGTCACGGATCGCGAGTTCGTCGGGACCGAGTGCGTAAAGTTCCTGAATAATGGCATTATCAAGTTCGCGATCCGCCTGCACGAGGACCGTTTCGCCGAAGGCGAAACCCAGTTCGACCGGGTCACTATCGAGGACGGCTGCGATCTGACGCTCTGCGCCTAGCGCACCACGCTCATGCTGGACCTATCCTGGAAGCAGCATGCCACCTGCCAGGAAAAGGTGTCAGCAATTGGCTTGCTTTTTGCCATTCTCGGCGCCGTGGGGTAGGATGCGAGAAGCTCAAGCTTTCGGAGATTTGGCATGACCTGGGTTCGATCCAACCAAGCTGGGCCGTCTGCTCGCCCGACTGACACCGCAAGACCTTCGACAGGCCGGGAAGGGCGAGGCGCGAGAGCGGGCGAAGGCCACGCGGCGATTTTCGCTGCCCTGCGGCCCATCATGGCTCGCAACGTCGTGCACTGCACGGACGGCCACGCATCATACGAACGGATCGCCAAGTGCGAATGCAGCTACCCAAATGGAACCACCACCGGGATGCCCGGGACGCATCCGAACTGTCTGGATGGAAAATGAAGATTGAGAGCCGGCAAAACTCATCAGATTGCTTGCCTCCCCGAGCGATTGATATTTTTTCCCCGAAATGGGGTCGGAAATATTATAGTCCATACGTTGACCTAATGCTAACACAAACAAGGGAAGGCAAGACAGAGTTTGCCGCCAGCTCGAATTTCATCCTCGTCTTCCTGACGCCGCAGGCACGGAGGAAAACCATGCTGGGCTCATCTCGCAGTCAGGAATATTCCGCATCTCCGGGCACGGTGGAATTGGTGCCAGCCGGAGAAAACTACACAGCAGAATGGTCGGAGCCGAAAGAGAACATACTTCTTTCTGTCACGCCTGAGAAATTGAACAACCTGAGCATCAGGGAATACGATC
Organism: Paracoccus simplex; assembly: GCF_042648325.1. Classification (NCBI taxonomy): domain Bacteria; kingdom Pseudomonadati; phylum Pseudomonadota; class Alphaproteobacteria; order Rhodobacterales; family Paracoccaceae; genus Paracoccus; species Paracoccus simplex. The sequence continues at coordinate 19,735 of NZ_JBHRXE010000026.1, read as the reverse complement.
TTGAATTATCAGATCCCCCATTGTTCAAGGTTGGAGATGTGGATCCAATTGCACACAAAATAGCCATGTTGCTAAGGAATGGAATCATCAATGACGGGGATAATCATCTTTACCTGGAGTCCCTCAGCATGGCATTGCTTTCCCACCTCATCAGACGAATGACCAATGCCGACAACCGAGTGGATCACTACCCGAAGCGAGGCGGACTGGCATCACATATTCGGCGCAGGGTTGTCGAGCATATACACGAAAACATCCATCGCAGGATAACAATCAGTGAACTTTCCGACATATCCGGTATGTCTCTCGGGCATTTTTCGCGTAGTTTCGGCGTGGAGATGGGTGTGTCCCCGCATCAATACGTTATGAAACTGAGGGCCCAGCGTGCAATGTCATCTATTGCCAATACAGATTCGCACATCTCGCAGATAGCGAACGCGCATGGCTTCTCTAGCCAGTCTCACATGATGGTTGTCATGAAGAAATTTTTCGGCACAACACCGGGAGAGTTGAGGCGGAACCGATAACGACGCCCTGCATATGAGATCATAACTTCATAATTGTGAAATAGCATGAACGACATTCATGGCACGATCAATGGTCCTGAGGTCTTCACTCATGTCCGCATTATTCTTGGTATGGTGTTAGGGCTCAGTGTTAGTCGTTTAATCACGGGGATGACACGTTTCATACAACACCCTGGCCGAGAGAGGATATACCTTCCACATTTCACATGGGCCTTGTTTCTTGTCTTGTTCATCATCCACTTCTGGTGGTTCGAATTCGCGCTCGCTCATCGCCAGGACTGGTCATTCAACATATATATCTTCCTGATATTTTATGCCTTCTTGTTCGTCGCGATGTCGGCCGTCATCTTTCCAGATAAGATGGATGAGTATCTTGGCTTTGAGGACTATTTCAAGAAGCGTCGGCGTGGTTTTTATATCCTGTTGCTGATGTTACTGACAGTTGACGTTGTCGACACCTTGATCAAAGGCGGCGATTATTATTACCACCGATACGGTTGGTATTATCCAATCAGGCAAGCAATCCTGATCGCCGGCACCTTAGCTGCACTGGCATGGAGATCAGACCGCTATCATGCCATTTTCGCCGTATTTGCCATCATATTCGAGGTAATTTGGATTGTTAGCCTGTTCGAGACGATTGGCTGATCGTCAGGTGAAAGTCAATTTCTGCTGCCGAAATACTCCAACCTCAGGTTCCCTAACGTACCGTCTTCCTGAAGGTCCAGAAGCTCCAGTGTAGTCGGTGTCGTCAGGTTGCTTTCATGCGGGAAGGCAAAGCCGTATTTGTCCGGATGAAACAAGTTGCCGACCACCGCCAGGTTATCCTTCTGATGTGTAAGGACATAATGTTCAAGGATGGGCGCATCTCCCACCACCGCGTCCAGTCGCCCCTCGCGCAGTGCGACAACCGAAGCATCGATATTGACGTATGAACGCGTGGCGACACCCATATCACGCATATATTGCTCAGCAACGCTGCCGGAAAGGACACCAACCGTGTTGCCGGGCAGGTCCGACAGCGCGGAGATGCCTTGGGTCAGTGACACGGTGGTCATGACGCTCGTCACCGATGAAGTAATATAGGCGATAACCGCGACGCCGACGATAAGCCAGATAGCCTGCCAGATGCGCCCGACCCAGCCGAACAGGTTCTTGCGCGCAGTTCGCCCCGAGGTGATAATCGACATCACCTGATAGAAACTTTCCGCGATGGATTCACGCCATCGCCTGGGGTGATCCGGATCAAATCGCCGATCAAAGAGTGACAGACCAACAGTAGCGACCAGGATCATTGACAGTAGAAATATGTAGGCGCGGAGGTGGCCGGCATTCCGAAGCCCGTTCAGCATGCCTCGAAACCCGCCCCCCCCCTGACTGGGCACCATGATCCTTAACCCGGCATCATACCACGGCTGGGTGAATGCGATGAGCTCGGCACGTTCACGGGTAATGGTCAGATTGGTAACGGCCGCATCCACCTCGCCACTGGCCGTGGCACGGACCAGTGAGCCGAAGGTTGGATAAGTGGCATAGCGAAAAGCCAGATCCATCCGGTCGGCAACAGTTTCCCAGAGATCGATTGCCATGCCGGAATAGTTGCCATCGTCGTGCTCCTCGACGAAAGGTGGGCTGACATAGACTCCGACCACCAATTCTTCCGGCGGCGCATCCTGCGCGTCGCTGCGCGCCGCAAGTAATGCCAGAAGCAGTGACATGACGACAGGCATCAATATACGCGTCAACCGGCTATCCTCCTCGAGGTCATGAGATCCATCGTGGTCGCCGGGGTCGCTGTGAGCAGTTCCGGGTATCGAAGGACCTGCAAGCGGCCGCCGACAACCATAACTCAGATTTGGTAGTGATCTGTTGGTGGCAGTTCCATTCTGATACGCGTGCGATTGGTTGCGATGAGAAGTCGTGGTCAGAGAAACCGGGGGATTTCCCAAAGCGCGCATGTCATGGCTTCAGCTCGGCATCGACCTCCTCTTCGATCAGGGTGCAGTGCAGCGCGACGGGCATGGACTGAATGACATCGTCAAGTGGGCCGTCAATGAAATCGCAACTTATGAGATTGTCGTCGCCGCTGATGCGAGCAGTGAAAACATTGACATTGACATTAGGTCGACCCTCTATCCATTCGAGGTCACTTTCGCCAACCTGATTGCCACTGATCTCGGCGATTCCGGGCGAAGCCGGCACCTGCACGGTCTCCGTGCCAAGGTCAAATCGCCCGACATCATCAACGAATTCCTTACCTTTTTCAGAAGGGTCGCCATAGTAGGAGGCTGATACGACAACCTCCTCATGCAGCGCGGTCAGACGTTCCTCTGCCTTGGTCGAGAAGGTCAGATCGACTGTGAAACCGAATGGAGAGTCTGCACTATCATCGAAGGTGACTTGGTCCGCGAAGCAGGTTGCAAGATTACGCGGTGCACCCAGATCCTCTGCCCATTTGATCAATTGCGGGGCTTCGGAAGCTTCGGCAATGCCGCCCCACACGTCCTTGAACTGTTTCTTGCCACCGACCTCCTGGAAGAAGAACATTGCCATATCAGCGGTGGGAATGGATGCGCTCACCGCGCTCCATTCATCGCTTTCCAGAAAGGACCCAACCTCGACATCTGAAGGTTTGAAACGTTCGGATGGCTTCAGATCCTTGGAAAAGGCATCGACGATCAGGTGGGCATATTCTCTGGCGCGCTTATCCGTCAGATTGGTGTCGATACCCGCGCAGGGATCACCCCCCTCAGCCAAGGCAGGTACGGCCGTTGCGACAAGGACCATCACGATGCTTATGAAACAGGTCGTCATTCTCACAGTATACACTCCCAAACCTGTCATCCTGAAAATGGAACAGGGCAGGTCATATCGCCCTCTTCGCATTCCAGATACTGTCGCAGTTCATGCGCGCGCTTCTGCGTCAGGTCGGCCAGGCACAGATCGTGCGCCATGGGGTAGACGCTGCCACCAGTCGCTGCCGAGGCGGCGAAGGCGCATTCCGCGTCGCGAAACGTGATCCAGGCGCGCTGTGAATCGCGCAGAAGATGCCGGGCATCCACATCATCAGCCAGTCGCTGCCTGATCTCATGGAAATACCTGTTCAGATCCGCGTCGGATTTCTCATAGGCTTGCGCCGCGCAGCGGTTCATTGAAGCCTGATCCACTGCCTTATCCATGCACTGATCCGCCTGCGCGGCAGATAAGGATAACGTGCAGAATAATGCTGCCAGGACGATATGTTTCATAGACGCCTCCACTTTCTTCATGACGCATTCCTCGCGTCGCTGGCAAGGAAGATATTAACTCAGGTGATAACCTATGAAACCAGATTGATTGCAATATGGACACAGGCTCGCTTCTACGGAAGCGAGCCTGCGGGTTCATTACGAGTTTCCCCAGGCCGCTTGTCGCGCCCGTCTTTACCGGCCAAGCGTTATGTACGCTGGAAGACCATTCCGCAATTCTTGGCGGCCGAAACCTGCTCGATTGCCTGCATCTGGCCACGCAGTTGTGCAACTTCCGATGTGGTCTGGTCATTCCCGTGAACGAACAGAAGTGCCGGCCAGAACACCACCAGCCCCGCCGCCATAGCAACTTCGTCGCGGGTTTGATGGCGGCGCTGAACATTCGCGGCATCATGCGCGCGATTCGAGACAGTGATAGCCTCGGATGCCAGTTGCTGGCAGGACATGTTCTGATAAGTTGCGGTCGAGGTATAGCCCGCGCGAATATTGTCAGGGTTCTCGGCACATGCCGCAAGGGTGCAAGCCACGCCAATAGCGGATAGCATTTTAAGCTTCATCGTGTATTCTCTCCAAGATGCTCCGCAAGGAGCAAAATATCAGAACCTATAGGACGCACGGAACCGAACGGAGCCGCCATCAACTTCCATGTTGTCGGGGTCGTTCTTGAAGTCACTGAAACGATAACCTTCCCAGGATCCACCGACCAGCCACTTGTCGGATACGGCATAATCGGCGCCGATGCCGAAAACTGCGCCGCCGCTCTTCCCATGGGCACGGTCGGCGCCTTCGGTCCGGGCGTGTGCATAGCCTGCCAAGCCATAGACCAGCCAATTATTATGGGCATATCCCACCTTGGCGCGAACCGTTATCAGACGTTCGACCTGCCAGACGTCGCTGTCGGCGCTGGAGTGATCGAAGGTAATCTCTCCACCGATGACCATGTTGTTGTGAAGCTGGTGGTTATAACCGGCATGGATCCCGTAGACGCCGCCGGTTGCATCATCGACGCCGTCGCGATTTACCGAGAAATCCGAATAGCTCATCTGCATACCGGCATAGAAACCGGTCCAGGTGTTGCTGTGGCTCAGCGCGGGAGCTGCGGGTGCGATCACGGGAGTTTCAATGATCGGAGCCGCATACGAACCAGCATTTGCCGCGCCGCCAATGGCCAGCGCTGCAATCGACATGACACCAAGTCGTTTCATCATTTATTCTCCAAATAGTTAGTATACAGAAACAGGCCGATAGCCCCTACTCTGCCTTTGTCCGGGCATATTATCCCACAGCATCGAGCCGCAACCTCGAGCACCTGCACAGCCGCCGAATATGTGCGTTCCGTTATAAAATGTGCGAATCATGATAGTCATAGCGGGATGACGACCGCCAGGAATATGTATTGTCTTGCTGGTATGACCGGATCCTGGCTGTGCGGCTGCTGGCGAAGACGATGTTGAACACCGGTGGAAAACCGGGGTGCGACTTCGGGGCGCGTCGCGGCATCCGCGCCGGGTGATTTCGCATAAGGAAAGACGCGACATGGTGACGTGCAATACGATTGGGAATCGCAAGTTCCTGCTCAGACGGCTTGGCGGGTCGACGGCTGGGCTGGCTCTGCTTGTCGGGCTGGGCCTGGCATCATCTCCGGCCTTGTCCGATCCAAGGTCAGTCCCACTTGATTACCTGTATGTTAAGGACGACAAGGGGAATGACGAGCTCAGTCGCATCACCATCTGGGTTTCCACAAATGATGGTCAGCGACGGCAGATGCTGTTCGACACCGGTTCGGATAGCGCCAATATGCAGCTCGGTTCCGATGTCAGCGGGGTGAAACCGACGCCGGGCACTGAGCCCCGAGGCTATTTCTATGGTGACGGCACCTATGGCTACCTGTTGCAGCAGGTCGATGTAGATGACATCGCCTATCATGCAGCAGACGGCTCCGAGAGCTTTACCCTGCCGGTTGCGGGGCAATCCACCTATCAGGTGGCGCGGATCGTCGATGTCATTTACACGGCCGATTACAAGGGGCCGGAAAAGCCGATGCTGAGCGCGGATCCTGTCTATGTCGTTACCAACGAGGATGGGTCGAAGACAGCCTATTATGCCGACCTCAATGCCCGCAAGCAGATGGCACAGGACAAGCCCATTGACGATGGCGGAACCCTTTGGGGAACCTTCGGTGCCGGCGACTACCTGGGCCGCGAATGGGCAAGCACATCGGGGCTGATCGGGCGGGCGACGAAGACGGGCTATGTCATTGCCGCCAACGGCAATACCGAGTCGGGCAAGCAGGGTCTTACACCGGGTTGTTCCCCCTGCCTGATCGTGGATGTGAATTCTGCGGTTCGTGCACAGTTCACCTCGGTCATGCCCTGGGGCGACAAGAATGGCGACGACGCCAAGGGTACCTTGCCTAACTTCCCCGGATCTGGCGCACCTGCCTCTGCCGAGTTCGAGGGGAATTACACCCTGGCATTCGGTGACGATGATGCCGCCCCCAGCCTCACCAAGGTTGCCACGTTGCTGGACACCGGAACACCCGGCGGTGGGCAGATCACCATCAGCACGGCGCGTCTGAATGCCCTTGTCGCGTCCGGGGTCAGGGTCGACATCGACAAGGATGGCAACAAGACGATCCCTTCGCTGAATCTTGTGGCGGGGGAGGGTATGCCGGTCGGTCTTTCCAACATTGATGTCGTCGAGATCGAGGGGAACGCAGACACGCCGGTGCAGTTCATAGCTGGTATGGACTTCTTTGTGAGCCAGTCGGTCATGTATGACCTGGAAAACCAGTCCACCGCCTATACGCCATATTTTGTCAGCGCCAACAATTTCACCACGGATACCCCTGCTGTGGACGAAATCGGGCTGTCGCGGGTAACGGCAGAGATGGGCAGCCCGTTTCCCATGAAGGATGATGACGGGACCGAATACACCGTTGGCTATTTCGGCGCGGCCGGGGTGATCTCGGGCGCTGGCGATCTGACGGTGGCAAAACACGCCCAATTGCGGCTTTCCAATGCCAACACCTATACCGGTCAGACCGTGATTGAGACGGATGGCAAGCTCGAACTGGCCGGCATCGGCAGCATCGAAACCTCGTCGCGGGTGGTGGCGGATGGCACGCTGGACATCGGCGACAAGGGTAATCGCATCGCATTCTGGGGGGTGTCAGATGCGTATAATGATGCGCGGATTCGCAGCCTGTCCGGCTCTGGCACGGTGCTGCTTTACGACCGCAATCTGGTGCTGACGGCGGCGCAGGACAGTTTCAGAGGGACGATCACCGACCTTGACGCGGAAAACACGCATCACGGCGGCGGCCTGATCGTTCAGGGTGGCGTGCAGACGCTGGCCGGCAACAATCAGTATACCGGTGCGACCAGGATCAATACCGGTGCAGGATTGGTCCTGACCTCGAAAGGGTCGCTTGCCAGTAAGGTTCTTGTTTCCGGCGGTTTTGCCAATGACGGCACCGTGAATGATCATACGACCGTGCAGAATGGCGGCACGGCAGGCGGCACGGGCACCTTCCACGGCTTGACGGTAGCCGATGGCGGCGCGGTAGCCACAGGCGGCGCGGTACCGTTGAAGGTTGAAGGAAGCTTTACCCAGCAGGCAGGCTCGACCCTCGTATTCGGTCCGGTGGCTGGGGGTGCCCAACCCGGTATCGCTGTCTCGGATCAGGCGTTGATCGAAAATGGCGCAAGCGTAACACTTGACCGCGCCACGGCTGGGCGACTGTCGCTGGGACGCGAGTATCTGTTGCTGGACGCAACTGGCGGCGTCTCTGGTGGTTATAACATGCTGGCGGGGGATCTGGTGACGGATGCACCGTTCCTCAGCTTTGCGCTGAACAATTCTCCTGCCAATGTTGTGCTGGAGGTGAGGCGTTCGGATATCGCCTTCGCCGATGTGGCACAAAGCGCGAACCAGGCTTCTTCGGCTTTCGGGCTGGAGTCACTGGGCAGCGGCAACCCGGTTTATGATGAGGCACTCTATCTAGGTGCCTCTGAGGCGGCGAGCGCCTTCGACTCGGTCTCGGGCGAGATCCATGCATCAATGCAGGGGGCGTTGATCGACGAAAGCCACTTTCTGCGCGATGCGGTAAACGGACGTCTGCGCGCAGCATTCGGGACGGTCGGCGCCTCGAAGAGTGGCGTAATGGCCTTGACCGTCGACGGGGCGGTCGATGCCGTCGCCACGATTGATGGGCCGGTCTATTGGGGCCATGCCTTTGGCGCCCGGGGTCGGACAGATGGCGATGGCAATGCTGCGCAGCTTGACCGCAGAACCCACGGCCTTGTCCTTGGCTATGATGCGCCAGTCGAGGATTGGCGGCTGGGCGGCGTGCTGGCGATGAGCGACAGCTCGTATGACGTGGATGATCGAGTTTCCTCAGGATCAGGAAACGGGATCCATCTCGGGGCCTATGCCGGCACGGAATGGGGGCAGACTGCCCTGCGTGCCGGGTTGACCTATTCGGATTACCGCTTGAAGACAGATCGCCACGCCGCCATCGGTGAAATGGCCGCGCCGCTCTCGTCGAAATATAATGGGCATGTCTGGCAAGCGTTTGCGGAGGTCGGCCACCGTGTCGATCACGGCAACATGGCACTGGAGCCCTATGCCGGGCTGGCCCATGTCCGGTTGCGCACAGACAGCTTCGCCGAACGTGGCGGCAGCATGGCGCTTGGGGGTGTAGAAGGGGTGATGAACACGACCTTCACCACGATCGGGTTGCGCGCGGCTACGACGATCAGATCTGCTGAGCATGACCTCGCGGTCAGCGGCGGAATCGGCTGGCGCCATGCCTTCGGTGACGTTGACCCGGAACTTGCAATGGCCTTTGCCGGGGGCGCAACCTTCGACATCGCCGGCGCGGCAATTGCCCGCAACGCGGCTGTGCTGGACCTGGGCGTCGACATGAACCTTGGAAAGAAGGCAATCATGCGACTGGACTATCAGGGCCAGCTTGCCTCGGACGCGCGCGAGCACCGCCTTGGCGCCACCTTCAGTATGCGTTTCTAGAGACGGGAACATCCGAAGGACCGGGATGAGACGCTAACCCAGATGACGCGATAAGACCAGCCAGCGTCATCCTGCTTTCACACGAATACCACCTCAGGAGAACATCAATGCGGACCGGACTTCTTATTGTGCTTTTGGCAATCGCCCCTCTGGCGGCCTGTGACGAATCCGGTGGCTATGACGATTATGATGGCTGTCACGGCGTCGGCTGCTTGGTCGATAACCCCGATGATCCAGACAATTGGCCGATCTGCTCGGACGGGGCGCAGCGCCAAGACTGCCGAAACGCGCCCCTCGGTTACTGAACAGTCGCTTCCAATGCCTCCTCCGCCGATGGTTGGGGGAGGCACGACATGCGGGTGATTTCAGGTTTCCACTGAAGGTGCCACGCGGGGGCGCGGTCAGCAAAGCAGGAAACGATCAGGTGCGTGATGGTGCCAGAGCTTCGATCCTGACGATAAGGACATGGAAATGCTACGGAAAAAATCAGCTTCTCTTGTGCGGCGCGATCTGATTGCCCGCTACGCCATTTTTGCGCTGTTGGGGGCGGGGATAAACATCGCCGCAGCCGCTCCAGTGATGGCCGAGGCCACGGTAGAGTGTCATTCGAGGAATCATAAATATGATGAATGCTGGGCTGGACCGCTGAAAAAGCCGCAACTCATCCATCAAATATCGAACGCTTCGTGCATTCTGAACAAGACTTGGGGTTACAATCCAAAAAGCCAATACATCTGGGTTGCCCAAGGCTGCGCCGGCGTCTTTGCCGATGTCGCCGGCTATCATCATGGCCGTGGTGGTGGTCACGATGCAAATGCTCGTGCTTATGACGATCACGGCCATGACGTCGGTGCTGTCGTCGGCGCCGCCGTTATCGGCGCTCTTGTCGGCAGCATGACCAGCGATGAGCACAACCACCGAGGTCACGCCCACACGACCACCAACAACTATTACCAGGTCAATGATTACAGCGGCTGTCACGGGATCGGTTGTTATGTCGACAATCCGGACGCGGACGATGAAATCGACCCCAGGCCGCAATTTGATGCGCAGGGAGAGCCAAACTTTGATGAGGACGGCAACTATCAAGGCTGTCATGGCATGGGTTGCCTGGTCGACGATCCGGACGAATAATACGACAAATGCGCCATCCTGCCTCCCCGACGAAGCGGACGGCAAGCTCCGTGTCGGTAAGCTGTTGATTGCCACTGAGAATTGACCCGGCAACGGCCAAAATTGTCACTGAGAGTTGACCCATGTGCAGGGTATGTCGCCCGAAGAGATTGAGTGTGCTTTTGACAGGTTCTACCGAGGCAGCGGGCACGAGACTTTGCCCGGCTCCGGATTGGGGCTGACGCTTGCGCGCGATCTGGCGCGAATACAGGGAGGAGACGTGACCTTGACGCAGCGTGACGGGGGAGGCCTGACAGCCGCGCTTTACCTGCCGAAGGATGACGTCGCATGACCGCGCCACTGATCCTGTGTGTCGAGGATGAACCATCCCTGCGCGACGACATCGCCTTCGAACTGCACGAGGCCGGTTACATCGTGAGCGCCGCCGGAGATGCGCGCGAGGCGCTGGCCTGTCTGGAAAGGCAGCGCCCCGATCTGATCCTCTGTGACATCCTGATGCCCGGCATGGACGGCAAGAGGTTCATGTCCCATTTGCGCCGGACGAGACCCGATCTTGATGACGTGCCCTTTGTCTTTCTGACTGCCCTGTCCTCGCGCCAGCAGGTAATCGATGGGCGCATGGCGGGGGCCGACGATTATGTGACCAAGCCCATTGATTACGACCTGCTTCGTGCCACCGTTGAAGCGCGCCTGAACCGGATGCAAAGGTTGCGCGCAATGCCGGGAGATCGATCTGGCCTGGCCGCCCTCGACCGCCTGGCTCTTGGCGTGGTGCTGCTCGATGCCAATGGCGGCGTGGTCCATGCCAATCCTCTGGCCCAAAGCTTGTCGGGCGCGGCCGGAATCTCGCTGAGTGGGCGTTTTGCCGCCAGCGGCGAAAATGGCCGGAAGCTGTCCGCGTTGATCGCAGGGTTGGCCCCGGGGAAAGGGATGGCGCCGACGGGGTTGCGCTTGGACGATGGGTGCCAGCTCATGATTATCGGGATGTCGCTGCCAGCGCACTCGCACCATGATGAGGCGGTCGCCATGCTGATACTGAGCGGCACAGACAGCAAACCTCCTATGGACACTGCGACGCTTGGCCAGTTGTTCGGCCTGACGCCGATGGAAGCCCAGGTCGCGTGTTTGTTGGCAGAAGGGCTGCGCCGCAGCCAGATTGCAGACCGGTTGGCGATCTCGGGCACGACCGTCGCATTCCATCTGCGAAACATCTTCTCCAAGACCGGCGTGCAAAGGCAGGCGGAACTGGTGGCGTTGATTCTGTCAGTACCACTGGCGCAGCCGGTGACCTGAGTGAAGCGGCGCATTGAATATCTGTAAGTGCCGTCTCCGCCCCATTGGGTTTTCGCTTGCGGTCGGGATCGCTCGGCGTATCCGGCTGCCGCTTTCGCCCTTGTGCGCGCTCAGAATGAGCTCACTGGGGACACCCGGATGAGCTCATTGTGAGGAGTGGGGCGCCGCGGCGTAGGCCCAGGGCATCAACGCATCAATGTCCTTGTCGAGATGGCCGTTGGCGAGCTTGGTGAAGAGATCGCGCAGGTAGGCGTAGGGCTCGACACCGTTCATCTTGCATGTGCCGATCAGGCTGGCGAAGCGTGCCCACGAGCGCCCGCCGTCGTCGTGCCCGGCGAACAGCGCGTTGCGGCGGTTCATGGCCGGGCTGCGGATCGCGTTCTCGACAAGGTTGGAGTCCATGTCGAAGGCCAGTAACCGACGGCTGAACCCCACATTGCTTGGCTGACGCGCTGCTGCGCAGTGAACCGCCCCGGGTTTACCGGAGAGTTTCTGGTTCAATGATTAGGCTGCTTTTTCGGCGGCGTTCAAGCTTGTGTAGAATTCCTCCTCTGCTTCGTTCGGTGTGACGTAACCGATGGCGCTGTGCAGGCGCGTCTTGTTATACCAGTCGACCCACTTCAGGGTTTCCCACTCGACTTGACCCACGGATTTCCAAGGGCCGAGGAACTTGATGACCTCGGTCTTGAACAGGCCGATGATGCTTTCAGCCAGAGCGTTGTCATAGGAATCACCGACGCTGCCGACCGAGGTGTCGATGCCCGCCTCGGCCAGCCGCTCGGTATATCGGATCGAGAGATATTGGCTGCCCCGGTCGCTGTGATGGATCAGCTTGTCAGCCTCGGACGGCGCGCGCTGGCAGATGGCCTGATTCAGAGCGTCGAGGACGAAACCGGTGGTCATCGAAGTCGAGACGCGCCAGCCGACGATCTTGCGGGCGAAGACGTCGATCACGAAGGCCACATAAACCATGCCCTGCCAACTTGAGACGTAGGTGAAATCGCTGACCCACAGCTGGTTCGGCATGTCTGCCACGAAGACCCGGTTCACCTTGTCGTCCGGGCAGGGTTGCTGCGCCGCGAGGGCGAGCCCTCGGGGATCAATCGGATCTATCGGCTCTACCGCGAAGAAGGGCTGACGGTGCGCAAGCGGAAGGCGCGGCGCAAGGCGGTCGGAACACGGGCCCCTATCCTGGTCGAGGCGCGGCCCAATGCACGCTGGTCGCTGGATTTCGTCCATGACCAGTTCGATTGCGGGCGAAGATGCCGGGTGCTGAACATCGTCGATGACGTGACCCGGGAATGTTTGGCGGCGATCCCGGACACCTCAATCTCGGGGCGGCGCGTGGCGCGAGAACTGGCCGCCCTGATCGAACGCCGCGGAAAGCCCGGGATGATCGTCTCTGACAACGGCACCGAACTGACCAGTAACGCGATCTTAACCTTTGCCGCCGATCGCGACATTGAGTGGCATTACATCGCCCCGGGCAAGCCGATGCAGAACGGATTTGTGGAAAGTTTCAACGGGCGGATGCGGGACGAGCTGCTCAACGAGACCATGTTCCGCAACCTGGCCCATGCCCGTATCGTGATCGCCGCCTGGGCTGCCGACTACAACACCGAACGCCCGCACTCGGCCTTGGACTACCAGGCCCCGGCTGACTACGCGCGGACCCTGACCGCCGCAATCGCCCGCCCCGCTGCGCGAGATGAAAGCTCCGCGCGTCGGGCGATTGCTCAACCTGCGCCAATTGGCGTAAACACTAACCGGGCTCCGGTCGCGGCTGGATGAAAGTTCAGGGGCAGGTCACCCCGCCCCCGTAGACCAAAGCCTACGGCAAGGTCGCGACTGACGCCCATGCCCGATCAAATGAGGCACCGAGGCCGCGCTTGCCCCATTCGGACTGCTGAGGTCACGCAAAGGCGGCAAGGGTCCGTTTCAGCAGATCCGCGGCAGCTGTTCGCCCACAAGGCGGTCGACGATGCGGCGCCCGCCGAAGGAGGTCACCATCTGCACACGGGCCGTATGGGCGCCTCCCTCGGATGCGGCCACAGCGCGGCCGATGATTGCGGCGCCCTGCCCTTCGGGGCGGGAACGCATCGCGGTTAGCGCGGCCTCAGCCTCGGCCTCGGGCACGAACAGGACCATGGTTCCCTCATTGGCCAGATAGAGCGGATCAAGGCCAAGAATCTCGCAGACCCCGCGCACCTCGGGGCGCAGGGGCAGCGCATCTTCCCTGATCTCGATGCCGCATCCTGCCGCCAGCGCCATTTCATTCAGCGCCGCGGCAAGCCCTCCGCGGGTCGCATCGCGGGCGGCGCGGGTGCCGGGGGCGGCGGCCAGCACCGCCTCCATCAGATGCCCAAGCCCCTGACAGTCCGAGACCAGATCCGTCGACAGCGCCAGATCGCCGCGCGCCGCCAGAATGGCCGCGCCGTGATCGCCCAGCACGCCATTGACCAGCACGACATCGCCCGGCCTGATCCGCGCCGCAGCCAGATCGCGCCCCGCCGGGATCACGCCAACGCCCGAGGTGGTGACGAACAGCCCGTCCGCCGATCCGCGCCCGACGACCTTGGTGTCGCCGGTCACGATCCGCACCCCCGCCAGCACCGCCTCGCGCGCCATCGAGGCGACCACGCGCTGCAACAGCGCGATCTCGCAGCCTTCCTCGATAATGAACGCCGCCGACAGCCACAGCGGCCGCGCCCCGCCGACGGCCAGATCGTTCACCGTGCCGCAGACCGCCAGCTTGCCGATATCCCCGCCGGGAAATTCCAGCGGCGTGACCACGAAACTGTCGGTGGTCAAGGCCAGCCGCGCACCGGGTTCACACAGCGCATCCGCCGTCAGCCGCGCCTGATCCTCGCCCGATCCGGGGCCGAAGGCGGGAAAAAAGACGGTTTCGATCAGATCGGCCATCGCCTTGCCGCCACCGCCATGCGACAGGGTCACATGGCTGTCGCGCAGCGCTCCGAAAGCAATTGCGTTCATGGTCTGGCCCGCCTCCTATTCCGCTGCGACCCGTGCGCCGCCATATTGCCAATAGGCCGCGCAAGCCCCTTCCGAGCTGACCATCAGCGCCCCCAGCGGCATGTCCGGTGTGCAGCCCTTGCCAAAATGCGGGCAGGCCGTCGGTTTGAGCCGCCCCGCCATGACCGCACCACAGGCGCAGCCCTCGGGTTCCGGCGCCGGGTTGCGCGCCACCGCATAGCCGATGCCGAATTTTTCCTCGGCGTCGAAGGCTGCGTATTTCGGGCGGATGCGCAATCCGCTGGCGTCGATCTCGCCGAGGCCACGCCATTCAAAGCTGGGGCGCCGTTCATAGACATCGGCAATGGCGGCCAGACTGACCGGATTGCCCTCATCGGGGACCACGCGGGCATATTGGTTTTCGACCTCGGCGCGCCCTTCGGCAATCTGGTCCAGCACCATCAGCACCGATTGCAGAAGATCGGTCGGCTCGAACCCTGCGACGACAAGCGGTTTCTGGAAATCCCGGGCAATGAAATCATAGGGATGCACCCCGATGACCATCGAGACATGACCCGGCCCGATGAACCCGTCCAGCACCATATGCGGATCCTTCAGCAGGGCGTGGATGGGTTCGGGCACGGTGATATGGTTGCAGAAGACGCTGAAATTGCCCAACCCTTCCCGCGCGGCCTGCTGGATGGCCAGCGCAGTCGAAGGAGTCGTCGTCTCGAAGCCCAGACCAAAGAACACCACGTCGCGTTCGGGGTATTTCCGGGCCAGAGCCAGGGCATCCAGCGGCGAATAGACCATGCGGATATCCGCCCCCGCCGCCCGCGCCTGCAACAGCGATTGCGACCGGCCCGGCACCCGCATCGCATCGCCAAAGGTGGTGAAGATGACGGCCGGACGCCTGGCGATCTGGATGGATTCGTCGATCCGCGCACGCGGCAGAACGCAGACCGGACAACCGGGGCCGTGGATGAATTCCACGCCCTCATGCACCAGCTTGTCCAGACCATAGCGAAAGATCGAATGGGTGTGGCCGCCGCAGATCTCCATGATATGCACCGGCTTTTCGCGGCTGGCGCCGATCTGGTCGGCGCGGCATGCAATCGCGGCCAGCAACGCGCGCGCTGCCTTGGGATCGCGGAATTCCGAGGCAAATTTCATCGTGCCATCTCCCGGTCGGCTTCGGCCATCTGTTCAAGCGCCTCTTGCGCCTCGCCCAGTTCATGCAACGCGGCCAGCGTGCGCGCCGCCTCGTCCTCGTCGATCAGGCTCATGGCGAAACCGACATGGATCAGCACCCATCGGCCGATCAACCCCTCAGGCAGCCCTTCGGCCACGCAGGCGATATTGACCTCGCGGCGCACACCCGAGATCTCGGCCACGGCCATCATCCTCGCAGGATCGGTCATGGCTGTGATGCGGCCCGGGATTCCCAGACACATGGCTATTCCTCCTCTTCCGGGGTGGCATGACGCTCGGCCGGATCCTTGACGCCATAGCGGTCCAGCTTGGCGCGCAGGCCCACCCGCGACACACCCAGTTCGGCCGCCGCGCGGCTTTTGTTCCAGCGGTGGCGGGTCAGCGTCTCGCGCAGGATGCGCATTTCGATCAGTTCGACCCGCTCTTTCAGGCTGCCGTCTCCGACAAGCACCGCTTGGGTCAGGCGGCCGGCGCCGTCTTCACCCGGCGGCCCCTGAAGGATCCGGCGAGAGATCAAATCGGCACCCAGAACGCTGTCTTGCGCAAGGATCAGCATCCGGGTGATCTCATTCGACAACTCGCGCAAATTGCCAAGCCAGTCATAGTTCTCCAGAAACTCCAGCGCGCGTCCGTCAAAACCATGCACCGGCTTGCCGTGGCGGGCAGCCAGTTCGGCCAGAATGTGCTGGGCCAGCATGGCGATATCGCTGCGTCGCGCGCGCAGGGGCGGCACCGCAATCTCGGCCACCGCCAAAGCGTAATAGAGGTCGGGACGGAATCGCCCTTCGGCCACCAGCGCCGCCAAATCCGTGCCGGCCCCGGCGATCAGGCGCAGGTTGCTGGTCAGCGTCTCTTGCCCGCCGACCGGCGTGAAGCCGCGCCCCGACAGGATCCGCAAAAGCACAAGCTGCAATTCGGGCGTGATGGTCTCGATCCCCGACAGATAAAGCGTCCCGCGATCCGCCTTTTGAATCAGGCCGATCCGGCTGGTTCCTCCAGCCACCGCCCCGCGCCGCGCGCCCAGCAGTTCGATCATGACCAGTTCATCGGGCATTCCGGTCAGATCCAGCGCGTAAAAGGGCCGGTCAGCCCTGAGTGAGGCCAGATGCATCGCCTGCGCAAGCTGTTCCTTGCCCGTGCCCTGCTCGCCCGTCAGCAGCACCGGGACATCGAAGGCCGCACATTGCCGAGCCGCGTCAACGGTGCCGTTCATCGGCGAGTTGGGCGCACGCAGCACGCTGTCGAAGCCCTGCTCCTGACGCAGCGCCCGCCGCCGCTTTTCCAGCCGGCTCTCGGAGGTCGAGGCAAGACGGCGCATTTCCAGCGCCAGACGTTCATTCTCGCGCGCGAGATGGAAAAGTTGCGCCGCATTGCGCACCGCCATCAGCAACTGGTCGGGATGCCATGGCTTGGCGATAAACTGATGGATGCCGGCGAGATTGATCGCATCGACGATGGCCGACGGATCGGTATAGCCAGTTATCAGAAGCCGCACCGTTTCCGGCCAGCGCTCGCGCAGCCCGGTCAGGAACTCCACCCCGGTCTGGCCGGGCATCCGCTGGTCGCAGACCACCACCTGCACCCATTCCTCTTCCATCAGCCGGGCGGCGGCGGCGGCGTCCGGGGCGGTCAGGATTTCGAACTCATCCTCAAGCGCCATGCGCATCGCCGAAAGCGAATGCGGCTCGTCATCCACCAGCAGGACAAAGGGGCGCGGCGTGGGCATGGCTCAGGCCTTTGTCGCCAGACCGGCGCGCAGCCAGTCGATCCAGGCCTGCATCCCCTCGCCGGTGCGGGCCGAAAGGCGCAGGATGTCTATGCCGGGGTTCACCCGCCGCAGATTGGCCTCATAGACCTCGGGATCGGCATCGCAATGGGGGGCAAGGTCGATCTTGTTCAGGATGGCAAGCCTTGCGGCCGTAAACATATCCGGGTATTTCAAGGGCTTGTCTTCACCCTCGGTCACCGACAGGATCGCGACCTTGGCATCCTCGCCCAGATCAAAAGCCGCGGGGCAGACCAGATTGCCGACATTTTCGATGAACAGCAGCGAGGCCGGTTCCAGCCGCAGCGCATCCATCGCACCGCCCACCATCTGCGCATCCAGATGGCAGCCCTTGCCGGTATTGACCTGCACCGCCCGCGCGCCGGTGGCGCGGATCCGGTCGGCATCGTTCTCGGTCTGCTGGTCGCCCTCGATCACCGCCAGCGGTTGGCCTTCCAGCATCGAGATGGTCCGGCACAGCAACGTGGTCTTGCCCGAACCGGGCGATGAGACAAGGTTGACCGCAAAGGCTCGCAGCGCCGAAAGCACCCGCCGGTTGCCCGCAGCCAACCCGTCATTGCGGGCCAGAAGCGAGGTCTCGACCTCGATCAGCCGCTGCTGGGTCAGGCCCGGCACCGACAGACCCGCCGCGCCCGCGCCGTAGTCGTGATGGTGACCATGGCCCGGCGCATGGTCGTGATGATGATGGTGGTGGTGATCGCCGGAACCATGGTCATGCGCGTGACCATTCGCGGCATGGCTGTGCCCGTGGCCATGGCTGTGATCCTGCGCGTGCTCATGGGCCAGGCCCAGCCGGTGTGCCTCGTCATGGCTGATCTCGCGCCCGTCCACCGTCACCGTGCTGCCGCAACCGCAAATCCCACACATCAGATCACCTCCATATCCCTGATCCGCATTTCGTCCCCCGTCTCGGGCATCAGCCTGCCACCGCCACAGAGGGGGCAGGGCGACAGGCGGTCGTCCAATTCCACCTGTTCGGCACAGTCGAAACACATTGCCCGGCCCGGCAGGTCGATCATTTCCAGGGCCGCGCCCTCGGCCGGGCTGCCGCGCATGACCACGTCAAAGGCAAAGCTCAGCGCGGCCTTTTCCACCCCGGCAAAGCGCCCGACTTCCAGCCGCATCCGGGTCACGCGGGAAAAACCGTGGCGGCGGGCCTGATCCTCGACAATGCCGCGGATCCCTTCGCAAAGCGACATCTCATGCATGGGGTCCGGCCTCCAGATGCAGAGGGATACAGGGATCAAGGATCATGGCAAGCAAAGGCGCCCGATCCGCCTTGTGCGGCGGAAGTGTCGCAAGGCTGGCCGCCAGCAGCCCGCCCGGCATCAGCAGGTGATCGGTGGGTGTGCGGCGCGAAAAGCGGGTCACGATGCCGCCGGCCGCGCGCAGTTCAAGCGCGCAGAGACCACGCGAACAGGGCACCAGCGCCGCCCCTTGTGCCATCCGGCGGGGCGGCGGGAAAGCCCCGCGCGACAGGGCGTCGAGATCGACCAGCCGGGCCAGCAGATGCACCAGAGGCCCGTGACCATATGCGCCCCGCACCGCCATCAGCAGCGGATGTCCGGCATGGCGTGTGGCAAGGCTGTTCTCGACAGGGCCGTGGCCGAACGGATCCGTCATCGCCGGCAGATCGCTGACCGCCTCGCCCGGCGCGAAATGCCCCTGAACCGCCGCGACAAGGCGCGCAAACGGCGCGGGGCCCGCGCTCCATGCGGCCAGATCACCGGGTCCGGGCAGGCCATCCTGCCCGAAAAGCGCCACCCGCAGCGCGCGCCCCCCCGCCTGCCAGCCCTGCGGCAACGCCAGGGGCGCAAGCCCAAGCTGCGGCGGCAGATGCAGGCACAGCCTGGCCAGATGGTCGCGGATCATGTCGCGGCGCAGATCGTCCAGGGGCGGCAGCGGCAGCCCAAGCGCCAGCGCCATAGCCCATTCCTGCACGGACCGGCACAGGCCGAACAGGGCAGGTAGCATCTGCCTGACCTCATCCACCCTGCGCCCCGTCATCAGCGCATCCACCGCCAGCCCCGCCTGCGTCCCCTGCGCAAGGGCAAGCCCTCCGTCGCGGGGCAAAAGGCGAAAGCTGACGGCGGCAGAGATCATTCCACGCCCCCGGATATCTCCGGATCGTCGCCCTCTGCCGGAGCAGCGGCCAGCCCGCCGGTCAGCAGCGCCCGGCGCGTGGGGCGCGGATCGGGGATCGGTGCATCCGATGCCGGTCCGGCCTCGGATGCGGCCTCGGGCGGCGGCGCAAGCTCGGCCTCGCGGGCGGCGCGAATCTCGGCGGCGCGGTCGGTCCCGTCGCGGTTTTCGGGTTTGAACAGCTCGACCATCACCGCGCGCGCGACATCGACGGCCTGCAACTGGCTGGTGAAATCTGCCATCGGCGAGAACAGCGAACAGGCCTTGTAAGGGCCGGTCATCTCACGGCTGTTATGGATGAATTCATATTCGCCCGAGGGGCTCTGTTGCACAAATCGGCTTAAGGCCGAGGTTCCCCTTTCCCCGGACGGACTTATCCCACAGCTTCC